>NZ_JBICMK010000074.1:0-21196 GCF_043106315.1 Pseudomonas sp. FYR_5 | reverse complement strand
ATCGCTCCCGCCTGCGGCATCCAACGGGGCCGGTGTTGGACTTCCCGGGCAGGAAACCGCAAAATAACCCCTTTACTCCATCAACCTCTCCGGATCTGCTGACTCTATGCGTATGCGCCTAATGCTGTTGGGTGGTGGCAATGCCCTCGGGCAAGCGCTGATTCGTCTTGGGGCCGAGGAGGACATCGCATTCCTGGCACCGCGCCCGCCCGAGAACGGCTGGGCGCCCTCAAGCCTCACTCAGCTGCTCGATGACCATCGCCCCGACGCGCTGGTCAACCTGGCCTATTACTTCGACTGGTTCCAGGCCGAGTCGGTCAGCGAGCAGCGCCTGGCCCAACAGGAGCGGGCGGTGGAGCGGTTGGCAGAGCTGTGCCAGCACCATCAGATCACCTTGGTGCAGCCATCCAGCTACCGTGTGTTCGATGGTTCGCGGGCCACGGCCTATAGCGAAAAGGACGAGCCAGTGCCGCTGGGCTTGCGTGGCCAGGCCCTTTGGCGCATCGAGCAGAGCGTGCGTGCGACCTGCCCGCAGCATGTGCTGCTGCGCTTTGGCTGGTTGCTGGATGAGAGTATCGATGGCGCGTTGGGCCGCTTCCTGACCCGTGCCGAGCAACCACAAGAGCTGCTGCTGGCCGATGATCGACGTGGCAACCCGACGCCGATCGATGATGCCGCCCGAGTGATCCTGTCGGTACTCAAGCAACTTGATTGCAATGCGCCGCTGTGGGGCACCTACCATTACGCCGGCAATGAGGCGACCACGCCGCTGGCGCTGGGCCAGGCGATCCTCGCCGAGGCCGGTCAATACCGCCAGCTGGCCGTGCAGGCCCCCACGGCGCAGGCCCATGCCGCGCGTCCGGATGCCAGCGAAGAGCCACAGCATGCGGTACTGGCCTGCAAGAAAATCCTTCATACCTTCGGTATCAAGCCGCGTGCCTGGCGCGCTGGCTTGCCACCTCTACTGGACCGGTTCTACCGCCATGGCTGACGCTGACGCCCCCATCCTGATCACCGGCGGTGCCGGCTTCATTGGCTCCCACCTGTGCGATGCGTTGTTGGACAAAGGTTACGCCGTACGCATTCTCGACGACTTCTCCACCGGCCGACGAAGCAATCTGCAGGTCGACCACCCCCGGCTGGAACTGATCGAAGGTGATGTTGCCGATGCCGGGCTGGTCACTCAGGCTGCGGCTGGTTGCCGTGCTGTGGTGCATCTGGCCGCGGTGGCCTCGGTTCAGGCCTCGGTCGAAGACCCGGTGCGTACTCACCAGAGTAACTTCATCGGTACCCTCAACGTTTGCGAAGCCATGCGCGTGCATGGGCTGCGTAGGGTGCTGTTCGCCTCCAGCGCAGCGGTGTACGGCAACAATGGTGAAGGGGAGTCGATTTCCGAAGACACACCCAAGGCGCCGTTGACACCTTATGCCGTGGACAAGCTGGCCAGTGAGCAGTACCTGGACTTCTACCGCCGCCAGCATGGCCTGGAGCCGGTGGTGTTCCGCTTCTTCAACATCTTCGGGCCACGGCAGGACCCTTCCTCACCGTATTCCGGGGTGATCAGCATCTTCTGCGAGCGTGCTGTACAGGGCTTGCCGATTACAGTGTTCGGTGATGGCGAGCAGACGCGGGACTTCCTTTACGTGGGCGACCTGGTGCAGGTGATGGTGCAGGCACTGGAGCAGCCGCAGGTCGAGGAGGGGGCGGTGAACATCGGGCTGAACCAGGCGACCTCACTGAACCAGTTGCTGGCTGCGCTGGAGAAGGTTGTGGGGCGCTTGCCAGCGATCAGCTATGCGGCGGCGCGATCGGGTGATATCCGCCATTCGCGAGCGGATAACCAGCGGTTGTTGGCGCGGTTCGATTTTGCGCAGGTGACGCCGATGGTTGAAGGCCTGGCAAAGCTTCTCGGTAAAGGCTGAACCCCTCGGGGCTGCGCCGCGGCCCTGAAATCACCCATGCCGCACCCTTCTGCGCTGGCAATCTTCGGGATGTAAGGCCCGCCCATCCTGGCTGCGGACCTGCAATATCTCAAGCGCTTGCCCCGTCACGCCGTCCACCAGTTCCGAACGCGTTTCACCCGCCTCGAACAGAAACCGCTCCCCCCACTGCCTCAAACCAATCACCACTGGAAACACCGACCGCCCTTTATCGGTCAACACATATTCCTTGTAGGCACTGCCATCCGATGCCGGCTGTGTCATCAGTAACCCACTTTCCACCAACAGCTTTAGCCGCGAGGTGAGGATGTTCTTCGCCAGCCCCAGGTTCTTCTGAAATTCACTGAAACGCCGTAGGCCGTCAAAGGCATCGCGCAGGATCATCAGCGCCCAACGGTCACCCAGCACCTCCAGAGCCCGGGCCACGGGGCACTGCGCATTGTTTTCATCGAGCATAGGGCACGCCTGTCTTGATTATCTGGTTGCAGATTAAAACCACTTTTGTTAAATAGCCAGCGTGTGGTTTCAAATTGAAACCAGATTCCAGAGGCTTGCCCGATGATACCTTCGCTGACACGCTGGATAACCCTGTTGCTTGCCACCACCAGTGCGATGGCTGTGGCGACGGTGTACTTCGCTCAACCGCTGCTTGAGTCGATGGCTGCTGAGTTGGGGGTGGCGCAGCAGCAGATTGGCTGGGTAGTCGGCGCGACCCAGGCGGGCTACGCCCTGGGGCTGCTACTGATTGTGCCGCTCGGGGACTTGGTCGACCGTAAACGTCTGTTGCTTGGCCAGTTGCTGTTCTCGGCGCTTGCGCTGGTCGGCGTTGGCATGGCGCCGAACTGGGCAATATTGCTGCTGGCTCTGGCTATCACCGGGTTGATGGCCGTCATGGTGCAGGTGATGGTGGCTCATGCCGCGAGCCTGGCCTCACCTGGCCAGCAAGGGCAGGCGGTAGGCACTGTCACCAGTGGTGTGGTGCTGGGCATTCTGCTGGCACGGCTGGCTTCGGGCGGGCTTGCCGACCTGGCCGGTTGGCGAAGTGTGTACCTGGTCGCCGCAGGGCTCTTGATGTTGTTGGCGCTGGTGCTGTGGCGCAGTCTGCCCGGCGGGCAGCCGATGAGGAGCCGGCCGCGTTACCGGGCGCTGATCATGGCCCAGTTCAGTTTGTATCGGCACGACAGGTTGCTGCGCCAGCGCGGCGTGTTCGGTGTATTGATCTTCGCTGCATTCAGCGTGCTTTGGAGCGCCATGGTCATGCCGCTAAGCGCTGCGCCGCTGGCGCTGAGCCATACCGAGATCGGCCTGTTTGGCCTGGCAGGTGTCGTGGGTACGCTGGCGGCTTCGCATGCCGGGCGTCTGGCCGACCATGGGCGGGGTGAGCGTACAACCGGGGTGTCGTTGGCCCTGCTGACGTTGTCGTGGCTGCCAACAGCGTTCGTCGAGCATTCATTGCTGGCCTTTGTGCTGGGTGTGCTGATGCTGGATTTTGCCGTGCAGGCAGTGCATGTTACCAACCAGAGCCTGTTGCTGACCGGACGTGGTGCGATGGCTAGCCGTTTGATCGGCGCCTACATGTGTTGCTATTCGCTGGGCAGCGGTTTGGGGGCGGTGTTGGCGAGCTGGGTGTTTGCACACTGGGGCTGGGTTGCGGTGTGTGGGCTTGGCATGGGCATCAGTGCCGCCGCGCTGTGCTACTGGCTATGGCTGCAGCGCGCGAGGGCGGCCGAGGCCGCCCTGCAATGTTCAGGTCAGAACTTGTAGCCTAGGCCGACCATGTATACCCACGGGTCGACGTCGACGTCGACCTTGGTCTTGCTGTAGCCAAGGGCGGTCGGGCCGTTGACGCTGGCCTTGGTGTCGATGTCGACGTACCAGACCGAGGCGTTTACCAGCAGGTTGTCGGTCAGCATGTAGTCCATGCCCAGTTGGCCGGCGATACCTACCGAATCCTGCAGCTTGAGGTTGCTGAAGCCTTGTTGCTTGCGTGCGCTGCTCAAGTCTTCGTCAAAGAACAGGGTGTAGTTGATACCGACGCCAGCGTACGGCTGGAAGCGCGAATTTGGCTCCATTGGGTAGTACTGCAGCGACAGCGTCGGCGGCAGTTGCTTGATGTCCGCCAGCTTGCCGTCCAGCCCGCCGCCCAGACCTTTTACGGCGACAGTGTGCTTGAACGGGGTAGCTGCCAGCAGCTCCAGGCCGATGTGGTCGGTGAGCATGTAGGCAAAGGTCAGGCCCAACTGGGTATCGCTGTCCAGGGTCGCCTTGGTGCCCGACACCTTGTTACCGTCGAACTTGAGGTCGCCGCTGCTCTCGTTCGGGGCGGTGGTGATGGCGCCTGCGCGCAGGATCATGTCCCCCGCCTGATAGGCGTGGGCGGCAGGGGCGGCGAGCGCAAGGGCCACAAGCGAGGCACCCAGCAAGGACTTGTTCATGGAAGCTCCCAAAGGACGTTATTAATCGAGTAGTCCAATGGTACGGAGCTGGTTAAACGGAAAGTTTGACCCAGCTCAACGAAGCGTCTTCACGAATTCGAAACAGTTCTCATCTCAGCTCATAAGCGTAGATTTTCTCGGCTTCCATTTGGTAGCCAGCGTCGGCCAGCTCGCTGCTGGACGCTCTAACCTGCATCTTTCCCTCGATCCAGTAGGGCTGGTAGAGGTCTTCGACGCGCACGCCCATCTCGCTGAAAATATGCACGATCTGGTTCGGTGGTGGCGGCGGCACGTGGATGCACGCGCCATAGTAAGGGACCAGCAGGAATTCGGTGGTGCGGCCTTCCTCGCTGACCTCCAGGGGCACGATGTAGCCGGGCAGTTTGACCTGTTGGCCGTCGAGGCTTTTTACCACTGGCGCGTCGGGCGCCTGCTGGCGCGCGGGCGGGGCGGATTCGGCAGACAATGCGCTGCTGAGCTGTGACATGTCGTGCAGCGGAGCCAGTTGCGGCGGGATGACCGGTGCACCTTCAGGGATCAGCGCGGGCCAGTCCAGCTCCTTGGGTTCGGCGGCCCACAGAGGCATCGCTACCAGCAACAGCAGGGCCAGCAGCATGTGCATTGCCGGCCTCTTCGCGGGCATGCCCGTTCCCATAGGTACTGCACAAGGTCCGAAGCCTGCGGGGCTCCCTGTGGGAGCGGGCGTGCCCGCGAGGCAGGCGGTGAGGTGTTTGATCATTACGCGCACTCAGAGGTGGATGGACAGGCCGTCGGCCAGCGACTGGCGGTAAGCCCGCCACGCCGGCACGCTGCCCATCAGCAACGCGGCCCCCATGATGATAGCCAGCAAGGTCCATTCATGAGTACTTGGCAGAGCCAGTGGCAAATACAAACCATAGTTGGCCTGCACATACCCCTGTGCCAGGGCGATACCCGCATATAGCAAGCCAAGCCCGGCCACGATCCCGACCGACGCCAGTGACAGTGCTTCAAGTACCAGCAACCCTGCAATATGCCAAGGCCGGGCCCCGACCGAGCGCAAGATCGCCATTTCTCGGCGGCGTTCGTTGAGGCTGGTGAGAATCGCCGTGAGCATGCCGATCAAACCGGTCAGCACCACGAATAGTGACACCACGAACAATGCCTGCTCTGCGGTGCCCATCAGGCTCCACAGCTCTTGCAGGGCGACCCCAGGCAGGATCGCCAGCAACGGCTCGCTGCGGTATTCGTTGATTTCCCTCTGCAGACTGAAGGTTGCGATCTTGCTGTTCAGGCCAAGCATGAATGCAGTGATGGCAGCAGGTTGCAGGTCCATCGTACGGGCCTGCTCGGCGCTGATGCGCCCGGCGCCACGGGCGGGTACGCCGTTGTGCCAGTCGATATGGATCGCCTCCATGCCGCCCAGGCTGATATGCAAGGTGCGGTCGACAGGTGTGCCGGTGCGCTTGAGTATGCCGACCACGGTAAACGGCTTGTCGTCGTGCTTGACCAGACTGATTGCGGCCACACCGTGGGCCAGCACCAGCCTGTCACCCAGCTTGTAGTGCAATGCCTCGGCCACTTCGGCGCCGAGCACCACCTCGAAGGGGTCGTTGGCAAACTCTCGCCCCTGGCTCAGTTGCAGATGCTGGCGGCGGCCGTACTGGTAATGGCTGAAGTAATCTGTGGTGGTGCCCATCACTCTGTAGCCGCGGTGCGAATCGCCCAGCGAGATCGGGATTGCCCACTTCACCCGTGGGTCCTGTGCATAGTGCTGGAAGCTGTCCCAGCGGATGTTATTGGTCGCGTTGCCAATGCGGAACACCGAATACAGCAGCAGGTTCACCGAGCCAGAGCGTGCGCCGACGATCAGGTCGGTGCCGCTGATGGTGCTGGCGAAGCTGGCACGGGCTTCGGTACGGACCCGCTCAACAGCCAGCAGCAGGCACACCGACAGGGCAATGGCGAAGGCGGTCAGAAAAGCGGTGAAGCGGCGGTTGGCCAGGCTGGCCAAGGCAAGGCGGAGCAGGTACATCAGGCCTCCCGGGGCTTGGCGGCACGGTTCAGTTCAGCAAGCGACAGGTGGCGGTCGAACAGCGGTGCCAGGCTCTGGTCGTGGCTGACGAACAGCAGGCTGGCACCGGCGGCGCGGCACTCATCGAACAGCAGGCGGATGAACGCTTCGCGGGTGTCTGCATCCAGAGCCGAGGTCGGTTCGTCGGCAATCACCAGCTCAGGCTGGCCGATCAGTGCGCGGGCGGCGGCGACCCGCTGCTGCTGGCCGATCGACAGGCTGTCGGCGCGGCGGGCAAGCATGGCAGGGTCGCCCAGGCCCAGGTGGGTCAGCAGCGTGCTGGCCGCCTGGTCAACACTGCCATGGCGCTGCTCGGCGCGTGCCTTGCGGCTGCGCGAGAAGCGGCAGGGCAGCTCGACGTTTTCACGTACCGAGAGGAACGGCAGCAGGTTGAACTGCTGAAAGATGTACCCTGTGTGATCGACCCGAAAACGATCGCGGGCGCCCTGGCTCAGGCTGCCGAGGTCCTGGCCGAGCAGCTGGATGCGACCCTTGTCCGGCACGTTCACCCCGCCCAGCAGGCCCAGCAAGGTCGTCTTGCCACTGCCGCTGGGGCCTTTGAGAAACAGTGCCTCACCAGCGTCCAGGCGCAATGCCGGAATATCCAGCAGCGGCGGGTGACCTGGCCAGGCGAACACCAGGTCATGCAGATCGATCAACGGCTGGTTCATTCAGAAGGCGACCGCTGCCTTGGCCGGCGTGGATTCCAGGCCTTTCTGGCCATTGGGACCGATCAGTTGCACGTTGATTTTCTGGGTGGCGGGGAAGGCCTTGAACAGCGGCGCCAGGTCCAGCTGGGTCAGTTTGTCGGGGTTGGCGCAGGTCAGCTGATAATGGGCGCCGATGTCGCTGTGCTGATGGCCGTGTTCGTGTTCGTGTTCATGCTCGTCACCATCGTCATCGGCCTTCGAAGCGTCACCGAACAGAGGGCTTTCCAGCGCCTGCTGCTCTTCCTTGCAGTCTGCGGCAGCAGAAAGGTCGAACAGCTTCAGTGGTTGTTCAAGTTGCTGGCGCACGGCGGCAACTTTGGCCTTGTCGGCATCGCTGCTGGCGGCATGCTCGAAGCCGACCAGGTTCATTGCCGGGCTGTCCAGCTCCAGTTCCAGGGTATTGCCATCGAGTACCGCGTTGAGCTTGGCCACGCCATGCTCGTGGGCGCCGAGCGAGCCGTGGGCGTGGTCATGATCATGGTCATCGTGGGCATGGGCAACGGCCAGTGGCAGCAAAGCGAAGGGCAGGGCGAGCAGCAGGCGACGCATGGACGACTCCGGAGCGGGCTGAAAGATTCGGTTATGTTATAACAACTTTTCTGCTTGCCGCCAGTCTGTGTGGCACAGGTTTCATGTTGCGGTAGCATGGCTGCATTGACGTGAGTTCAAGGAATGCATCATGAGAGTTCGTGGACAGATTGGTGACTGGCCGGTGGACCTGACCATCGAGCTGACGCCTGAAGAGTGGGCGCAGCTTGGGCGGCAGACCGAGGTGCCGGTGGCAGCCCAGGCGGCTGCGACAGCTGCGGTGGCCGGGCCGCGCCAAAATGACGCTCAGTGGGCTGCGGCGCGTGATGTGTTGCGTCTGGCAGGACAGATGAGCGGGCCGGAATTGCTGGACCGCCTGGAAGGGTTGGCCGGGAGTACGGCGGCGGGCAAACGGCTGCTGGTGCGTTTGCGGCACAGCAGTGAGGTCAAGGTGGAGAGTGGCGTGGATGCGCCGGTTTATCACTGGGTAGGGTGAGCGCTGTCTTGCTCAAAATCTGAAAAGTCTGCGCGGTCGCCCGTAGGAGCGGGTTTACCCGCGAACACCGGCAGAGCCGGTGCCATCCACTGTGTCGGTTTCTTCGCGGGCGTGCCCGCTCCCACAGGTCCAGCGCAGGCTTCAAGGTCACTCAGAACATTGCCGCCGACAGCTTGCGACGATAAACACCAACCAGCGGGTGATCGCCACCCAGCAAATCGAACACCTGCAACAGCGCCTTTTGCGGCAGCCCGTTCTCGTAGCCACGGTTACGCTGGAACAGCTTCAGCAGCCCTTCCAGCGCCGCCTCGTACTGCTGGCGCGCCAGTTGCTGAATGCTCAGCTGATAAGCCGCCTCGTCGTCTTGCGGGTTCTGCGCCAGGCGGCTTTTAAGGTCAGCCACTTCCGGCAGGCTGGCAGCCTGGCGCAGGAAGGTCAGCTGGGCCTTGGCACCGGCCAGTGCAGCTTTGTGTTCGTCAGTCTTGACCGCATCCAGCACCACTTGCGCTTCGCCCAGCTCGCCACGCTCGGCCAGGCAGCGGGCATACAGGATCAGCGCTTCGGCATTGCTGTTGTCCTCACCCAGCAGCGCCTGCAACAGCGCTTCGGTTTCGGCAAAACGGCTTTCGGCAAACAGCGCCTTAGCCTGTTCCAGTGGCGAGGCGGTGGGCGCGGCTGGCATTTGTACATGCGGCTCGAGCATGGCGCGGATCGCCGACTCCGGTTGTGCCCCGGCAAAACCGTCAACCGGCTGGCCGTCCTTGAACAGCACCACTGTCGGCAGGCTGCGGATGCCGAACTGGGCAACCACCTGTTGCTCCACGTCGCAGTTGATCTTGGCCAGCAGCAGTTCGCCCTGGTAACCCTCGGCAATCTTTGCCAGCAATGGCATCAGCGCCTTGCACGGCGCGCACCACTCGGCCCAGAAGTCTACCAGCACCGGCTTGTGGAAGGAGTTCTCGATCACCAGTTGCTGGAAGGTGGTATCGGTGGCGTCGAAAATGTAAGGCGTGTCTTGGGTCATCGCGACTCTCGCAAACTCGTGTATGGCAACACTATAAGGTGTCGCGGCTGGCGTGGTACAGGCTGACCCGGCGGAATTCGTGTGGCTCGGCCAGGTCCGGCAGGGTCAGTGCTTCGAGCACGCCCAATTGCTGGTACAACGGGTGGCGAAAGTCACGTACTCGCGAGTCGGCCACCAGGGCCTGGCGACCGCGGCTCAGGAAGGCATCCAGCAGCGGCAGGTTGGCGCGGTCGTACAGCACATCGGCAACCAGGATCAGGTCGAAGCGGTCTTCCTCGGCAAAGAAATCGCTGCTGTAGCTTAGTGTCACCCCGTTCAGTGCTGCATTCGCACGGCAGGCATCGAGGGCCAGCGGGTCGAGGTCGCAGGCCACCACTTCCAGTGCACCGGCGCGTGCAGCAGCAATGCCGGCGATGCCAGAGCCGGCGCCAAAGTCCAGCACGCGCTTGCCCGCCACCCACTCTGGGCGTTCGGCCAGGTAGCGGGCCATTGCCAGCCCACTGGCCCAGCAGAAACTCCAATAGGGAGGCTCTTCAAGAATGCGCCGGGTTTCTTCGCTGCTGAAGGCGCGATCCATGTTCTGGTCGTCGATCAGCCATAGCTTCAGGTCGCAGGCGGGCAGTTCGCTGACGATCAGGCGCGCTTCGCCGATCAGGCCGCTGAGGGCCTGTTGCAGGGCCAGCGGCGCCACTTACGGCGCCTTCTCGAAACGCAGCGGGCCTGTGGCCTGGGTCTGTGCCTGGATAATGCGCACAGGGGGCAGGTGCATGATCAGCTGGCCAGAGTTGCTGGCGCGGCCACGCAGTTCGACTCGGGCACCGGGCGGGAAGGCTTCGGGGTTGAAACGCAGGTGGTAGGGCAGTGCCTGGCCAGTACCGGTCAGCTTGCTGCTTGCCAGCAGGCGCTGCGGACGGTCGCGTTCGTCGATGACCAGCAAGGCCAGTTCCACGTCGGCACCTGCCGGGATTTCCAGCAAGGTGCCGCTCAGCTCGCGCTGGTAGGCCGGCAGCGGACCCGGTACTTCGGCCTTGGCCGAGCGGGCAGGGGCGGGCGCCGGGTTGTCGGTCTTTGGCCTGTCGCTGCCGCAGGCGGCAAGCAGAGCGGCGCAGCACAGCACGACGAGCGCTCGGTAGTGCATGGGGGAGTCCTTCACGGGCATATTTCCCATGGATGTTAACCCCTTTGGCTTGTCTTGCCAGTGCAATGCGCTACCATGGCCCTCCCTTTTTTTGTTGCCTGCCACCATGCACTGTCCCTTTTGCGGTGCCAACGACACCAAGGTCATCGACTCTCGCCTCGTCGCCGAGGGCGAGCAGGTGCGCCGCCGCCGTGAATGCGTGGCCTGCGGCGAGCGCTTCACCACCTTCGAAACCGCCGAGCTGGTGCTGCCCCGGCTGATCAAGCAGGACGGCACGCGTCAGCCCTTCGACGAAGAAAAGCTGCGCGCCGGCATGCAGCGGGCGCTGGAAAAGCGTCCGGTCAGCGTCGAGCGCCTGGAAGCCGCGCTGGCGCACATCAAGAGCCGGCTGCGAGCCACTGGCGAACGCGAAGTCAAATCGCTGGTGGTCGGTGAAATGGTCATGGCCGAGTTGCGCAAACTCGATGAAGTGGCCTATATCCGCTTTGCCTCGGTGTACCGGCGCTTCCAGGACCTCGACGAGTTCCGCGAAGAAATCGACCGTCTGGCCCGTGAGCCAGCTAAAGAGTGAACATGCCCAGCCAAGCCGCCATCCTAGACGCCCACTACATGGCCCGCGCGCTGGAGCTGGCGCGCAAAGGCCTGTACACAACCCACCCGAACCCGCGGGTCGGCTGCGTGATCGTACGTGATGGCGAGGTGGTTGGCGAAGGCTGGCACGTACGCGCCGGCGAGCCGCATGCCGAAGTGCATGCCCTGCGTCAGGCGGGTGAACTTGCCCGCGGGGCTTGTGCCTACGTCACCCTGGAACCATGCAGCCACCATGGCCGTACGCCGCCGTGTGCCGAAGCGCTGGTCAAGGCCGGCGTGGCGCGTGTAGTAGCCGCCATGCAGGACCCTAACCCGCAAGTGGCGGGACAGGGCCTGCGGCGCCTGACCGAAGCCGGAATCGAAGTGGCCAGCGGGGTGCTCGAAGCCGAGGCTCGCGCCCTCAACCCAGGCTTCCTCAAGCGCATGGAGCATGGCCTGCCGTTCGTTCGCGCCAAGCTGGCCATGAGCCTGGATGGCCGCACCGCCATGGCCAGTGGTGAAAGCCAGTGGATCACCGGCCCGGCCGCCCGCTCGGCGGTACAGCGCCTGCGCGCCCGTTCCAGCGTGGTGCTGACCAGCGCCGCCAGTGTACTGGCCGATAACGCACGCATGACCGTGCGTGGCGCCGAGCTGGGTCTGGATGCCGAAACCACTGCCCAGGCACTCAGCCGCACACCCTTGCGAGTGTTGGTCGATGGCCGCCTGCGCCTGCCACTGGCTGCGCCGTTCTTCCAGGCCGGCCCGGCTCTGGTGGTGACTGCTGTCGCAGATGACCCGCGCTATGCCGCTGCCGGCCACGAATTGCTCAGCTTGCCGGGCGACAATGGCCAGGTCGACCTTGCGGCGCTGCTGCAGGCCCTGGCCGCCCGCGGCGTAAACGAAATCCTGCTGGAAGCTGGTGCTGGCCTGGTGGGTGCCTTTGCCAGGCTGGGCTTGGTCGATGAGTTCCAGCTGTTCGTCGCCGGCACCTTCCTCGGCTCCCACGCCCGCCCATTACTGGACTGGCCACTGGAAAAGATGAGCGAGGCGCCGCGGCTGAAAATTACCGAAATGCGCGCAGTGGGCGATGACTGGCGGGTCACGGCCATCCCCCTGCCGGCGCCCGGCGTATAATGCCGGGCTTGCCCTGCGCAAACCGTTTTTGAGGAAGACCCCATGTTCACCGGCATCATCGAATCCATCGGCACCATCCGCAGCCTGACCCCCAAGGGTGGTGACGTGCGCGTCTACGTAGAAACCGGCAAGCTCGACTTGGGGGACGTCAAACTCGGCGACAGCATCGCCGTCAACGGTGTATGCCTTACGGCCGTAGAGCTGCCGGGCGACGGCTTCTGGGCCGATGTCAGCGTCGAAACCCTCAAGCGCACCGCCTTCATCGACCTCAAGAGCGGCAGCAAGGTCAACCTGGAGAAAGCCCTGACGCCCACCACCCGCCTGGGCGGGCACCTGGTCAGCGGCCACGTCGACGGGGTCGGCGAAATCATTTCGCGCAGCGATAACGCTCGCGCCATCCAGTTTCGCGTGCGTGCACCGAAGGAACTGGCCAAGTACATCGCCCACAAGGGTTCGATCACCGTCGACGGTACCAGTCTGACGGTGAATGAGGTCAATGGCGCCGAGTTCGAGCTGACCATTGTCCCGCACACTCTGTCCGAAACCATCATGGCCGATTACCGTGCAGGGCGTCGGGTAAACCTTGAGGTCGACCTGCTGGCCCGTTACCTGGAGCGCTTGCTACTGGGTGACAAGGCCGCCGAACCGAGCAAGGGCAGTGGCATTACCGAAAGCTTCCTGGCCGCCAATGGCTTCTTGAAATCCTGATTGAGAAGGGGGTGCCGCGTGGCGCTCAACAGCATCGAAGAACTGGTCGAAGACATCCGCCAGGGCAAAATGGTCATCTTGATGGATGACGAAGACCGTGAGAACGAAGGCGATATCATCATGGCGGCCGAATGCTGCCAGCCCGAGCACATCAACTTCATGGCCAAGCACGCCCGTGGCCTGATCTGCATGCCGATGACCCGCGAGCGTTGCGAAACGCTGAAGCTGCCGTTGATGGCACCGCGCAACGGCTCGGGCTTCGGCACCAAGTTCACCGTGTCGATCGAAGCCGCCGAAGGCGTCACCACCGGTATTTCCGCCGCCGACCGCGCACGCACTGTGCAGGCTGCCGCAGCCAAGGACGCCAAGGCCGAAGACATCGTCAGCCCTGGTCACATCTTCCCGCTGATGGCCCAACCAGGCGGTACGCTGGCGCGTGCCGGCCACACCGAAGCCGCCTGTGACCTGGCGCGCATGGCCGGTTTCGAGCCAAGCGGCGTGATCTGCGAAGTGATGAACGACGACGGCACCATGTCGCGCCGCGCCGAACTGGAAGTGTTCGCCGCCGAGCACGGCCTGAAGATCGGCACCATCGCCGACCTGATCCACTACCGCATGATCCACGAACGCACCGTGCAGCGTGTTTCCGAGCAATCGGTGGAGAGCGAGCTGGGTGAGTTCAACCTGGTCACCTACCGTGACGCGGTCGAAGGCGACGTGCACATGGCCTTGACCCTGGGCAAGATCTGCGCCGAAGAGCCGACCTTGGTACGGGTACACAATATGGACCCACTGCGTGACCTGCTGCTGGTCAAACAGCCAGGTCGCTGGAGCCTGCGCGCGGCCATGGCCGCCGTGGCCGAGGCCGGCAGCGGTGTGGTCTTGCTGCTGGGCCACCCACTGGACGGCGACGTGCTGCTGGCGCACATCCGCGAAAGTGCGGGCGATGCGCCGACCAAGGCCCCGACCACCTACAGCACTGTGGGTGCCGGTTCGCAGATCCTGCGCGACCTCGGCGTGCGCAAGATGCGCCTGATGAGTTCGCCGATGAAGTTCAACGCGATATCCGGATTCGATCTGGAAGTTGTAGAATACGTGCCCTCCGAGTGACTTGAGGCGGCATTGACGCCCTCTGCTCGAGTCCAGACCCCTGCCGAGGCCGCTTGTATGCGGCCTCGCTCTTGAAGATGAGAATATCGGAATGACCCTGAAGACCATCGAAGGTACCTTCATCGCCCCCAAAGGTCGCTATGCTTTGGTGGTTGGCCGCTTCAACAGCTTCGTTGTCGAAAGCCTGGTAAGCGGTGCCGTTGACGCCTTGGTACGCCATGGTGTCAGCGAAAGCGACATCACCATCATCCGTGCCCCGGGTGCATTCGAGATCCCGCTGGTGGCACAGAAGGTCGCCCAGCAAGGCGCCTACGACGCGATCATCGCCCTGGGCGCCGTGATCCGTGGCGGTACCCCGCATTTCGAATACGTGGCGGGCGAATGCACCAAGGGCCTGGCCCAGGTGTCCATGGAGTTCGGTGTTCCGGTGGCGTTCGGCGTACTGACCGTCGACTCCATCGAGCAAGCCATCGAGCGTTCTGGCACCAAAGCCGGCAACAAAGGTGCTGAAGCTGCCCTGTCCGCACTGGAAATGGTCAGCCTGCTGGCGCAGTTGGAGGCCAAGTGATTAGCGACGAAAGCGATCGTTTCAACCCGCGCGATCCAAAACCTGCGGATGCCGGCAAGCCCTCGAAGAGCGCCAAGCGCCGCGAAGCCCGCAAGCTCGCGACCCAGGCCCTCTACCAGTGGCACATGGCCCAGCATTCGCTGAACGAGATCGAAGCGCAGTTCCGGGTGGACAACGATTTCACCGATGTCGACGGTGCCTATTTCCGCGAGATCCTGCATGGGGTCCCGGCAATCAAGGGCGAAATCGACAAGGCGCTGGTGCCTTGCATGACCATCGCACTGGAAGAGCTCGACCCGGTTGAGTTGGCCGTGCTGCGCCTGTCCACCTGGGAACTGATCAAGCGCGTCGACGTGCCGTACCGCGTCGTGATCAACGAAGGTGTGGAGCTGGCCAAGGTCTTCGGTGCCACTGACGGCCACAAGTTCGTCAACGGCGTATTGGACAAGCTCGCCCCGGCGCTGCGTGAAGCAGAAGTCAAGGCGAACAAGCGCTGATCCTGGCGCTGCCTGGCCATGGGTGAGTTCGAGCTGATCAACCATTACTTCGCCGCTGCGCCTTGTGCGCAGGGCGGCGATGGCGTGGCGCTGGGAATCGGCGACGACTGCGCCCTGCTGGACCTTCCCCCCGGTGAGCAACTGGCGGTGTCGACCGACACCCTGGTCGCCGGGGTGCATTTTCCTGCTGTTTGCGATCCGTTGCTGCTTGGCCAGCGTTCGTTGGCCGTGGCGGCCAGTGACCTGGCAGCCATGGGTGCGACTGCAATCGGTTTTACCCTCGCACTGACCCTGCCTGACGTTGGCCCTGGCTGGCTGGCGGCCTATGCCGACGGCCTTGGGCGCATGGCCCACCGTTGCCGCATGAGCCTGATCGGTGGTGACACCACGCGCGGCCCGTTGAGCATCACCGTGACCGTGTTCGGCCGCGTACCGGCTGGCCAGGCCTTGCGCCGCAGCGGTGCAAGGCCGGGTGACCTGCTGTGTGTCGGTGGTTCACTGGGCAAGGCCGCCGGTGCATTGCCGCTGGTGCTGGGTGAGCGCGAGGCGCCTGCCGCGCAGGCCGAGCCGCTGCTGGCCCATTACTGGTCACCGATGCCGCAGCTCACCCTCGGTGCCCTGCTGCGTGGCCGGGCCACGGCGGCGCTGGACATCTCCGACGGGCTGCTCGCCGACTGTGGGCATATTGCCAAGGCATCCGGTGTCGCGTTGGAGGTGAACCTGGCGCAAGTGCCAGTGTCTCCTGCTCTGGAGAGCTTCCTCGGCCGTGAAGCAGCCGTGCAGGCAGCGCTTACCGGTGGCGACGATTACGTACTGGCGTTCACTTTGCCACCCGAGGCGCTGGCGCCTCTGGCAGCCTTCGATTTTATCGAGGTGCATACCGTCGGCCGTGTGCTCGAAGGGCAAGGCGTGACCTTGCGCGACGCGCAGGGCCAGGACATCACCCCCGTTCAGCGGGGCTATCAACACTTCAGGGAGATACCGTGACCGATCACCCCAATCAGGTGCCTGCGGAGTTCGTTCCGCCTTCGGTCTGGCGCAACCCGTGGCACTTCATCGCTTTTGGCTTCGGCTCTGGCACCTTGCCCAAGGCGCCGGGTACCTGGGGCTCGCTGGTAGCCATACCGTTCATCCCGCTGTGGCAGATGCTGCCCGACTGGGGTTACTGGCTGTTGCTCGGCGTGAGCATGCTATTTGGCTTCTGGTTGTGCGGCAAAGTTGCCAATGACTTGCGCGTACACGACCATGAAGGCATTGTCTGGGACGAGATTGTCGGCATGTGGATCACCCTCTGGCTGGTGCCGGAGGGCTGGCAGTGGCTGTTGGCAGGGTTCCTGATGTTCCGCTTCTTCGACATCCTCAAGCCGTGGCCGATCCGCTGGATTGACCGGCATGTGCACGGGGGCGTCGGCATCATGCTCGACGATATCCTGGCCGGCGTGTTTGCCTGGCTGGGCATGCAGGTTCTGGTGTGGGCGGTTGCCTGAAACAGGGAGTGCGTGAATGGCCATAAGGACTGTACTGCTGGCAATGCTGCTGAGTGTTGCCCCGTGGGTGGCGGCTGCCGAGAGCATGCCGAAACAGATCCATCTGGTTAGCGAGGAGTGGCTCGACTACACCAACGCCGACGGTACCGGGGTGGCCTGGGATGTGCTGCGCAAAGTGTTCGAGCCGGCCGGAGTCGAGGTGGTCACCCAGAGCGCGCCCTACAGCCGGGCGGTTGGCCTGGTCAGGCGCGGCGAGGCTGATGCCTGGGTTGGCTCGTACAAGGAAGAAAACGACGACAATCTGTACCCGCGCTGGCACTTCGACATGGACCATATCTATGCCTTGGGGCTGGCCAGCAAGCCTGCGCCTACGCTGGAGACCATCGGCAAGTACCGGTTGGCCTGGGTGCGTGGCTATGATTACGGCAGCTACTTGCCCAATGTGCACGAGTTCCGCGAAATCCAGCGTCGCGAGGGCATTTTGCCGATGCTCGAGCATGACCGGGTGGACTACTACATCGACGCACTGACCGAGGTGGACTACGTGCTCGGGCAAGCCCCCCAGCCCGAGCGCTTTCGGCGTACCCATGTGGCCGAGTTGCCGTTGTACCTGGCCTTTGCCCGTAACGACCAGGCCAGGGCCCTGCGCGATCTGTTCGACAAGCGCATGAAAGAGCTGGTACGTAGCGGCGAACTGAAGCCGATTTTCGAGCACTGGAAACAGCCCTATCCGTTCAACGCGGACAGTCGCCCGCACTGAGGCCGAATACATTGAGGTAGATCGCGGTTCTCTGTGGCAGCGGGCTTGTGATTGAGCGGTGGCTTTCAATAAGTATCGAACTTTTCGATCTTAACCCACCGTATACAGCCAGCCCACATCCCCCAACCTGCTGATACAATCGGCCCACGAGAAAATTCCTACTTATTCCAGGAGCACAACGTGCCCGTCGTCTTTGTTGCCGCCTCTAAACTCCCGACGCCCTTCGCGACCTTCACCATGCATGGCTTCCTCGACGAAGCTACAGGCCGTGAGCATGTGGTGCTCAGCCTGGGTGATATCGCGGACGGCCAGCCGGTACTGGGGCGCCTGCATTCCGAGTGCCTGACCGGCGATGCACTGTTCAGCCAGCGCTGCGACTGCGGCTCGCAGCTTGAAGCCGCGCTGCAGGCCATCGCCCGCGAAGGCCGTGGGGTGCTGTTGTACCTGCGTCAGGAAGGCCGTGGCATCGGCCTGCTGAACAAGATACGCGCCTACGAGCTGCAAGATGGCGGCGCCGACACCGTCGAAGCCAACGAGCGCCTGGGCTTCGCTGCCGACCAGCGTGACTACGCCATATGCCTGCCGATGCTCGAGCACCTGGGCGTCAAGTCGCTGCGCCTGATGACCAACAATCCGCGCAAGGTCAAAGCCCTGACCGACATGAACATCGTGGTTGCCGAGCGTGTGCCGCTGCACACCGGGCATAACCCGCACAACCGCTACTACCTGGCGACCAAGGCCGGCAAGTTGGGCCACATGCTGGGCAACGAACACCAGGGCGAGGTGCCCCAGGCGTGACCCGCGCCGAGGTCAAGCGGCGCCTGGCACTGGCCTGGTGGCAGTACCTGGCGGTGGGCCTGGTACCGTTGCCAGTCATGGCTTGGGCCTTTGGGGGAGGCGATGCGCTGCCTCCGGTGTTGGCCATGCCGCTATTCATCGCCGGTGCGGCCACCATGTTTCTCAGCCTGCCGCGCTTCGGCGCCTATAAGCGCGCACTTATTGCCACCTCCAAAGTGCTCGGTACGGGTGAAGAGCCCACTGCCTGGATCGAACTGGCACGGGTACGGCGCGTGGCCATGCTGTATGCCTGCTTCCCGGCTTGGGTCGCCGCACTGTCGGTGCTGGTCGGCCTGGAGGCAGTGCCGCAGATCCTGCTCGCATTGTCGACGGTTGTAGTGCTGTACCTCTATCGCATTCCGCGCCAGTTGGGCTGATGCGACTGCTACCTGGCCTGCTGGCGTTGTTCGCCTGCACCGTACAGGCTGCCGAACCGCTGCGTGTCGTCAGCCTGGCCCCCTCGATGAGCGAGATCATGCTTGAGCTGCAGGCCGACGACCTGCTGGTGGGCGTGCTGGATGGCGGCGACCGGCCGGCTGCGCTGCGCCACTTGCCTTCGGTCGGGCGCCAGGGGCAACTGGACATGGAGCGCCTGCTCAGCCTGCGCCCCGATCTGTTGCTGCTGTGGCCAGGCAGTGTGCCACCGGCCCAGCGTGACCAACTCAAGCGCCTGGGTATCGCCACCTTCAGCGCCGAACCCCATGACATCGACCAGTTGATTGAGCAGATCGAGGCCATTGCCGGGCGTATCGGGCGGGCCGAGCAGGGCCATTCGTACGCGCGAGCCCTGCGTGAGCGGCTGCAGCAGCTGCGCCAACAGTATCGGCGTGACGAGCCCTTGCAGGTGTTTTATCAAGTCTGGGATCGGCCGCTGTACACGCTCGGTGGCCGCCAGGTGGTGACCGACGCCTTGGCGGTGTGCGGGGCGCGCAATGTGTTCGCCGACCTTGCCCAGCCCGCGCCGCAAGTGAATGTGGAGTCCGTGCTGCTGCGTAATCCGCAGGTCATCCTGGCAGCCGATGAGGCGCAACTGGCCAGCTGGAAGGCCTGGCCGCAGATTCGGGCGGTTGCTGATGGGCGCCTGCTGGTGGTGCCGGACAAAGGGCTGGAGCGTCCCAGCGGGCAGATGATCGAAGCCACTGCCCGCTTGTGTGCGTTGCTGGACGCTAAAGCGCCGGCGTCCAGGTGACGCTGAAGAGCACAGTGCGGCCTTCTTCGCGGTAAGGGTGATACGTGCCCTCGTAGCTGTAAAGGGCGCGGCTGTAGTTGCGGTCCAGCAGGTTATCCAGTTTGGCTTCGAGTTCCAGTTCATCGCTAGCCGCCCAACTGCCGCGCAAACCAAGCAGGCCATAGCCACCGATGCGGTTACGGTTGGCCTCATCGTCATAACTGCTGCTGACCGCCTGCCAGCTGGCACCCACGCTGAAACGCCCCAACTCACGGTCCAGGTCCAGGCTCAAGGAGCGGCGGGCGCGGCGGGCGAGGGTATGGCCGGTCTCGCGGTCGCGTGGGTCGATCAGCGCCAGGCCAAGCTGGCTGTGCCAGGCGCCCCATTGCTGCGCTAGCGCCATTTCCACCCCATTGATTCGTGCCGAGGCGACGTTACGGGGTATCGAGTCCTGGCCAAAGATGATCGCGTCGCGCAGATCGGTGCGGTACAGCGAAGTCTCCAGCCGACTCTCTGTACTCAGCTGGCTGCGCCATTGCAGCTCGTAGCTTCTGGAGTGCTCTGGGTCCAGGTTCGGGTTGCTGAACTGTGGGTAATACAGGTCGTTGAACGTCGGAGCGCGGAAGCCTTCGCTGTATGACAGCAGCACATCGTTGTTCGCGTTCAGCGGTACGGTCAGGCTGCCGCTCCAGGTGGTCTGGCCACCAAACTGTTGGTTGCGGTCATGGCGCACGCCCAGCTCAGTGGAAAACGGCTCGCCCTGGTAGCGGTGCTGGGCGAACACGGCACGGTTCCAGCGGCTGTCCTCAGTGAAGTCGGTACTGCCGTGTACGCGGTCTTCGTACCAGTCGCCACCCAACAGCAGGCTGTTGTGTTCACCTAGGGCTAGGTTGTTTTGCCAAGTTGCTTGGTCGCGGTAGGTATTGAAAGGTGCGCTTGAGTGGCTGAGCTTGTCTCGGCTTTCATCGCGGTTTTCGCTGTGGGCCAGCTCAAACCGAGTGCTCCACTGCTCGGTGACCTGGGCATCCAAGTAGCTGCCGATGCTGCTGACAGCGAAGTTCGAATACGGCACCTGAGGGCTAGCACCGCGTGGCTCGTCGATTTCGCGGCGACCACGGCTGTCGAGCAGGTTCAGGCCGACCTCGAAACGCTCACCGAAGGTGTGGCTCAGGCTCAGGTTCACCGCCTTGTTGCGGTAGGCGTCGTGGTCACCATCGCTGGCGAAGGATGGCCCGGTCGAGTCGATACCGGCAGTTTCATCCAGGCTGGCGCCAAGGTTGAAGCGGGTCGAGTCGTTGCCGCCGGAAAGCCCCAGGCTGCGTTGGAATGTCTGGTTGCTGCCGGCGGCCATGCGCAGGCGTGGCTGCAGGCCGGGGCCATTGCTGCGGCGGGTGAAGATCTGAATAACCCCGCCAATGGCATCGCTGCCGTACACCGCCGAGCGCGAGCCACGCAGCACTTCAACCCGCTCGATCTGATCGACGTCCAGAAACTGCAGGCCGCTGTCGCCCGAAGTGGCATTGGCGATGCGTACGCCATCGACCAGCACCAGGCTTTGCGCCGCCTTGGTGCCACGGATAAAGATGCCCGGCAGGCTGCCACGGCCACCGGTAGGTGCCACTTGCACGCCCGGTACGCGGGAGAGCAGGTCAGTGACGCTGGTGGGTTGCAGGCGGTCGATGTCGGAGCGGGTGAAAACCGTGTTGGCGGCACTGGTGGCGGTTCGCGACTCGACCTGACGGCTGGCGCTGATCAGCACGTCGGGGAGCTTGAGGGCGTCGTCGCGCTCAGCGGCCAGAAGGAATGTAGGGGCACAGAGAATCGTGGTACAGGCAAATTTTTTCATGGGCAGTTCCAAAGAGTTTTCACAGCACTGTGCTGTCCCCGTAGGAGCGGGTTCACCCGCGAAAGGGCCGGTCCTGCTGACCAATTTTCATCAGCCGTTCACCGTTGCCGCTGCTACCGTATTCGCGGGTAAACCCGCTCCTACAGTGGGCACACAACGGTGATCGGGCGCAGGCCGTCGTAGGAGC
>NZ_JBICMK010000073.1:0-1887 GCF_043106315.1 Pseudomonas sp. FYR_5 | reverse complement strand
GTGGCGGCGACTTGCGCCTCGATCAGTTGCTGCAGGCACTGCTCCAGCGGGTAGTCGGCGTGGGTGCGGTTCCAGTCGTAGACCACCTGTTGCTGCTGCGCGGCATTCAACAGCGGCAGCTCGGCGATGCGCTGCTGCGGCTGGGCGACGATGGCGGCCAACAGGCCCTGCCAGTGCCCGGCGAGCTGGGCAATGGTGGCTTCGTCGAACAAGGCCGTTGCGTAGGTCAGGAACGCACCAATGCCGTGTTCATGCTCGACAGTGTTCAATGCAAGGTCGAACTGAGTGGTATGGATTTCCCAGTCGAGCGCCTCCAGGGTCAGGCCTGGCAGGCGCCGCGTCTGGCCCCTGCCCTCGCTGCCGTGGTTGTGCATCACCTGGAACAACGGGCTATGGCTGAGGCTGCGCTCTGGCTGCAGGGCTTCGACCAGTTGCTCGAACGGCAGGTCCTGATGCGCCTGTGCGCCGAGCCCGGCCTGGTGAACTTGCGCGACCAGCGCGTCGAAGGTGGTGCTCAGGTCGAATTCGGCCTTGAGGACCTGGGTGTTGACGAAAAAGCCGATGAGCCCCTCGACTTCGCTGCGAGTGCGGTTGGCGATCGGGACGCCGACGCGGATGTCGTTCTGCCCGCTGTAGCGGTGCAACAACGCCTGGAAGCTTGCCAGCAGCAAGGTGAACAGCGTCACGCCCTGACGCTTGGCCAACTGCTTCAGCGAATCTGCCAGCGCATCGGCAATGGCGATGTCGAGGCGTGCCCCTGCATGGCTCTGCACTGCACCGCGCGGGCGGTCCAGCGGCAACTCCAGTACCGGCTGTTCGTCCCCCAGATGGGCCGTCCAGTAGCCCAGTTGCTTCTCGCGTTCACCCGCTTCCATGAACTGCCGTTGCCACAGCGCGTAGTCGGCATACTGCACAGGGAGCGGCGGCAATTGCAGCACCTGCCCGGACTTGCCGGCCTCGTAGAAACGCACCAGCTCGTCGACCATGATAGGTGTCGACCAGCCATCGGAGACGATGTGGTGCAGGGTCAACACCAGTACATGGTCATCCGCCGCCAAACGCAGCAGCTTGACCCGCAGCAAGGGCCCCTGCTCAAGGTCGAATGGCTGCTGAACTTCCTGCTCGACCCATGCCTTCAATGCCGCGCTGGCATCGGCATCGACGGCCTTGAGTGTATCGATGACCAGCTCGACGGGCGCTTCGGGGTGAATCACCTGCACCGGCTGGTCACTGTCGAGGTGAAAAGTGGTACGCAGGGTTTCGTGTCGCGCGATCAGGGCATCGAAGCTGGCCTGTAGCGCCTGAAGGTCAAGATCGCCCTTCAGACGCAGGGCGACCGGAATGTTGTATGCGCTGCCCTGGGGGTCCATTTGCCAGAGAAACCATTGCCGCTGCTGGGCGTAGGACAACGCCAGCGCCTCCCCCGGCGCTCTCGCAGGGATCGGCGCGACTCCGTACAAGTTGATTCCCTGACGCTTCAGGAGCATGGCCAGAGCGTGACGCTCTTTGGTGGACAACGATTTGACGGAGTCGAGCAACGCTTGCACTGATGTATCCCCTATGAAATCAGTTCATCAATTTCCTCCGTGGTTAGACGTTTGAGCGCCTCCAGCGATTTAGCCAGTTCTGCCTGAATCGGATCGATTTGCTGATTTTTCTCTTCGAGGCGACGCGAGAAATCCGCCAGCAGGGGATGCTCGAACAGCTCCTTCAAAGTGGCGTCGATGCCAGTCGCCTCGCGAACACGCACGATCACCTGGGTGGCCGACAGCGAATGGCCACCCAGGGCGAAGAAGCCATCGTTCAGGCCAACCCTTTCGAGCTTCAGCACGTCTGCCCAGATCGCCGCGATCTGTTGCTCCAGCGCGTTGCGCGGGGCCACGTAGC
>NZ_JBICMK010000072.1:0-139627 GCF_043106315.1 Pseudomonas sp. FYR_5 | reverse complement strand
ATGCGATCCCTCGTAGGAGCGGGTTTACCCGCGAAGAGGCCGGCACAGACACCAACAATTTTCAGTGCTGCTCGCCCGCCCGCTTCAACAGCTTCTTGCACCGATCCGACAAATGCACCACGCGCAAATGCTTGCCCGCCTTGGCATAGCGCTCGCGCAGGGTTTTCAGCGCCGCAACCGCCGAATAATCGACAAAGCTCAAATGCTGGCAATCCAGCGTGACCTGGGCCGGGTCCCCGGCCGTGTCGAACTGGTTGAGGAACGAGGTGGTCGAGGCGAAGAACAGCGTGCCATGTAACTGATAACGCTTGCCGCCCCCCGCGTCCTCATGGGTGTCGGCATACAGCTCGCGCGCATGCTGCCAGGCAAAGTTGAGCGCCGCGATGATGATACCGAACAGCACCGCCATGGCCAGGTCAGTGAACACCGTGACCACGGTCACCGCAATGATCGCCAGCACATCATTCACCGGCACCTTGTGCAACACCCGCAACGACGCCCAGGCAAAGGTCTGCTGGGCCACCACGAACATCACACCAACCAGCGCCGCCAGTGGAATACGCTCGATCAGCGGCGACAGGAACAGCACGAACAGCAGAATCATCACACCGGCCACTACGCCCGACAACCGGCCTCGGCCATTGGAGCTGAGGTTGATCACCGTCTGCCCGATCATCGCGCAGCCGCCCATGCCGCCGCAAAGGCCCGACACCATGTTCGCAGCGCCCAGTGCCACACACTCGCGGTCAGGGAAGCCACGGCTCTCGGTGATTTCATCGGTCAGGTTGAGGGTGAGCAGGGTTTCCAGCAGGCCGACCATGGCCATCAGCACCGCATAAGGAGCGATGATTTTCAGGGTTTCCAGATTCCAGGGCACATCCGGCAGGGCCAGCCCAGGCAGGCCACCGGCGATGTGCGCCATGTCGCCCAAGGTGCGGGTAGGCAGCCCGAGCAAGTACACCAACAGGCCGACACCGAGGATCGCCACCAGAGCCGGCGGCACCGCGCGGGTCAGTTTCGGCAGCACATAAACCACCGCCATGGTCAGCGCCACCAGGCCGACCATCAGGTACAGCGGCGTGCCAGTGAGCCAGTGTTCGCCGTCCTTGAAATGCTCCAGCTGAGCCATGGCGATGACGATGGCCAGACCGTTCACGAAGCCGAGCATGACCGGGTATGGCACCAGGCGCACCAGCTTGCCCAAGCGCAGCACGCCGAACAGGATCATGACCACGCCACCCAGCAGCACCGTCGCCAGCAGATACTGCGCGCCGTGCTGCACCACCAGCGCGACGATCACCACCGCCATCGAGCCGGCAGCGCCGGAGATCATCCCCGGCCGCCCGCCGAACAGCGCCGTCAGGGTACAAATGATGAACGCGCCATACAGGCCCATCAGCGGGTTGAGGTGGGCCACCAGGGCAAAGGCGATGCACTCGGGGACCAAGGCGAACGAGGTGGTGAGGCCGGCGAGCAGGTCGGCGCGTAGTCGGGCGGGCTTCATGGGCTTCCTGTGGTTAAGTCCGGAGGACGATTTAAAAACGAGGGGCGGGATGTTACGGAATTTGTCGGACAGCGGCCACCGCTCAACGTACACGTTCCAGGCTCTGCACGGCCAGGTCCAGCGCACGCTGCATGTCCAGGCGTGCCGAACGGCCCAGATCCGGGTCGTTCAGGCGGCCGGATCGGCGCCGTCAGGTCTTCGGCATCCATCGCTTCGAAATCCTGTTCGACGCCCAGGGTCAAGGCACTGCGCCGCAACAGCATGCGCACCTGTTCCGGGGTAAGTGCCGGGTTGATCGACAGCATCGTCGCCACAGTGGCAGTCACCAAGGGTGTTGCGTACGACGTGCCGCAATGCGCAGCCTCGGCTGACACTGGGCGTATGCAGGCAGCAGCACTGACATCCACGCGCATGTCGATGTTGGAACTGTGGCGCTTGCGTAGCCGCTCATCGCCAGCCCGGAGCGCACCAGCGAATCGACCTCATCGCCCTTCACATTGCGTGCCCCGACCCGGTGAATGCCCCAGCTCCAGTTCAACACCCGCTCACCGCAACGCTGCAGCTGCTTGATGCGCAGCGTGTCCGCTGCAGCCTGTGCACCAAGACTGCAAAGCCATAACAGCAAGATCAGGACACCGTTCATGCAATCACCCCACACGCTCCCTGTGAGTGCGACTTACGGGGCATCTCAAAGGTTCACCTGTGGCTGGCAACTGCCTGGTCGCGGGCGAGCCATTCGGCCATGGAAGTATCTTCCAACGCGTACTCGCCACGATTGGCTTTCCATACCAGCTCCTTGTCGCGCAGGGCATCAAGGGCCTTCTGTACGTTTGCCGTGTTGACGTTGGCTACCGCCTGGGCCTGCTCCAGCTTGCGGCTGACCTCTACCAGGGTTTGCTCGGTAAACGGGGAAAACGGCTGCCGGCCCAGCGTGCGCTCGGCCATGACCTCTAGCACTGCCTGCTGCAACGGCGTAAGTTCGTTCCAAGCGCTTTCGTAGTCACTCCACACCCCGGCTTGATGATTCAGCGCCCCATTGCGCAGCAGTTCACCCAGGTTGCCCGCCTCACCCAGGCCGACGCTAACTTCGGCCAACAGTTTGTTGAGCATTTCCGGGCGCCGGCCGACCAGTTCGAACGCGTATGCCAGGTCCTCTACCTTGAACTGGTTACTGTCGGCCAGGCGACGGTTCCACAGGGCGGTGATGAATTCGACATATTCACGCCCCAGCAACGGAAAGGGCGTGATGCTGGCACCAAAGAATGGCTGCTTGCTCTTGAGTACCAGGTTGGCCAGCTTGTCGCGACTAGAGCCCGTGAACACCAGGCGCAAGCCGTCTGGACGGTCGCCACGGTTAAGGTGGTCACGCGCGGCTTTCAGCGCGAACATCGCATTGAGGCCATCTTCACTGTTAAGGGCGTGCTGAGCCTCGTCGATGATCAGCACTACCAGCTGCCCTGACACTTGATGCAACACGGCAAGCGCCTGGGCCAAGGTAGTACCCGCCGGCAGTTGCGGGCGGGTGAAATCCCAGCTCAGGGTGCGCAGCAGGTTGACCTTGTCGATACCGGCCTTTTTCGCAGTCCTGGCCAGCGCACCTTCGAATCTGGCCAGCGCAGTACCGATGGCGCCACTGATGAGCTGCGCAGGGGCGGCGTCGCGATCCGACCACAGGTCGACGTAAACCGGTAGCCAACCGCGCTGTACGCATTCCGGTATGAAGTCGTTGTTGAGGAAGGTGCTCTTGCCCGTACGCCGGGGCGCGGCCAGGAACATGCCCGAGCTGTAATCGACCAACGACTCGCCGGCCAAGTCTTGGGCCAGTGCGTTGGCCAACTGATTACGGCGTAGGAGCGGGCGAACGGGAGACATGCAATTAACCTCAATTATCTTGCCTACTATAATTTATAGCCTACAAGATAAATCAGGATAATACGACCGTCTGCAACCGCGCCGGCGTGATCCGGATCCGGCAAAAAGTCAGCAAATTTGCCATCATGTTGGTTCCACCTGCGGAGATCATGGACATGCCGCTACGCCCCCTTTTCGCCTCCCTGTTGCTGGTTGCCAGCCTCACCACCCATGCCGCCACCGAGGTGGTGCCACTTCAGCATCGCAGCAGCGCCGAACTGCTGCCCGCCCTGCAGGCCTTCATCGGCAAGGACGGCACGATCAGCGCCTTCGAGAACAAACTGATCGTCAACGCCAGCCCCGAGCGCATCGACGACCTGCGCGCCCTGTTGCAACAACTGGATACCGCGCCCAAGCGCCTGCTGATCAGCGTCGACAACAACGATAGCAATTTCCAGGACAACCGCGGCAACGCACGCGTCATTCACTACGGCACCCGCAACCGCGATGGCGGGATACAGCAGGTACAAGCCAGCGAAGGGCAACCGGCACTGATCCAGGTGGGCCAGAGCATCCCCATTACCAGCACCAGCACAGACGGCTATGGGCGCATTCAGAGCAACACCGAATACCGCAACGTGACCCAAGGCTTCTACGTAACCCCGAGCCTGAGCGGCGAAACGGTTCGTCTGCAAATAAGCAGCAATAATGACCGCATCAGCCATGAACGTGCAGATGTAGTGAAAGTACAAAGTACCGACACGACAGTCACTGGCAAGCTCGGCGAGTGGATCACCCTGGCGGGGTTCAACCAGCAGAGCCAAGCCGACCGCAGCGCGTCAAGCCATACGTACAGCACCCAACGGGGTGAAAACATGACATTGCGTGTCAAAGTCGACCTTGTCGACTGATCCCAGGCAATTCAAGGCTTCGACCAAAGGCCTTGAAACTGACTGCCAAGTCGCATTAGACCAAAGATGTAGTAAGGACAAAAAAGCACTACAAAACATTTGACAGGGTCTTTTTCCCAAGGGCATGATGGCCTCGCTCCCGCTAATCAGGGGCCCTGGCAAGGGCCTTCGGGGCGCGCTCCTTCCACCCCAGGAGGCGCCTCGTGTCTATACGGCCCACAAGGCGGTTCGACGGGATTGCGACTGCAACGAAGAAGTTGTCCCGAGGGACGGAAGCGCATCACCGCAGTACTGGCAATCGCGTAGCACCGCAGCAAGGCAACCACGAGCCGACCTGCCGGAGCGCACCTTCGCCTGGCCTGCCCAACCTTCCCCTTCGAGCCTTCTCGTTCGCCGCCGCACCCCTGCGAACAGGACAGCCGCCAGGCACCTGATCTGCCCAGAGCATCAGCACAATTAACCCAAGATCGATGCGACGAGGTTTATTTCCATGGCACTGACACGCGAACAGCAAATTGCAGCCCTCGAGAAAGACTGGGCCGAGAACCCGCGCTGGAAAGGCGTGACCCGTACCTACACCGCCGCCGATGTCGTTCGCCTGCGTGGCTCCGTGCAACCTGAGCACACCTTTGCCCGTCAGGGTGCAGAAAAACTGTGGAAGCTGGTCACCGAAGGTGCCCACCCGTCCTTCCGCCCCGACAAAGATTTCGTCAACTGCATGGGCGCCCTGACTGGCGGCCAGGCTGTACAACAGGTCAAGGCCGGCATCCAGGCCATCTACCTGTCCGGCTGGCAGGTTGCCGCCGACAACAACTCGGCCGAGTCGATGTACCCTGACCAGTCGCTGTACCCGGTCGACTCGGTACCGACCGTGGTCAAACGCATCAACAACGCGTTCCGCCGCGCCGACCAGATCCAGTGGAAAGCCGGCAAGAACCCGGGCGACGAAGGTTACATCGACTACTTCGCGCCAATCGTGGCCGACGCCGAAGCCGGTTTCGGCGGCGTACTGAACGCCTACGAGCTGATGAAGAACATGATCGAAGCAGGCGCCGCCGGCGTGCACTTCGAAGACCAACTGGCCTCGGTAAAAAAATGCGGCCACATGGGTGGCAAGGTACTGGTACCCACCCAGGAAGCCGTACAGAAGCTGGTGGCTGCTCGCCTGGCCGCTGACGTATCGGGCGTACCGACCATCATCCTGGCCCGTACCGACGCCAACGCCGCCGACCTGCTGACCAGCGACTGCGACCCGTACGACCAGCCGTTCGTGATTGGCGAGCGCACCCGTGAAGGCTTCTACAAGGTCCGCGCCGGCCTCGACCAGGCCATTGCCCGCGGCCTGGCCTACGCCCCGTACGCCGACCTGATCTGGTGTGAAACTGCCAAGCCGGACCTGGACGAAGCCCGCCGCTTCGCCGAGGCGATCAAGAAGGAGTACCCGGACCAGATCCTGTCCTACAACTGCTCGCCTTCCTTCAACTGGAAGAAAAACCTGGACGACGCCACCATCGCCAAGTTCCAGCGCGAACTGTCGGCCATGGGTTACAAGCATCAGTTCATCACCCTGGCCGGCATCCACAACATGTGGCACGGCATGTTCAACCTGGCGCACGACTACGCCCGCAACGACATGACCGCCTACGTGAAGCTGCAGGAGCAGGAATTCGCTGACGCCAGCAAGGGCTACACCTTCGTGGCGCACCAGCAGGAAGTGGGCACTGGCTACTTCGACGACATGACCACCGTGATCCAGGGTGGCGCTTCGTCGGTGACTGCACTGACCGGTTCGACCGAAGAAGAGCAGTTCCACTGATAGTGGGTTGCCTTTGAACAAAGGCCCGGAGCTTGAGAAAGCTCCGGGCTTTTGTTTTGCCAATGCTTGTCGATACAAGCCATAGCGAAATCCATGATCAGGGCCATGCTTTCTCCGCAAAGACCACGGAAAACAGCCAGGGCTAATGGGCTCTTCTCATGCAGAGCCTAGTATTATTGCCAGTTTTTCAGTCCCACACCTTCTGAGAGGCTAGCGACTCCCCCAAACAGGAGTCGCATCATGCCAACCATCCTCAACGCTGGCGAGCTGGACCCAGCGTATGCGTCGCAAGGCCGTTTTTCGCACCCAAAGTACGACCATCTCGGCCCGATTGCGATAATCGAATCAACTCAAAAAACACTTATTTCCTCGGCGCCCCGAAACGCGACAGCCCTGAAGCTGCTATGCCTTGAGCCTGACGGTACGCTTGACCCCGAATTCGGTTCGCAAGGTGTCACAACGATCGAATATGAAGGTGCCCTGCGGGTCTTTCTGTCTGAGATCATTACGGATGAAGCTGGGCAAATATTTGTGGTAGGCGACTACAACTACGCCCCGAATTCATATCACCCCATCGTCGTTCGCTTGCACGCCAATGGAAAGCCCGACACCAGTTTTGGCGAGGACGGGAAGCCCTATCGGATTTATCCTTCGGTCAGCTCCACAACCAATGCCTGGCCGACCGATTTGGCATCGCCCACCAAGGACAGCAGTTCGTCTTCCCACGACAACGACGGCGCGGGCATACGGAACGGAGTGCTCTACTTCCGCTCGCGCGACCACATTGTTGCAATCACGCTGAAAGGGGACCTGGCTACCGACTTCAATGGCACAGGCTACTGGCGCGCTGCGCACGGCAACGACCCAGTACTGCTGGGGGCACTGGCACTGAATGAACATGGTATTTATGCGGCGTACGCGCCCTTACCTACTGAAGACTTCAAGAACCACGTCATCGTGACCCGCCTCGATGAGCACGCCAAGATCGACAGGACATTTGCCGACGGCGGTTATCTGCACCTGCATACGCCAGGCCACACGCTGCTTCCTGTGCTGCTCAAGCAGTCAACCTCCAATCATCACTTCGTGCTGGCGTGCCGCACCGACATCAACACTTACGATGAGGGTACCGCGCTCATGTCGTTTAACAGCGACGGCACGCTGAACAACGGTTTCAATGAAGGGAGACCCGTCATTGTCGAAAAGACCCCATCGGTAATGGCCTCCGCGTTAGATCTGTCCTTTGACGCAAGATCCGGCAACGCCGAGAAAATTTACCTGACCGTGCTTTATGAAAATGCAAAGCCAGAGGGCCATTTTGTCACTCTGCGCTTCAACAGCGACGGCAAACCTGATCATGATTATGGCGCCAGTGGCTGGGCCTTCGTCGGAGAGCGCGGGATGGCCTCATGGATCCGCTGCCAACGCAATGGTCAACCGCTTGTCGCCTGCAATCTCAAGCTTCCGACAGATACCAAAAACGGCCTCTACGTGGTACGCCTCGGCGCCTGAAACAAAAGCGGGGCCGATCGGCGACAAGGAAGAACAGTTCCACTGCTAGTGGGTTGCTGTAGAACAAAGGCCTGGTGCTTGTGAAAGCACTGGGCCTTTGTTTTTTTGGGGGGCTACCCATTGCCCAATCCCCTGAAATTTCTCGGCTACCTTGCCCGGCCCTTGTCTCACACTAATCAGCTTGACGCTTCAGGTGTTCTGCATCCGAATGCGTCTGGGCGACATGGTGCCTGTCACAAGGTTTGCGGTGCCGCGCGAGCGGCGCTCTCCCGCAGGCGCCGCATACCTGTCGCCAAACCTATGCCCCCCCTACAATCCAAAGGCATGACCAGCAAAACCCAGGATCAGGTCTATGCTTGAGGCAGCGCAGCAGCAAGGACCTCTGCCAAGCGACCTGATGATTCTCGCCCTGGCTGCCGCCGCTCTCTATATATACGCCCCGGCCATCAACACCACGCTCTGGCGCGCCTTGGCCTGCAACGGTTTGGCGGTGCTCGGTGCCGGCCTGCTCGTGAGCTCGGACAGCCTGATCGGCATCGAACGCATCGCCAGCCCGTTCGCCGCCGCACTGCACCTGATCATCCTCGCTTGCTGGCTAGACCAATGGGCCATCGCTTCATCAGTCGGTCATCGCTCCACCGATAAAGTATTGACCCAGAGCGGTGCGCGCAGTATCGAGAGCTGCTAGAACAAGCGTTTTTTGCATTTGCAAGTAGGGGGAGTCGCCAGATGAACTTTACAAGGCACAGAACAGGCAAATTCAAAGGCAGCAAGCCAAATGATATTAATTATCATTACGAAACTTGCAATTCGTTACCGTCCGCAAGAAACATAATTGACAAAACCGCGCGTAATGCCCGAATTTCAAGGCTCTCAGCCAGTTACGAAGGTTTTTTGTACTTAATCCTACGAATAAATTTGCGACAGAAATTTTACTTGCACCAGGTTTACCCATAAAATCAGCGGGATTGATTCGGCTGCGACATTTGGTCACTGCATGTGCGACGCCAAGTCGCCGCTCTACACTTATTTCAGACTGCAGAGCTGGGTCTCTGTATAAGGATCTCTAGCATGTCCGATTCGGCAGGACTCATCGCCCACAACTGGGGCTTTGCCATCTTCCTCCTGGGTGTCGTCGGCCTGTGCGCCTTCATGCTCGGCCTGTCCAGCCTGCTCGGTAGCAAGGCCTGGGGCCGCGCCAAGAACGAACCCTTCGAATCCGGCATGCTGCCCGTCGGCAGCGCTCGCCTGCGCCTGTCCGCCAAATTCTATCTGGTCGCGATGCTGTTCGTGATCTTCGATATCGAAGCCCTCTTTCTCTTTGCATGGTCTGTGTCCGTCCGCGAAAGCGGCTGGACCGGATTCGTCGAAGCACTCGTTTTCATAGCAATTCTGTTGGCAGGTCTTGTCTACCTATGGCGCGTCGGGGCACTTGATTGGGCTCCCGAAGGTCGCCGCAAGCGGCAAGCGAAGCTGAAACAATGAGGCTTTGGCATGCAATACAATCTCACCAGAATCGATCCGGATGCGCCCAACGAGCAGTACCCGGTCGGTGAACGGGAAACCGTCACCGATCAACTGCTTGAGGACCAGGTCCACAAGAACATCTTCATGGGTAAACTTGAAGATGTGCTGAGTGGTGCGGTCAACTGGGGTCGCAAGAACTCCCTCTGGCCGTACAACTTCGGCCTGTCCTGCTGCTACGTGGAAATGACCACGGCCTTCACGGCACCCCACGACATCGCCCGCTTCGGCGCCGAAGTCATCCGGGCCTCGCCGCGGCAGGCCGACTTCATGGTCATTGCCGGTACCTGTTTCGTGAAAATGGCGCCGATCATCCAGCGCCTGTACGAGCAGATGCTCGAACCGAAATGGGTCATTTCCATGGGTTCGTGCGCCAACTCCGGTGGTATGTACGACATCTACTCGGTCGTTCAGGGGGTCGACAAGTTCCTCCCCGTGGACGTCTATGTGCCTGGCTGCCCGCCACGCCCTGAGGCTTTCCTGCAAGGCTTGATGCTGCTGCAGGAGTCGATCGGCCAAGAACGACGCCCGCTTTCCTGGGTTGTTGGTGATCAAGGTATTTACCGTGCCGAGATGCCAGCCCAGAAAGACCTGCGTCGTGAGCAGCGCATTGCAGTAACCAACCTGCGCAGCCCCGACGAAGTCTGATCCAGCGACCTGCCGCCCGCTCCCGAAGGAGCCGGCGGCCTGGCTTCATTCTTAACGTTGACCCAAAGCGACCGAGACCATGACAGCGGACAACGCTATTTTTATTCCGCCCTACAAGGCTGACGACCAGGATGTGGTCGTCGAACTGAACAACCGTTTTGGCGCCGAAGCATTCGTCGCCCAGGAAACCCGCACCGGTATGCCCGTGTTGTGGGTAAAACGCGCCCAGCTCAAAGAGGTGCTCAGCTTCCTGCGCGGCGTCGCCAAGCCTTACAGCATGCTGTACGACCTGCATGGCGTCGACGAGCGCCTGCGCACCCAGCGCCGTGGCCTGCCAGCCGCCGATTTCAGCGTGTTCTACCACCTGTTGTCGATCGAGCGTAACAGCGACGTGATGATCAAGGTGTCGCTCAGCGAAGGCGACCTGAACCTGCCGACCGTGACGGGCATCTGGCCAAACGCCAACTGGTACGAGCGCGAAGTCTGGGACATGTTCGGCATCGACTTTGCCGGCCACCCGCACCTCAGCCGCATCATGATGCCGCCGACCTGGGAAGGTCACCCGCTGCGCAAGGACTACCCTGCCCGTGCGACCGAGTTCGACCCCTACAGCCTGACCCTGGCCAAGCAGCAGCTTGAAGAGGAGTCGGCACGCTTCAACCCGGAAGCCTGGGGCATGAAGCGTCAGGGTGCCAACGAGGACTACATGTTCCTCAACCTCGGCCCCAACCACCCTTCGGCGCACGGTGCGTTCCGTATCGTCCTGCAGCTGGACGGGGAAGAGATCGTCGACTGCGTACCGGACATCGGCTACCACCACCGTGGCGCCGAGAAAATGGCCGAGCGCCAGTCCTGGCACAGCTTCATCCCCTATACCGACCGTATCGATTACCTCGGCGGGGTGATGAACAACCTGCCGTACGTGCTTGCGGTCGAGAAGCTGGCGGGCATCCAGGTGCCGCAGAAGGTCGACGTGATTCGCATCATGCTGGCCGAGTTCTTCCGCATCACCAGCCACCTGCTGTTCCTGGGCACCTACATCCAGGACGTCGGCGCCATGACACCGGTGTTCTTCACCTTCACCGACCGCCAGCGCGCCTACACCGTGATCGAAGCGATCACCGGTTTCCGCCTGCACCCTGCCTGGTATCGCATCGGTGGCGTCGCCCACGACCTGCCACGCGGCTGGGACAAGCTGGTCAAGGACTTTGTCGAGTGGCTGCCCAAGCGTCTCGACGAATACACCAAGGCCGCCCTGCAAAACAGCATCCTCAAGGGTCGTACCATCGGCGTTGCCGCGTACAACACCAAGGAAGCGCTGGAATGGGGCACCACCGGTGCCGGCCTGCGCGCTACCGGTTGCAACTTCGACCTGCGTAAAGCCCGCCCTTACTCCGGCTACGAGAACTTCGAGTTCGAAGTACCGCTGGCCCACAACGGCGATGCCTACGATCGCTGCATGGTACGTGTCGAGGAGATGCGCCAGAGTATCCGCATCATCGACCAGTGCCTGCGCAACATGCCGGAAGGCCCGTACAAGGCGGATCACCCGCTGACCACGCCGCCGCCGAAAGAGCGCACGCTGCAGCACATCGAGACCCTGATCACGCACTTCCTGCAAGTCTCGTGGGGCCCGGTCATGCCGGCCAACGAGTCGTTCCAGATGATCGAGGCGACCAAGGGCATCAACAGTTACTACCTGACGAGCGATGGCGGCACCATGAGCTACCGCACCCGGATCCGTACCCCGAGCTACCCGCACCTGCAGCAGATCCCTTCGGTGATCAAAGGCAGCATGGTCGCCGACCTCATTGCGTATCTGGGCAGTATCGACTTCGTTATGGCTGACGTGGACCGCTAAGCATGAACAGCACGCTTATCCAGACAGACCGTTTCGCCCTGAGCGAAACCGAGCGCTCGGCCATCGAGCACGAAATGCATCACTACGAGGACCCGCGCGCGGCGTCCATCGAAGCCTTGAAGATCGTCCAGAAGGAGCGTGGCTGGGTGCCGGACGGCGCCATCCACGCCATCGGCGAAGTGCTGGGCATTCCGGCCAGCGACGTCGAGGGTGTCGCCACCTTCTACAGCCAGATCTTCCGCCAACCGGTCGGCCGCCACATCATCCGCGTGTGCGACAGCATGGTCTGCTACATCGGCGGCCATGAGTCGGTGGTCAGCCAGATTCAGAGCGAGCTGGGCATCGGCCTCGGCCAGACCACCGCCGACGGCCGTTTCACCCTGTTGCCTGTGTGCTGCCTGGGCAACTGCGACAAGGCCCCGGCGCTGATGATCGACGACGACACCTTCGGTGACGTGCAGCCGGCTGGCGTTTCCAAACTGCTGGAGGGTTACGTATGACCATTACTTCCTTCGGCCCGGCCAACCGCATCGCGCGCTCGGCCGAAACCCACCCGCTGACCTGGCGCCTGCGTGACGACGGCGAGCCGGTCTGGCTGGCCGAGTACGAATCGAAGAACGGCTACGCCGCAGCCCGCAAGGCGCTGGCACAGATGTCCGCCGACGACATCGTGCAAAGCGTCAAGGACTCCGGCCTCAAGGGCCGTGGCGGTGCAGGCTTCCCCACTGGCGTGAAGTGGGGCCTGATGCCCAAAGACGAATCCATGAACATCCGCTACCTGCTGTGCAACGCGGACGAAATGGAGCCGAACACCTGGAAGGACCGCATGCTGATGGAGCAACAGCCCCATCTGCTGGTCGAGGGCATGCTGATCAGCGCCCGCGCCCTCAAGGCCTACCGCGGCTACATCTTCCTGCGTGGCGAATACACCACCGCAGCGAAGAACCTCAACCGCGCCATCGATGAAGCCAAGGCCGCCGGCCTGCTGGGCAAGAACATTCTGGGCAGCGGTTTCGATTTCGAGCTGTTCGTGCACACCGGTGCCGGCCGCTACATCTGCGGTGAAGAAACCGCGCTGATCAACTCGCTGGAAGGCCGCCGCGCCAACCCGCGCTCCAAGCCGCCCTTCCCTGCCGCCGTTGGCGTGTGGGGCAAGCCGACGTGCGTGAACAACGTCGAAACCCTGTGCAACGTGCCGGCCATCGTCGCCAACGGCAACGACTGGTACAAGTCGCTGGCCCGCGAAGGCAGCGAAGACCATGGCACCAAGCTGATGGGCTTCTCCGGCAAGGTGAAGAACCCAGGCCTGTGGGAACTGCCATTCGGCGTTACCGCGCGCGAATTGTTCGAAGACTACGCCGGCGGCATGCGCGATGGCTTCAAGCTCAAGTGCTGGCAGCCAGGCGGCGCCGGCACCGGCTTCCTGCTGCCCGAGCACCTCGATGCACAAATGTACGCCGGTGGCATCGCCAAGGTCGGCACCCGTATGGGTACTGGCCTGGCCATGGCGGTCGACGACAGCATCAACATGGTGTCGCTGCTGCGCAACATGGAAGAGTTCTTCGCCCGCGAATCGTGTGGCTGGTGCACCCCATGCCGTGACGGCCTGCCGTGGAGCGTGAAGATGCTGCGTGCACTGGAAAGAGGCCAGGGCCGCGCCGAAGACATCGAGACCCTGCTGGGGCTGGTCAACTTCCTTGGCCCAGGCCGCACCTTCTGTGCTCACGCACCAGGTGCCGTCGAGCCGCTGGGCAGTGCCATCAAATACTTCCGCTCGGAGTTCGAGGCCGGTGTGGCGCCAGAAAGCGCTGCAACCCTGCGCCCCGACCTGGCGAAGCCGATCGTGGTCGGCGCATAACAAGATGATTAGGCGGGTGGTCCGTGCCACTCGCCAGCTTGCCGGCAGGCCCGAGCAATCGAGGCGTGTCGCAAGCTCACCGATTTCCATTAGCCACGCCCGCTCACGCGGGCCAACGAAGAACTTTGAACAATGGCCACTATCCACGTAGACGGCAAAGCGCTCGAAGTCAACGGTGCAGACAACCTGTTACAGGCATGTCTGTCGCTCGGCCTCGACATCCCTTATTTCTGCTGGCACCCGGCGCTTGGTAGCGTTGGTGCCTGCCGGCAGTGCGCAGTCAAGCAGTACACCGACGAGAACGACACCCGTGGTCGTATCGTCATGTCCTGCATGACTCCTGCTTCCGACGGCACCTGGATCTCCATCGACGACGAAGAGTCGAAGGCGTTCCGCGCCAGCGTCGTCGAATGGCTGATGACCAACCACCCGCACGACTGCCCGGTGTGCGAGGAAGGCGGTCACTGCCACCTGCAGGACATGACGGTAATGACCGGCCACAACGAGCGCCGCTACCGTTTCACCAAGCGTACCCACCAGAACCAGGACCTCGGCCCGTTCATCGCCCATGAGATGAACCGCTGCATCGCCTGCTACCGCTGCGTGCGCTACTACAAGGACTACGCCGGTGGTACCGACCTGGGCGTATACGGCGCCCACGACAACGTGTACTTCGGCCGCGTCGAAGACGGCGTGCTGGAAAGCGAGTTCTCCGGCAACCTGACCGAGGTCTGCCCGACCGGCGTATTCACCGACAAGACCCACTCCGAGCGCTACAACCGCAAGTGGGACATGCAGTTCGCCCCAAGCATCTGCCACGGCTGCTCCAGCGGTTGCAACATCAGCCCGGGTGAGCGCTACGGCGAACTGCGCCGTATCGAAAACCGCTTCAACGGTTCGGTCAACCAGTACTTCCTGTGCGACCGCGGCCGCTTCGGCTACGGCTACGTCAACCGCAAGGACCGCCCACGCCAGCCACAACTGGCCGACGGCACCAAGCTGGGCCTGGACGCCGCCCTGGACAAGGCCGCCGACCTGCTGCGCGGCCGTACCATCGTCGGTATCGGCTCGCCACGCGCCAGCCTCGAAAGCAACTACGGGTTGCGTGAACTGGTCGGCACCGAACACTTCTACTCGGGCATGGAAGCCGGCGAGCTGGCCTGCGTGCGCCTGGCGCTGAACGTGCTTAACAACAGCCCGCTGCCCGTGCCGACCCTGCGCGACATCGAAGACCACGACGCCGTGTTCGTGCTCGGTGAAGACCTGACCCAAACCGCTGCCCGCGTTGCCCTGGCCGTGCGCCAGGCCACCAAAGGCAAGGCCGAGGCCATGGCCGAAGCCATGAAAGTGCAGCCGTGGCTTGACGCTGCCGTTAAGAACATTGGCCAGCACGCGCTGTACCCGCTGTTCATCGCGTCCCTGGCTGAAACCAAGCTGGACGACGTCGCCGAAGAGTGCGTGCACGCCGCCCCGGCCGACCTGGCCCGCATCGGTTTCGCCGTGGCCCACGCCATCGACCCAAGCGCCCCTGCCGTCGAAGGCCTGGACGCCGAAGCCAAGGCCCTGGCCCAGCGTATCGCCGACGCCCTGGTCGCCGCCAAGCGCCCACTGGTCGTAGCCGGTACTTCGCTGGCCGACCCGGCGCTGATCGAAGCCGCTGCCAACATCGCCAAGGCCCTGAAGCTGCGCGAGAAGAACGGCTCGCTGAGCCTGGTGGTGCCTGAGGCCAACAGCCTCGGCCTGGCCATGCTCGGTGGCGAGTCGGTCGATGCCGCCCTGGACGCGGTCATCAGCGGCAAAGCCGACGCCATCGTCGTGCTGGAAAACGACCTCTACGCCCGCGTACCGGCCGCCAAGGTCGACGCAGCCCTGGCTGCAGCCAAGGTGGTGATCGTTGCCGACCACTCCAAAACTGCCACCGTCGACCGCGCCCACCTGGTGCTGCCGGCTGCCTCGTTCGCCGAGGGCGACGGCACCCTGGTCAGCCAGGAAGGCCGTGCCCAGCGCTTCTTCCAGGTGTTCGACCCGCAGTACCTGGACAGCAGCATCCAGATCCACGAAGGCTGGCGCTGGATGCACGCCCTGCGTGCCACCTTGCTGAACAAGCCGGTTGACTGGACCCAGCTGGACCATGTCACCAGCGCCTGCGCCGAAGCCGCCCCGCAACTGGCCGGCATCGTCAACGCCGCGCCAAGCGCCGCGTTCCGCATCAAGGGCATGAAACTGGCACGAGAGCCGCTGCGTTACTCCGGCCGTACTGCCATGCGCGCCAACATCAGTGTGCACGAGCCGCGCACGCCGCAAGACAAGGACACCGCGTTCGCCTTCTCCATGGAAGGCTACTCCGGTTCGGCCGAACCGCGCCAGCAGGTGCCGTTCGCCTGGTCGCCGGGCTGGAACTCCCCACAAGCCTGGAACAAGTTCCAGGACGAGGTCGGTGGCCACCTGCGTGCCGGTGATCCAGGCGTACGCCTGATCGAGTCGCAAGGCGACCGCCTGAACTGGTTCAACACCATTCCGGGGGCCTTCAACCCGGCCCGTGGCACCTGGACTGCCGTGCCGTTCTTCCACCTGTTCGGCAGCGAAGAAAGCTCCTCGCGCGCCGCTCCGGTTCAAGAGCGCATCCCGGCTGCCTACGTGGCCCTGGCCAAGTCCGAAGCCGACCGCCTGGGCGTCAACGAAGGCGCCCTGCTGAGCCTGAACGTTGCCGGTGTGGCCCTGCGCCTGCCGCTGCGTATCAATGAAGAGCTGGGCGCTGGCCTGGTCGCGTTGCCGAAAGGCCTGGCTGGCATTCCGCCTGCCATCTTCGGTGCATCCGTCGAAGGTCTGCAGGAGGCAGCACAATGAGCTGGTTCACCCCCGAAGTGATCGATGTGATCCTGACCGTGCTGCGGGCCATCGTGGTCCTGCTGGCGGTGGTGGTCTGCGGCGCGCTGCTCAGCTTCGTCGAGCGGCGCCTGCTGGGCTGGTGGCAGGACCGTTACGGTCCGAACCGCGTCGGCCCGTTCGGCATGTTCCAGATCGCTGCCGACATGCTGAAGATGTTCTTCAAGGAAGACTGGAACCCGCCCTTCGTCGACCGCATGATCTTCACCCTGGCACCGGTAGTGGCCATGAGCGCCCTGCTGATCGCCTTTGTGGTCATCCCGATCACCCCGACCTGGGGCGTTGCCGACCTGAACATCGGCCTGCTGTTCTTCTTCGCCATGGCCGGTCTGTCGGTCTACGCGGTGTTGTTCGCCGGCTGGTCGTCGAACAACAAGTACGCCCTGCTGGGCAGCTTGCGTGCTTCGGCACAGACCGTGTCGTACGAAGTGTTCCTGGGCCTGGCGCTGATGGGCGTGGTGGTGCAGGTGGGCTCGTTCAACATGCGCGACATCGTTGAGTACCAGGCGCAGAACCTGTGGTTCATCATTCCGCAGTTCTTCGGCTTCTGCACCTTCTTCATCGCTGGCGTCGCCGTGACTCACCGTCACCCGTTCGACCAGCCGGAAGCAGAACAGGAACTGGCCGACGGCTACCACATCGAGTATGCCGGCATGAAGTGGGGCATGTTCTTCGTCGGTGAGTACATCGGCATCATCCTCATCTCGGCGCTGCTGGTAACCCTGTTCTTCGGTGGCTGGCACGGTCCGTTCGGCATCCTGCCGCAACTGTCGTTCCTGTGGTTCGCACTGAAGACCGCGTTCTTCATCATGCTGTTCATCCTGCTGCGCGCCTCGATCCCGCGCCCACGCTATGACCAGGTGATGGACTTCAGCTGGAAGTTCTGCCTGCCGCTGACCCTGATCAATTTGCTGGTGACCGCTGCGATCGTGCTCTACAACACGCCAGCCGTCGCGGCCCAGTGAGGATTTGACCCATGTTCAAGTATATCGGCGACATCGTTAAGGGCACCGGCACCCAGCTGCGCAGCCTGGCAATGGTGTTCTCCCACGGGTTCCGCAAGCGCGACACCCTGCAGTACCCCGAAGAACCCGTGTACCTGCCGCCGCGCTACCGCGGCCGCATCGTCCTCACCCGCGACCCCGATGGCGAGGAGCGCTGCGTAGCGTGCAACCTCTGCGCGGTGGCCTGCCCGGTTGGCTGCATTTCGCTGCAGAAGGCCGAGACAGAGGACGGCCGCTGGTACCCGGAATTCTTCCGCATCAACTTCTCGCGTTGCATTTTCTGCGGCCTGTGTGAAGAAGCGTGCCCGACCACCGCGATCCAGCTGACTCCGGATTTCGAAATGGCCGAGTTCAAGCGTCAGGATCTGGTGTACGAGAAAGAAGATCTGCTGATCTCCGGCCCCGGCAAGAACCCTGACTACAACTTCTACCGTGTTGCGGGTATGGCAATCGCTGGCAAGCCGAAGGGCTCTGCACAGAACGAAGCCGAGCCGATCAACGTGAAGAGCTTGCTCCCATAAGGACAGAAAGATGGAATTCGCTTTCTACTTCGCATCCGGGATCGCCGTGGTCTCCACCCTTCGGGTGGTAACTGGCACCAACCCCGTGCACGCCTTGCTTTACCTGATCATTTCGCTGATTTCCGTGGCCATGATCTTCTTCGCCCTGGGTGCGCCGTTTGCCGGCGCCCTGGAAGTGATCGCCTACGCCGGCGCCATCATGGTGCTGTTCGTGTTCGTGGTGATGATGCTCAACCTCGGGCCGGCTTCGGTCGCCCAGGAACGGGGATGGCTCAAGCCCGGTATCTGGGCAGGGCCTGTGATCCTCGGCACCCTGCTGCTGCTGGAGCTGCTGTACGTCCTGTTCGTCACCCCGAGCGGCGCAGGCATCAGCGGTACCACCGTGGGCCCGAAAGCAGTGGGCATCAGCCTCTTCGGCCCTTACCTGCTGGTGGTCGAACTGGCGTCGATGCTGCTGCTGGCTGCGGCCGTCACCGCCTTCCACCTGGGCCGCAACGAGGCGAAGGAGTAAATCATGGGTGCTATCCCTCTCGAGCATGGTCTGGCGGTCGCCGGCATCCTGTTCTGCTTAGGTCTGGTTGGCCTGATGGTCCGCCGCAACATCCTCTTCGTGCTCATGAGCCTGGAAGTCATGATGAACGCCTCTGCCCTGGCGTTCGTCGTCGCCGGTGCCCGTTGGGTCCAGCCCGACGGCCAGGTGATGTTCATTCTGGTGATCAGCCTGGCAGCCGCCGAGGCCAGCATTGGCCTGGCCATCCTGCTGCAGCTGTATCGCCGCTTCCACACTCTCGACATCGATGCTGCCAGTGAGATGCGCGGATGAACCTTCTCTTCCTGACTTTCGTCTTTCCCCTCATCGGCTTCCTGCTGCTGTCGTTCTCGCGCGGACGGTTCTCGGAGAACCTGTCCGCCCTGATCGGCGTCGGTTCGGTAGGCCTGTCGGCCGCCACGGCCGCCTACGTCATCTGGCAGTTCAATGTCGCCCCGCCTGAAGGCGGCGCGTACAGCCAACTGCTGTGGCAATGGATGTCGGTGGACGGCTTCGCGCCGAACTTCACCCTGTACCTGGACGGCCTGTCGGTCACCATGCTCGGCGTGGTGACCGGTGTCGGCTTCCTGATCCACCTGTTCGCGTCCTGGTACATGCGTGGCGAAGCCGGCTACTCGCGCTTCTTCTCGTACACCAACCTGTTCATCGCCAGCATGCTGTTCCTGATCCTCGGCGATAACCTGCTGTTCATCTACTTCGGCTGGGAAGGCGTGGGCCTGTGCTCGTACCTGTTGATCGGTTTCTACTACAGCAACCGCAACAACGGTAACGCGGCACTCAAGGCATTCATCGTCACCCGCATCGGCGACGTGTTCATGGCCATCGGCCTGTTCATCCTGTTCGCCCAGCTGGGCACCCTGAACGTGCAGGAACTGCTGGTGCTGGCACCGCAGAAGTTCCAGGCTGGCGACACCTGGATGGTGCTGGCGACGCTGATGCTGCTGGGTGGTGCAGTGGGTAAATCGGCGCAGCTGCCACTGCAGACCTGGCTGGCCGACGCGATGGCGGGCCCGACCCCGGTTTCGGCACTGATCCACGCCGCAACCATGGTGACCGCGGGCGTATACCTGATCGCCCGTACCAACGGCCTGTTCCTGCTGGCGCCAGACATCCTGCACCTGGTAGGTGTAGTCGGTGGCGTGACCCTGGTACTGGCCGGCTTCGCCGCGCTGGTTCAGACCGACATCAAGCGTATCCTCGCCTACTCGACCATGAGCCAGATCGGCTACATGTTCCTGGCCCTGGGCGTGGGTGCCTGGGACGCGGCGATCTTCCACCTGATGACCCACGCCTTCTTCAAGGCACTGCTGTTCCTTGCCTCCGGCGCGGTGATCGTTGCCTGCCACCACGAGCAGAACATCTTCAAGATGGGCGGCCTGTGGAAGAAACTGCCGCTGGCCTACGCCAGCTTCGTGGTCGGTGGCGCGGCACTGGCGGCCCTGCCGATCGTGACCGTAGGCTTCTACTCCAAGGACGAGATCCTCTGGGAAGCCTTCGCCAGCGGCAACACCGGCCTGCTGTATGCCGGCCTGGTAGGCGCGTTCATGACCTCGCTGTACACCTTCCGTCTGATCTTCATCGCCTTCCACGGCGAAGCCAAGACCGAAGCCCACGCTGGCCACGGTATCAGCCACTGGCTGCCGCTGGGCGTGCTGATCGTGCTGTCGACCTTCGTCGGCGCCTGGATCACCCCGCCGCTGGCCGGTGTGCTGCCGGAAAGCGCCGGCCATGCCGGTGGCGAAGCCAAGCACGCGCTGGAGATCACCTCGGGTGCCATCGCCATCGCCGGTATCCTGCTGGCCGCCCTGCTGTTCCTGGGCAAGCGCCACTTCGTCAGCGCCGTAGCCAACAGTGGCATCGGTCGCGTCCTGTCGGCCTGGTGGTTCGCTGCCTGGGGCTTCGACTGGATCTACGACAAGCTTTTCGTCAAACCGTACCTGCTGATCAGCCACATCCTGCGCAAGGACCCGGTTGACCGCACCATCGGCCTGATTCCTCGGATGGCGCGTGGCGGCCACGTGGCCATGAGCAAGACCGAGACTGGCCAACTGCGCTGGTACACCGCCTCTATCGCCGTGGGTGCCGTGCTGGTGCTCGGTGCCGTGGTAGTGGCTGCGGTATGACTATGAATCTTGCGACTTTGCCAAAGGAAACCAACCCGTCATGATTTTGCCTTGGCTGATCCTGATCCCCTTCATCGGCGGCTTCCTGTGCTGGCTGGGTGAGCGCTTCGGCGCCACCCTGCCGCGCTGGATCGCGCTGCTGACCATGTCCCTGCTGCTTGGCATCGGCCTGTGGCTGTGGGGTACCGGTGACTACACCCTCGCTCCAGCCCCGGGCGCCGAACCGGCCTGGGCCCTGGAATACAAGCTCCAGTGGATCCAGCGCTTCGGCATCAGCATCCACCTGGCCCTTGACGGCCTGTCGCTGCTGATGATCCTGCTCACCGGCCTGCTCGGTGTGCTGTCGGTGCTGTGTTCCTGGAAAGAGATCCAGCGCCACGTCGGCTTCTTCCACCTCAACCTGATGTGGATCCTCGGTGGCGTGGTCGGTGTGTTCCTGGCCCTGGACCTGTTCCTGTTCTTCTTCTTCTGGGAAATGATGCTGGTGCCGATGTACTTCCTCATCGCGCTCTGGGGTCACAGCTCGGCAGATGGCAAGAAGACCCGGATCTACGCGGCGACCAAGTTCTTCATCTTCACCCAGGCCAGCGGCCTGATCATGCTGGTGGCGATCCTGGGCCTGGTGCTGGTCAACTACAACACCACTGGCGTGCTCACCTTCAACTACAGCGACCTGCTCAAGGCCGAGTTGCCAGCCGGTATCGAATACGTGCTGATGCTGGGCTTCTTCATCGCCTTCGCGGTGAAGCTGCCGGTGGTGCCGTTCCACTCCTGGCTGCCTGACGCTCACGCCCAGGCACCGACTGCAGGCTCGGTGGACCTGGCGGGTATCTTGCTGAAGACTGCGGCCTACGGCCTGCTGCGCTTCGCCCTGCCGCTGTTCCCGAACGCCTCGGCCGAGTTCGCGCCGATCGCCATGACCCTGGGCCTGATCGGTATCTTCTACGGTGCCTTCCTGGCCTTCGCACAAACCGACATCAAGCGCCTGATCGCCTTCTCCAGCGTCTCGCACATGGGCTTCGTGCTGATCGGTATCTACTCCGGCAGCCAACAAGCCCTGCAAGGTGCGGTGATCCAGATGCTGGCCCACGGCCTGTCGGCTGCGGCGCTGTTCATCCTGTCCGGCCAACTGTACGAGCGCCTGCACACCCGTGACATGCGTCAGATGGGTGGCCTGTGGCACCGCATCGCCTACCTGCCGGCCATCAGCCTGTTCTTCGCAGCGGCATCGCTGGGCTTGCCAGGCACCGGCAACTTCGTCGGCGAGTTCCTGATCCTGATCGGCAGCTTCGTGCACGTACCGTGGATCACCGTGATCGCCACCACTGGCCTGGTGTTCGGTTCTGTCTACTCGCTGATCATGATCCACCGTGCCTACTTCGGCCCGGCCAAGGCCGACACCGTGCTGGCCGGCATGGACAGTCGCGAACTGATCATGGTTCTGGGTCTGGCGGTATTGCTGATCCTGCTGGGCGTGTATCCGCAGCCGTTCCTCGACACCTCTGCCGCCACCATGAGTGGTGTGCAGCAGTGGCTCGGATCCGCTTTCACTCAACTCGCTTCGGCCCGGTAAGAGCGCTATGGAATTCACCACTCAACACTTCATCGCATTGGCGCCGATGCTGATCACCACCATCACCACGGTGGTGGTGATGCTGGCGATCGCCTGGAAGCGCAACCACTCGCAGACCTTCCTGCTGTCCACCGTGGGCCTGAACCTGGCCCTGCTGTCGCTCCTGCCGGCGCTGAAGGTCGCGCCGCTGGCGGTCACCTCGCTGATCACCATCGACAAGTTCGCCTGCCTGTACATGGCGATCATCCTCATAGCGACGCTGGCCTGCGTCACCCTCGCCCACGCCTACCTCGGCGAGGGCTCCAAGGGTTTCCCGGGCAACCGTGAAGAACTGTACCTGTTGCTGCTGATGTCGGCCCTCGGTGGGCTGGTGCTGGTCAGCGCCAACCACCTGGCCGGCCTGTTCATCGGCCTGGAACTGCTGTCGGTACCTGTCTACGGCCTGGTGGCGTATGCCTTCTTCAACAAGCGATCGCTGGAAGCCGGCATCAAGTACATGGTGCTGTCGGCCGCAGGCTCGGCTTTCCTGCTGTTCGGCATGGCCCTGCTGTACGCCGACGCTGGCAGCCTGAGCTTCGACCAGATCGGCAAGGCCCTGGCTACCACCAGCATGCCAAGCCTGGTGGCCCAACTGGGCCTTGGCATGATGCTGGTCGGCCTGGCCTTCAAGCTGTCGCTGGTACCGTTCCATCTGTGGACCCCGGACGTGTACGAAGGCGCTCCAGCGCCGGTCGCCGCGTTCCTGGCAACCGCCAGCAAGGTGGCAGTATTCGCCGTTGTCGTACGCCTGTTCATGCTCTCACCTGCTGCCAGCAGCGGCGTGCTCAGCACCGTACTGGCGGTGATTGCCGTAGCCTCGATCCTGATTGGTAACCTGCTGGCGCTGACCCAGAGCAACCTCAAGCGTCTGCTGGGTTACTCGTCCATCGCCCACTTCGGTTACCTGGTCATCGCGTTGGTCGCCAGCAAAGGCCTGGCCCTGGAAGCCATGGGCGTATACCTGGTCACCTACGTGATCACCAGCCTGGGCGCCTTCGGCGTCATCACCCTGATGTCCTCGCCATACGGCGGCCGTGACGCCGATGCCCTGTACGAGTACCGCGGCCTGTTCTGGCGCCGCCCGTACCTGACAGCGGTACTGACCGTGATGATGCTGTCGCTGGCGGGTATCCCGCTGACCGCCGGCTTCATCGGCAAGTTCTACATCATCGCCACCGGCGTCGAATCGCACCTGTGGTGGTTGGTCGGTGCGCTGGTGATCGGTAGCGCCATCGGCGTGTACTATTACCTGCGCGTCATGGTTACCCTGTACCTGGTCGAGCCGAACCTGCGTCGTCACGACGCCCCGCTCAAGTGGGAACAGCGCACCGGCGGCGTCATGCTGCTGGCTATCGCCATTCTCGCTTTCGTACTGGGTGTGTACCCGCAGCCCCTGCTGGAAATGGTTCAGCAAGCGGGCCTGCAACTGATCGGTTGATCACCCCGGCAGCCCCGGTAACAGAAAACACCCCGCCTAGGCGGGGTGTTTTTTTATCTGCACGTTTTGCTACCTGCGCCCAATGGTGCCTCACTCACTCGGGCTGCCCTGGCCTGCCCCCGGCAAGGCGGCCTTGCGCAAATCACCCTTGGCCGAAGGCAGGTACACTTCCGGGTTGGGCATGCCGCTGGGGGAGAGTTCATGGGTCATTTCGAATTCGGCGCGCACTGACCAGCCACACGCCTCGGTGGTGCATTGCAAATAAGCGATTCGCAGGAAAATATGGCGCCCTTCGCTAGTACGTATGCGCATCCGGCTATGGCAATGCGGGCAAACCAGCTTGTAAGTACTCACGGCAAGTACCTGCTAGCATTGCCCAGGCTAGCCTGTGTGTCAGTATTGGCTGCAACTGTGGGTGTATTCTTCAATTTGATAGTTCTCATTGCAGAAGTGCTCCTTAAAACGCAGGGCTGTATTCATAACGAGTAGTTTAAGCCCATGGAATATCATTAAACCAGTCATGGATATTTGTTATGAGTACTCACGGACTTGCTGCGGTGCTCACGCGCCTTAAACTTCTCACTGGCGCACAAACTGATGCCGAGTTGTCGCGCGCGCTGTCGGTCAGCCCGCAAACGCTGAGCAGCTGGAAGGTTCGCGAAAGCATTCCTTACTCACTTTGCATAGACGCTGCCAAAAAGCATGCATGCTCACTGGACTGGCTATTGCTGGGTCAGGCCGGGCACAACGCCGCCGTCCCAGATGATGCGGGCTGGGAGTGCGAAATGCTCGAACGGCTGCGCACGCTCTCGCACAGCGATCGCCAGGCCATCCTGCTGTTCATCAAGGACAAGCAGCGCATCCAGCAGTTGGAACAGCAATTGAGTGAACTCGGCGGCGCAGCCAATGGCTAACCCCGACGGCGCCAGCGCTGGATGAGCTCGCGCGGGTCGAGTGTATCCAGCCAGACCATGACCTTGAGGCTGATGGGGATCACCACCACAGCGGCCACGAATGCCGCCATGCCCCGGGTCAGCAATGGCACCAATGACGAAACCAGTGGCTCGAACAAATGGCCCACGCCCACGGTCACGAATAGCAGCAGCAGTTTCTTGGCCAGCGTCAGGCGCCTGGCCTCACTGGTGATCAATCGATCGCGTGCCGCGCTCACCAACAGTGCTCCCAGCAGCGCGGCGAACAGGACATCGCCATCCACACCCAGGAACGCCACCAATGCCTGGGCCAGGTTGTCAAAAACTGATAGCTCAGGCATGTACTTGCCCTCCGCGCGGAACAGGCAGACAGGCGGTTGAACCCAGGCTATACATGACCGCCGCTTCGACAAAACGGATGTAGCACACCCGCAAGGCCCGCCCATGATCATGACCGGCCACATCCTCGAGGCGCTTGTAGCCCCGCTCTCGCAGTACTGACCGCCAGCGGGCGAATTCGCGTGCTGCCTCGATGGCAGCGCAGCGCGCGGCCACTTCCAAAGCAGCCTCACTGACAGATCGCGGCAGTTGCAGGTGCTCCCGCAACCTGCCCAGGTCGACCCGTGGCCAGAACGGATCATGGCAATCGGCAAAGCGCGGTAGCCGTGGATCGTTGCTCATGCGCTACCCCCTTACTGCTCGGCCAGCATGCCGTAGCGAATGGCCTTGATCACAGCGGCCACCCGGGTAGGCACTTCAAATTTGCGCAGGATGTTGGACACGTGAAAATTCACCGTCGACTCCTTGCATTCAAGGATCTGGCCGATCTCCCACGAACTCTTGCCATAAGCACACCACAACAGCACTTGCTGTTCACGTGGCGTCAGGCGAACCGGGGCGTCCGCCAGGGGTTGCTGCGAGTGTCGAGCGTTGTCAGTCATGTTTGAACTCCACGGGTGATTGAGCGGGGCATTGCTGCCTACCTGCAGTCACCTTACGAAGCACAGGCCACCCGCCTCCACCGCCGTGGTTTGTAAAGAACTTTCGTACAAGACCGTATGACGAAGGATGCGCACGATTTGCTGACTTTCTGCGTGCTCCAAGCCGCATTTCGCTCGTCTCAACGCCGTTGTCCATTCGCCTTTCGCCTGGAGTCGTACAATGCGTTCCGATTTACCCCTCTCATCCTGCCTCGGCCTGCTGGCGGCACTGGCTGCCACCCAGCCCGCCCTGGGGGCATCCGCGGTCGAACTGGGCCGGGTGCTGATCACCGATGAGGAGCAGAACGAGCTGACGGCAGCCGGCGAGCGCCTGCGTGAAATACCGGGAGCCAGCAACCTGGTGGACATGCAGCGCGTGGGGCAAGGCCGAGTGGCCAGCAACCAGGACGTGCTGGCCTACCAGCCAGGGGTGTTCGCCCAATCGGCAGGTAACGATGGCATCAAGCTGTCGATACGCGGCTCGGGCCTCAACCGTGCGCCGGGGGCGCATGGTTCCGGTGTCTACACGATGTTCGACGGCCTGCCGCTGACCGGCCCGGGCGGCACACCTTACGAATTGTTCGAACCGCTGTGGCTGAGCCGTGCCGAAGTGCTGCGTGGCGCCAATGGCTTCGACCAAGGCGCCCTGGCCTTGGGCGGTGCCATCAACTATGTCACCCACACCGGCTACGACGCGCCTGCACTGCAAGTGCGCTACGAGGTCGGCAGCCGCGGCTACCAGCACCGGCACATCAGCTCGGGCCAGGTGCTGGGCAATCTCGACTATTACGTGGCCCTGACCGATTCGGAATATGACGGCTACCAGGCGCACAGCAGTGGCAGCGCCAAGGGCATTGCCGCCAATGTCGGTTACCGCTTCAACCCCAACCTGGAAACCCGCTTCTACCTGCGCTACCGGGAAACTGAAAACGAACTGCCCGGGCGCCTGACCAAAGACCAGATCAAGCACCACCCGCGTGCAGCCAACCCGACCTATCTGGCCCGCGACGACAGTCGCCCGCAGCCAGGCAGCACCTGGGTGGGCAACAAGACCACCTTCTACCTCGACGACGAGGCGCGCCTGGAAGCCGGCCTGGTCTATCACGACTACCCGATGGACCTGCGCGAGGGCCCCATGCGCCTGAAGGTCGCCTACACCGATGTCAGCGGTACGCTGAACTATTTCCGCCGCGACACACTGTTCGGCCACGAGAGCAAGACCACCGTCGGTTGGCGTACCACCAAGCACCTGCCCAACAGCGGCGCTTCGCAATTTACCCGCAATGGCGATGTGTTCGGCGAGCGCACCCGTGACTTCACCTACCAGGGCTCGGACACCGTGCTGCATGCTGGCAACGACCTGGAACTGGTCCCCAACCTGTGGCTGAGCACCGGCCTGGCCATGATCTACACACGCCGCGAAAGTGACGTGACCTACCCCGCTGAAGGCGGCAAGGTGAGCATGCATGACTGGGACTATGCGCCCCGCCTGGGGCTGCGCTACGACATCCGCCCGGACTTGCAGGTGTACGGCAACCTGAGCCGCTCGGTAGAGCCGCCACACCCGTGGTCGTTGATCTGGAGCGCGCCCAGCACAGGCGGCAAGCAGATCCAGCCGATCGAGATGCAGAACCAGACAGCCACCACTCTGGAACTGGGCGCCCGTGGCGACTCGGCGCTCGGCCGCTGGGACCTGGCCTGGTACTACTCGCAAGTGCGCCACGAACTGCTGGCCGTTGAGGTAGTGCCGAATTTCACCTCGGAATTCAACGCCAGCGCTACCGTGCACCAAGGCGTTGAAGCCGGCCTCGACAGCACCCTGTGGGAACGCGCGGGCACTGGCAAGCTGAGCTTGCGCCAGGCCTACACCTTCAGCGACTTCCACTACCGTGATGACGACACATTTGGCGACAACCGTCTGCCCGGCATCCCCATGCACTACTATCAGGCCGAGTTGCGCTATGACTGGCCGAGCGGCTTCTATGCCGGGGTCAACACGCAAATGGCCTCGAAGGTGCAAGTGGACTACGCCAACAGCTACCACGCAGATGAATATGCCTTGCTCGGCGCGCGCGTTGGCTGGGACTCACCGAAGCAGGACTGGCAGACCTGGCTGGACCTGCGCAACCTGACCAACCAGCGCTATGCAGCGACCGTGACGCCGGCCTACAACGACGCCGGCAAGGACAATGCCCGTTCGACACCGGGCGAAGGGTTTGGCGTATATGCGGGGGTTTCGTACAGCTTCCGCTGACGGGTAGGAGCGGGTTTACCCGCAAATGCGTCAGCAAATTCAATGACGCATTCGCGGGTAAACCCGCTCCTACGGGGGGCGCTGCACAGCATGATTCGGGGTTCAGACCGCCCTGTTCAATTTCACCCAGGAAGCAAACCTGTCGACGAACGCCTGCAAGAACGGTCGCGTCTTGTCGTTGAGCTTGCCCGAATCCTCGAACAGGCTCGCCGCACCGCCAAGGTAAGCCTCAGGCATCTGCATGCAGGGCATGTCGAGAAACACCAGCGACTGGCGCACCGCATGGTTGGCGCCAAAGCCGCCAATTGCCCCCGGCGACACACTCACCACCGCCGTCGGCTTGCCGCTCCAGGCACTTTGCCCGTAAGGCCGCGAGCCCACATCGATGGCATTTTTCAGGCAGCCCGGCACCGAGCGGTTGTATTCCGGGGTGACGAACAGCACCGCATCACTGCGGCGGATCTCATCGCGAAAACGCTTCCAGGTTTCCGGCGGTGCCTCAGCTTCGATATCTTCGTTGTACAGCGGCAGGTCGCCAATCTCGACGATCCTCAGGGCAAGACTGGACGGCGCCAGCTCCGAAAGTGCGCGGGCGACCTTGCGGTTGTAGGACTCCTTGCGCAAGCTACCGACGACGACTGCTACCGAATACACCTGGCTCATGGCAATTCCAACCTTTGCGGGGTAAAGAGACGTTGTAGTTATAGATGACCGCTCCTCGTTGCTTTGGTTTTTTTTCCGCAAGGCGAAAACTTCCGAGTCTGTTTCACGGTCTATGCCTTCATACATTTCCTACGTAATTCAGAGGTTTCCACCCAAATGGCAGCAGTAATGGTCGGCCAATTCCACGCCCGTGACGCCGAAGGCCGCATCTACCCCGTGCACGAGTTCCAGGAGTCCACCCTGCAACTCGATGGCAGCACGCTGGGCGCCCCCATCACCACCTACCGCCTGGCCATCGGCGACAAGGTCAACCACCTGGGTGAAAACCGTTTCGAGCTGGCACGCTCCGGTGTCGAGATCACACGCATTCCGTGATGCAATCCACGGTGTAGCGGCCCCCTTCGTTCTGCAGGCCGTGCACATCGGCGACGAACCCGGGAAAGCCCTGGTTGAATGCCCGGGCAAATGCCAGGTAGTCCAGGATCGAGCGGGTCGCCTCGGTGAACCGCTCACCCGGCATGATCAACGGGATCCCAGGCGGGTACGGCACCAGCATCACCGCTGCCACACGCCCCAGCAGTGCCTCGATCGGCACCGCCTCTACCTCCCCACGCACCATCTTGTCATAGGCCTGGGCCGGGCTTACGGCCACCTCCGGCAAACGGGTGAACAGCCGCTTCAGCTGCTTGGCCGTGGCATTGGCGCGGTAGCAATCATGTAACTGGTCGCACAGGTCGCGCAGGCCCATGCCCTGGTAGCGCAAGGCGTCGGCAGCCCCCACGCTCGGCAGACAACTGCTGAGCGGGGTGTTGCCGTCATAGTGGCGCTTGAATTCCAGCAGCTCGGTGAGCAGGGTGCTCCACTTGCCCTTGGTGATGCCCATGGAAAACAGTACCAGGAAGCTGTACAGGCCCGTTTTTTCCACCACCAGCCCGCGCTCCCAGAGAAACTTGCTGACTACCGCCGCCGGGATGCCGCGCGCGCCCAGCACACCCTCTGCGCTCAGGCCCGGCATTACCAAGGTCACTTTCAGCGGGTCGAGCAGCACATAATCGGCCACCACTTCACCAAACCCATGCCATTGCGCCCCTGGCTGCAGCAACCAGTCCTGCGCGACCAGACGGGGGATGCCCTCGGCACTTGGCGGCTGCCAGATGCTGAACCACCAGTCCTCTGCGGCAATGTGCTCCCGCAGGTTGGCAAGGGCACGACGAAAGCTCAACGCTTCGTCGAACATCTCCTGCAGCAGCGAGCGCCCGGCCGGCCCTTCCATCATGGTCGACGCCACATCCAGCGAGGCGAGAATGCTGTATTGCGGCGAGGTAGAGATGTGCATCATGAACGCTTCGTTGAAGCGGTCCCGGTCCAGTTGCCGCCTGGCACCGTCCTGCACATGAATCATCGAGGCCTGGCTGAACGCCGCCAGCAGTTTGTGGGTGGAATGGGTGCTGAACACCAGCGGGCTGTCTGCCGCGCAGGCGGTGCCCATGGCGTAGCGCCCGGTGAAGAAGTCGTGGAACGCCGCATAGGCGAACCAGGCCTCGTCGAAGTGCAGCACCTCGACACTGGTACCCAGGGTCTGCTTGATCAGCCCGGCGTGGTAACACAGCCCATCGTAGGTGGAGTTGGTCACGACCGCCAGCTTGATGCGCCGCCGACGATCACGGGCAAGGGGGTTGGCCTGGATCTTCGCAGCGATCGCCTCGGGGCTGAACTCGCTGAGCGGGATCGGGCCGATGATGCCCAGTTCGTTGCGCTCCGGGCACAGGTACAGCGGGATGGCCCCCGTCATGATGATTGCGTGCACCACCGACTTGTGGCAGTTGCGGTCCACCAGTACCAGGTCGTCACGGCCGACCATGGCGTGCCAGACGATCTTGTTGGCCGTGGAGGTGCCATTGATGACGAAGAAGGTGTGGTCGGCGCCGAAGTTGCGCGCCGCCCTGGCCTCGGCTTCGGCCAGTGGGCCTGTGTGGTCAAGCAGCGAACCCAGCTCCGGCACGGAAACGGACAAGTCCGAGCGCAGGGTGTTTTCCCCGAAGAACTGGTGAAAGGCTTGGCCTACCGGGCTTTTATGATAGGCCACACCGCCACCATGGCCCGGGGTGTGCCAGGAATAGTTGGACTGCGCGGTGTGCTGCACCAGCGCCTTGAAGAACGGCGGCAGCAAGCCATCGAGGTAGGTGTGTGCGGCACGCGCCACCTGGCGGGCGAGAAACGGCACGGTGTCTTCGAACAGGTAAAGGATGCCACGCAGCTGGTTGAGCTCGCTCATGGCTTCGGCGGGGGCATTTTCCAAGGTCACCTGCTCGCCCAGGGCAAAGATCGGCAGGTTGGGTGCGCGCAGACGGGCCAGGCGGATCAGCTCGGCCATGTTCTGCAGCAAGTGGGTGTTCTCGCCAGCGCCTTCGGCGGCAATCAGCATGCAGGCCAGGCCATGGTGGGTGGCGGCGACCAGGCGCGCTTCGGCGTGGTCGGCTGCGGCAAGAATGGCAAAGCCATCCTGGCGCAGTTCCTCGGCGATACCCCGCACGCGCTCGCCAGCAACACTGTCGGCCTTGATGGCGCGGTGGACGATGAGGATCGGGAACTTGAGGTCCTTGTACATCAGGCGGCTACCTCAAAAGGACATGGCGTCCATTTCAGGGTAGTTGAGCCTTGTATTGCCTGTACTGGTCCTTTCGCGGGTGAACCCGCCCCTACGTGGACACCGGTCGGTGATTGGACACAGGCGTCGTAGGAGCGGGTTTACCCGCGAAAGGGCCGGGCCTGCTGGCCAATCTGCCCCCCGCCACTCAACGCCGCAGCCACCACCGTATTCGCGGGTAAACCCGCTCCTACAACGATCTCCACTCCTGTTGCAGGGCGAAAGATCAGCCGGCTGGTGTCTCAGTCAGGGTCTGCCACAGCGAAGGCCCACCCGCCGACTTGGCAACGGCCGCCAGACGCTCGGCATGCGCCTCCAGTTCCTCGGCGCTGGCCATGATCACTCGACCCGGCGTACGCCCGACAATCCGGCGAATCTCGCTGCCGCCAGCCCCCTGCCCGTCATCCTCTGCATCTGCACCATGGCCAGCCAGCGACAGGCTGGTCTGGCCACCGGTCATGGCCAGGTAAACGTCGGCCAGCAGTTCCGAGTCGAGCAGTGCGCCGTGCAACTCTCGGCCTGAGTTGTCGATGTCGTAGCGTTTGCACAGCGCATCCAGGCTGTTGCGCTGCCCCGGGTGGCGCGAACGTGCCAGCAGCAGGGTGTCCAGAATGGTGCAGTGCTGCGAAATGTCAGCGCGGTCCTGCTGGCCCAGCAAGGCGAATTCGTTGTTGATGAAGCCAACGTCGAACGCCGCGTTGTGGATGACCAGCGTGGCGCCCTGAATGAACTCGAAGAACTCCTCGGCGACATCGCCAAAGCGTGGCTTGCCGACCAGGAAAGCATCAGTGATGCCGTGAACGTTGATCGCGCCCTCGTCACTCTCGCGGTCGGGCTGCAGGTAGACGTGGAAGTGCCGCCCGGTAAGACGCCGGCCGATGACCTCGACACAGCCGATCTCGATGATCCGGTGGCCTTCGCCAACCGGCATACCCGTGGTTTCGGTATCGAGAATGACGAAGCGTTTATCTTGCTGCTGCTCCACGCGGGCGCTCCAACTTGCATCAGTTACAAAGGCCGCGATTGTACCCCAGCTCAACGCTGGGCGCGCACCTCATCGACCCCGCGGTTGGCCAGTTGGTCGGCGCGTTCGTTGCCGGGGTGGCCGATATGGCCGCGCACCCACTTCCAGGTCACCTTGTGGCGGTTGACCTGCTCATCGAGCTGCTGCCACAGGTCGGCATTCTTCACCGGTTCCTTGGCCGCGGTCTTCCAGCCGCGCTTCTTCCAGTTGACCATCCATTCGTTGATGCCCTTCATCACGTATTGCGAGTCGGTGGTCAGCACCACTTCGCATTCGCGTTTCAGCGCCATCAGCCCCTGGATAGCAGCCATCAGCTCCATCCGGTTGTTGGTGGTTTCGCGTTCACCACCCCACAGTTCCTTCTCGACGCCCTTGTAGATCATCAGGACGCCCCAGCCACCCGGGCCGGGGTTGCCCTTGCAGGCGCCATCGGTAAACATTTCGATGCTTTCGCTCATGTACCACTCATGTTCAGTGCTTTTCGGTATCAGGGTTGGCCGCCGTGCGGTTGACCTTGGCCAGCGGCAGCGGCAGCAGCTTGCCCATCGGTTCACGCCGCTCCGGGCGCAATGGCCGCAGGCCCACCACCATCTTGCGCGCCACCAGCAGGTACACCCCGCCACCGAAGCCCTGCCAGCCGCAGGCCAGTCGTTCCCAGCCTTCAAGGCGTTGCTGCCAGGCCGGTGAGGCAAGCGGCGGACGATAGCACCCGAAGCGGCGTTTCTCCAGCGCGAAGCCCAGCAGGTTGAGCCAGTCGCCCACCCGTGACGGCGAGATGCAGCGCGCCTTGCGCAGAGCACCGTGACTGAAGAAATGGCGCATACCCCAGCTGCTCCACGGGTTGATCCCCACGATCAGCAGGTGCCCGCCCGGGCGCACGGCACTGGCGGCCTCGCGCAGCAGGCCATGGGGCGACAGGCAGAAGTCCAGGCCATGCTGCAGCACCACCACGTCGGCAGCGTGCTCGCTCAACGGCCAGGCCTGCTCCTCGCAGACAATCTCCACACCCGGCAACGGCGCACCAAGGCGCACGTTACGCTGTACCTGGGGGGCTCTGGGCGGTGGCTCGGCGCAGGGCCCGTAATGGACGAGATAACCGCCAAAGAAGCGCCCGAGCTCTTCTTCCAGCAGTTTGTCCTCCTCCTTGAGCATCAGTTGCCCAAGTGGGCCGTTGAACCACTCACGGGCCAGGCTGATCAGCTCGACCCAGTCCGGGTCGGCCTGGGCAAAGGCTTGGTCGGTCATTGCGCTCTCCCTCGAAGGTTCTCCCACCGCGCCATCGCGGCTAAGATGCCCTCATGTGCCACGCTAGGTGAATCGGATCCGCACCATGATACAGATCGATGCTCTCCCCGCTTTCTCCGACAACTACATCTGGTTGTTACAGGATACTGCCAAACGCCGTTGCGCGGTGGTCGACCCGGGCGATGCCGGCCCGGTGGAGCGCTGGCTGGCTGCCAACCCCGAGTGGGTGCTGAGCGACATCCTCGTCACCCACCACCACAATGACCATGTCGGCGGTGTGGAACGGCTCAGGCAATTGACCGGCGCACGGGTCTGTGGCCCCGCCAACGAACGCATTCCCGGCCGCGAACTGGCCCTGGACGAAGGCGACAGGGTGGACGTGCTGGGTGTGACGTTTCAGGTACTCGCGGTACCCGGCCATACCCTGGGGCATATCGCCTTCTTCAGCGACCAGCCAGCGACGCCCATCCTGTTCAGTGGCGACACCCTGTTCGCCGCCGGTTGCGGGCGCATGTTCGAGGGTACACCCGAACAGATGCAGCCCGCCCTCGCCCGCCTGGCGGCCCTGCCAGCGCAGACAGAAGTGTACTGCGCCCATGAATACACCCTCAGCAACCTGCGCTTCGCCAAGGCTGTCGAACCGACCAACCCGCACATTCAGCAACGGTTCGAGGACGTTACCCGATTGCGCGCCGAAAATCGCATCAGCTTGCCATCGACGATCGGCCTGGAGCGCCTGACCAACCCCTTTCTGCGTACCTCTGAAACATTAGTTAAACAAAAAGCAGACGAGTGGAAGGGACATTCAAACACCTCGCATGTCGCTGTTTTTGCTGCCTTGAGGTCTTGGAAGGACACCTTCTGATAACCGCAAGATATATCGCAAGTGAGGGTCTAAGGTTGACCGGGGCCGGAGCGGTTTCTAGAATCGCCGAAATTTTTCGCCCGGATACCTGTGTCAGCCGATGTCTTCCCGTAGCCGCAGAACCTCTCATTCCGCCGCCCTGACGCGTCTGGCTCAAATCAGCGCGCTGGCCCTGGCAGCCACGCTGGTGGGCTGTCAGAGCACCCGTCAGCTCGACGAATCCGATAGCGTTCGCGCGCACAACTACCAGGCGCGGATCAAGCACAAACCTTCACCGCTGCTGGTCAAGCCGGCCGAGCAGGCGCCGCAGGATGTCTGGGAGCGCATGCGCCAGGGCTTCGCCCTGCAGGACACCATCGACGTCAACCCGCGCATCGAGCAGCAGCGTTTGTGGTTCGCCAGCAACCCGTCCTTCATAGAAAGCGCCGGGGAACGTGGCAGCCTCTACCTGCACTACATCGTCGAGCGTCTTGAAGAACGCGACATGCCGCTGGAGCTGGCCCTGCTGCCCGCCATCGAAAGCGCCTACAACCCCATGGCCTACTCACGCGCCAGCGCTGCCGGCATGTGGCAGTTCATGCCGGCTACCGGTCGTCATTTCAACCTGCGCCAGACCAACTTCTATGACGGCCGCCGCGATGTCACCGCATCGACCAACGCCGCACTGGATTACCTGACCCGCCTGCACGACATGTTCAACGGCGACTGGCTGTTGGCCCTGGCGGCCTACAATGCCGGTGAAGGCACTGTCAGCCGAGCCATCGAACGCAACGAAAAGCTCGGCCTGCCGACCGACTACTGGAACCTGCCGCTGCCAAAGGAAACCCGCGACTACGTGCCCAAGTTGCTGGCGCTGTCGCAGGTGGTGTCCACGCCAGAAGCCTATGGTATCAATCTCACCCCGATCGCCAACGAACCGTACTTCGAAGCGGTGGCGATCAAAGACCGCCTGGACCTTACCCGGGTCGCGGCCTTTGCCAACATCGACGAGGATGAGCTGATCCAGCTCAACCCGGCATTCAAGAAGCGCATGACCGTCGATGGCCCGAAACAGCTGCTGGTGCCCACCGCCAAGGCGCAGCTGCTCAGTGCCAGCCTGTCCAACCTCAAGCCGGAGCAACTGGTCAGCCTGCAACCGCCGAAAGCAGCGTTTGCCCGGGCCGTGGCCGAAGCCAAGGCACCGGTGGGGGCACGCAGTTACCGGGTCAAGCGTGGCGATAGCCTGAGCGTCATCGCCAAGGCCAACCGTGTGTCGATCAAGGACATCAAGCGCTGGAACCGCTTGTCCAGCAACAGACTGCGCGCTGGCCAGGTTCTGGCCCTGCGCGGTGGCAGTGCACCGAGCGCCGCCGGCAACCGGGTCGCAGCATCCGGAAAGCGCTCCACCAAATACAAGGTGCGCAAGGGCGACTCCCTGTACCTGGTGGCCAAGCGCTTCAATGTGAAAATGAAGCACCTCAAGCGCTGGAACCCACGCAGCGGTCACGCCCTCAAGCCAGGCCAGACCCTGACCGTCTACGTCGGGCATTGAGTCGTTACAGGGGCTGCTTTGCAGCCCATTCGCGGGCACGCCCGCTCCCACAGGTTTTTCACAGCCCTCAAAGCCGGTGCCGTACCTGTGGGAGCGGGCGTGCCCGCGAATGGGCCTGAAAAACCAGCCACTGGAAAACCCCAGCCCCTCTCTTTTTCCAACCCCACCAAGCTGTTACTGTACTCGATCAAAGCCCAACGCCTCTGGATCGGATGCCGACTTGATACGTCCCCTCCTGCTGTCACTCAGCCTGGCCTTGAGCTTTCCCGTAGCCGCGATGGTGAGCGAAAGCCACGGATACGCGCAGTTCGGCACGCTCAAGTACCCAGCCACTTTCACCCACTTCGACTGGGTCAACCCGCAAGCGCCCAAGGGCGGCACATTGCGGGCCATGGCTTTTGGCACCTTCGACACGCTCAACCCCTACACTTTCAAGGGGTCGAGCCCGATTACCACGCCCAATTTCCAGCAGTACGGCATCAGCGAGCTGAACGAGCCACTGATGGTCGGCACTGGCCAGTACGACCCGTCTGGTGACGAGCCGACCTCCAGCTATGGCCTGATCGCCCGCTCGGTGGAATACAGCGAGGACCGCAGCTGGGTGGTGTTCAACCTGCGCCCGGAAGCCCGCTGGCATGACGGCCAGCGGATCACCTCGGCTGACGTGGCCTTCTCCTACCGCACGCTGCTCAAGGATGGCCACCCGATCTACCGCACCAACCTGCAGGAAGTGCAGCGGGTAGACATCCTCGGTCCGCTACGCATCCGCTTCGTGTTCAAACGCGCCGGCAACCCGCTCCTGATCCTGCGTCTGGGCGAAATGCCTGTGCTGCCCAAACACTACTGGCAGAAGCGCGACTTCAAGGCCACCACCTTCGAGCCCCCTTTGGGCAGCGGCCCCTACCGCATCACCCAGGTACAACCCGGGCGACGCCTGGTGTTCGAACGGGTGAAGAACTACTGGGGCAAAGACCTGGCGGTCAACCGTGGCAAGTACAATTTCAATCGGGTGGAATACGAGTTCTATCGCGACGCGACGGTGGCCTTCGAAGCCTTCAAGGCCGGCGAGTTCGACATCTATATCGAGCACCAGGCAAAAAACTGGGCCAACGGTTACAACTTCCCTGCCGTGCGCCGGGGTGAAGTGATCAAGACACAAATCCCGCACAGCATCCCCACGCAAACACAAGGCCTGTTCATGAACAGCCGCCGGGCCGCGTTCAGCGACCCGCGGGTACGCCAGGCACTGGGGCTGATGCTGGACTTCGAGTGGACCAACCGCGCGCTGTTCAGCAGCGCCTACCGCCGCTCGACCAGCTACTACCCCAACAGCGAGTTCGCCGCCAGCGGCCTGCCCACCGGCAAGGAGTGGCTGCTGCTGGCGCCGTTCCGTGACCAGTTGCCCGCCAAGCTGTTCAGCGAGCCGTACAAGGTCAGCCACACCGATGGCCGGGGCATCAGCCGCCAGACCCTTCGCCAGGCCCTGGGCCTGCTCGCCGAGGCCGGCTGGAAGCTGCACGGCCAGCGTCTGGTCAACAGCAAGGGCCAGCAATTACGCATGGAACTGCTGCTGGTAAACCCCAACCTTGAACGCATCCTGCAACCTTATGTCGAAAACCTGTCCAGCATCGGCATCGATGCGCGCTTGCGTACCGTGGACCGCGCCCAGTACAAACAACGCCTGGACCAGTTCGATTTCGACATGATTCTGATGACCCTGAACCAGACCCTGAGCCCCGGCCTCGAACAGTGGCTGTACTTCCATTCCAGCCAGGCCGCGACAAAGGGCAGCAAGAACTATGCTGGTGTCAAGGACCCGGTGATCGACCACCTGCTCGACACCCTGCTCGCCGCCCGCACCCGCGATGACCAGGTCGCCGCCGCCCGCGCCCTGGACCGCGTGCTCTCATGGCACTACTACATGATCCCCAACTGGTACCTCGACAACCATCGCCTGGCCTACCGCAACCGGTTCGCCTTCGTCACCACGCCGCCCTACACCCTTGGGCTGAACAGTTGGTGGATCAAGACTTCGGAGAAAGCCCAATGACGCCAACGCATCGTCTGCGCCAGCTGGCAGGCAGCCTGTTGCTCGCCTGCCTGAGCCTTCCCGCGCTGGCCGCGCCGCAGCACGCGCTCACCCTTTACGATGAGCCACCCAAGTACCCCGCCGACTTCAAGCACTTCGACTACGTCAACCCGGACGCGCCCAAAGGCGGCACCTTCCGCCAGTCCAGCTTCGGCGGCTTCGACAGCCTCAATCCGTTCATCAACAAAGGCGTGGCGGCCGAGAATATCGGCATTATCTACGACACCCTGATGCGCCAGAGCCAGGATGAACCGTTCACCGAATACGGCCTGGTTGCCGGCAAGATCGAAAAGGCCCCGGACAACAGCTGGGTGCGTTTCTACCTGCGCCCCGAAGCGCGCTTCCATGATGGCCATCCGATGCGCGCCGACGACGTGGTGTTCACCTTCAACGCCCTGATCAAGGAAGGCGCCCCGCTGTACCGCCAGTACTACTCCGACGTCGCCGAAGTGGTCGCCGAAGACCCGCTGAAGGTGCTGTTCAAGTTCAAGCACACCAACAACCGCGAGCTGCCGCTGATTCTCGGCCAGTTGCCGGTACTGCCCAAGCACTGGTACGAAAACCGCGAATTCAACCGCGGCAACCTGGAGATCCCGTTGGGCAGTGGCCCGTACAAGGTCGCCAAGGTCAAGGCCGGGCGCTCGGTGCGCTACGAGCGGGTCAAGGACTACTGGGCCAAGGACCTGCCGATCAACCGCGGCTTCTACAACTTCGATGTCATGACCTTCGACTCCTACCGCGACACCACCGTCGCCCTCCAAGCACTCAAGGCCGGGGCGTTCGACTATGCCCTGGAAGTCAGCGCAAAGAACTGGGCCACCGCCTACGACGTGCCCGCCGTGCGCGAGGGTCGCCTGATCAAGGAGGAGCTTCCCAACGGCAACCCCACCGGCATGCAGGGTTTCATCTTCAACATTCGCCGCCCGGTGTTCCAGGATGTTCGCGTGCGCCAGGCACTGAGCCTGCTGCTGGACTACGAGTGGACCAACAAACAGCTGTTCAACGGCGCTTACACCCGCACCAGCAGCTACTTCGACAACTCGGAAATGGCCGCCCACGGACTGCCCAGCCCCAACGAGCTCAAAATCCTCGAACCACTGCGCGGCAAAGTGCCCGAGCAAGTATTCAGCGAGGTCTTCCACAACCCGGTCAGCGACGGCAGCGGCATGATCCGCGAGCAACAGCGCCAGGCCTACAAGTTGTTGCAGGACGCGGGCTGGAAAATCGTCGACGACAAGATGGTCGACGCCCAAGGCAAGCCGGTAAGCATCGAATTCCTGCTGGCGCAGACCGAGTTCGAGCGCATCCTGCTGCCGTTCAAACGCAACCTCGCCGACCTCGGTATCGAGCTGAACATCCGCCGGGTCGACGTTTCGCAATACATCACCCGCCTGCGTTCTCGGGACTACGACATGATCGTCGGCGGTTATCCGCAGTCCAACTCGCCGGGCAACGAACAGCGCGAGTTCTGGTCCAGTGCCGCCGCCGACAACCCCGGCAGCCGCAACTTCATTGGCCTGCGCGACCCGGCCATCGACCAGTTGGTGGAACAGCTGATCAACGCCGACTCGCGCCAGAACCTGATCGACCACTGCCGCGCGCTCGACCGCGTGTTGCTGTGGGGCTACTACGTGATCCCCAACTGGCACATCAAGACCTGGCGTGTGGCCTACTGGAACCACATCGGCCACCCGAACGTGTCGCCCAAGTACGACATCGGCATCGACACCTGGTGGATCAAGCCCGAGGTAACCCCGGCGGTCAGCGAAGCGCCTGCGGACGAGGCCAACTAAGATGCTGGCCTACATCCTGCGCCGCCTGCTGCTGATCATTCCGACCCTGTTCGGCATCCTCATCATCAACTTCATCATCGTCCAGGCCGCTCCCGGTGGCCCGGTCGAGCAGATGATCGCCAAGCTCGAAGGCTTCGAAGGCGCCACCAGCCGCATTGCAGGTGGCGGCGCCGAGGTTTCCGTTGCCGGCTCCAACTACCGCGGCGCCCAGGGCCTGGACCCGGCGCTGATCGCTGAAATCGAACGCATGTACGGCTTCGACAAGTCGCCGCCCGAGCGCCTGTGGATCATGATCAAGAACTACGCCCGACTGGACTTCGGCGACAGCTTCTTCCGCGATGCCAAGGTGATCGACCTGATCGCCGAGAAGATGCCGGTTTCGATCTCGCTGGGGCTGTGGAGCACGCTGATCATGTACCTGGTGTCGATCCCGCTGGGGATCGCCAAGGCCGTGCGCCACGGCAGCCACTTCGACGTGTGGACAAGCTCGGCAATCATCGTCGGCTACGCCATCCCGGCGTTCCTGTTCGCCATCCTGCTGATCGTGCTGTTCGCCGGTGGCAGCTACTTCGACTGGTTCCCGCTGCGTGGCCTCACCTCCAACAACTTCGACGAACTGAGCACCACCGGCAAGGTGCTGGACTACTTCTGGCACCTGGTACTGCCGATCACCGCGCTGGTCATCGGCAACTTCGCCACCATGACCCTGCTGACCAAGAACAGCTTCCTCGACGAGATCAACAAACAGTACGTGGTCACCGCCAAGGCCAAGGGCCTGAGCCGATCCCGGGTGCTGTACGGCCACGTGTTCCGCAACGCCATGCTGCTGGTGATCGCCGGCTTCCCTTCGGCCTTCATCGGCATCTTCTTCACAGGTTCCTTGCTGATCGAGGTGATCTTCAGCCTCGACGGCCTGGGCCTGATGAGTTTCGAGGCGGCCATCAACCGCGACTACCCGGTGGTCTTCGGTACCCTGTTCATCTTCACCCTGCTAGGGCTGGTGGTGAAACTGATCGGCGACCTGACCTACACCCTGGTCGATCCACGCATCGACTTTGCCAGCCGGGAGCACTGACATGGCCTTGTCCCCCCTCAACCGCCGGCGCTTCGAGCGTTTCAAGGCCAACCGCCGTGGCTGGTGGTCGCTGTGGCTGTTCCTGATTCTGTTCGGGTTGAGCCTGGGCGCCGAGCTGATCGCCAACGACAAACCGATCGCCGTACGTTACGACGGGGAATGGTACTTCCCGGCGTTCAAACGCTACCCGGAAACCACCTTTGGCGGCGAATTCCCGCTGGAAGCCAACTACAAAAGCCCCTACATCCGCGAACTGCTGGCGAAGAAAGACAGCTTCGTGCTGTGGGCGCCCATCCCGTTCAGCTACCAGAGCATCAACTATGACCTGCGTGTCCCGGCGCCTGCCCCACCTTCGGCGGACAACTGGCTGGGCACCGACGACCAGGGCCGCGACGTGCTGGCACGGGTAATCTACGGCTTCCGCATTTCGGTACTGTTTGCCCTCACCTTGACCGTAGCCAGCTCCATTATCGGCGTCATCGCCGGCGCCCTGCAGGGGTTCTACGGTGGCTGGGTCGACCTGACCGGGCAACGCTTTCTGGAAATCTGGTCCGGCCTGCCTGTGCTGTACCTGCTGATCATCCTGGCCAGCTTCGTGCAGCCCAACTTCTGGTGGTTGCTGGGCATCATGTTGCTGTTCTCGTGGATGAGCCTGGTGGACGTGGTACGCGCCGAGTTCCTGCGCGGACGCAACCTGGAATACGTGCGCGCCGCCCGCGCGCTGGGCATGCGCAACGGCGCGATCATGTACCGGCACATCCTGCCTAACGCGATGATCTCGACCATGACCTTCATGCCGTTCATTCTCACCGGCGCCATCGGCACCCTCACCGCCCTGGACTTCCTCGGCTTCGGCCTGCCTGCCGGTTCGCCTTCATTGGGCGAGCTGGTGGCGCAGGGCAAGTCCAACCTGCAGGCCCCGTGGCTGGGCATCAGCGCCTTCGCCGTGCTGGCGCTGATGCTGAGCCTGTTGGTGTTCATCGGTGAGTCCGCCCGCGATGCCTTCGACCCGAGGAAGTGACATGAGTGAACAGAACCTGATCGAAGTGCGGGACCTGGCCGTGGAGTTCGTGACCGGGGACCAGGTCAACCGGGTGGTTGGCGGCGTCAGCTTCGACATTCGCAAAGGCGAGACACTGGCTTTGGTGGGCGAAAGTGGCTCGGGTAAATCGGTCACCGCACACTCGATCTTGCGCCTGCTGCCCTACCCCCTGGCCCGCCACCCCAACGGCAGCATCCACTACGAAGGCAAGGACTTGCTGCAGCAGAACGAGAAGACCCTGCAACGCATTCGCGGCAACCGCATTGCGATGATCTTCCAGGAGCCGATGACCTCGCTCAACCCGCTGCATTGCATCGAGAAGCAGATCAACGAAATCCTCCTGCTGCACAAGGGCCTGACCGGCAAGGAAGCGACTGCGCGCACGCTGGAGCTGCTGGATATGGTCGGCATTCCCGAGCCGCACAAGCGCCTCAAGGCCCTGCCCCACGAATTGTCGGGCGGGCAGCGCCAGCGGGTAATGATCGCCATGGCGCTGGCCAATGAGCCCGAACTGCTGATTGCCGACGAGCCGACCACAGCGCTGGATGTGACTGTGCAGCTTAAGATTCTCGAGCTGCTCAAGGAACTGCAGGCGCGTCTGGGCATGGCCCTGTTGCTGATCAGCCATGACCTGAACCTGGTGCGCCGCATCGCCCATCGTGTGTGTGTGATGCAGCACGGGCAGATCGTGGAGCAGGCCGAATGCGCCACACTGTTCAGCGCCCCGCAGCACCACTACACGCAGATGCTCATCAATGCCGAGCCCAGCGGGTTGCCGGCGCACAACCCGGTGGGCGCGCCGTTGCTGGAGGTGGATAACCTGAAGGTCTGGTTCCCCATCAAGAAGGGCTTTCTGCAGCGCACTGTCGACCATGTGAAGGCGGTGGACGGGATCAACTTCAGCTTGCCTCAGGGGCAGACGCTGGGCATTGTTGGCGAATCCGGGTCGGGCAAGTCCACATTGGGCCTGGCGATCTTGCGGCTGATTTCCAGCCAGGGCGGCATTCGCTTTCATGGGCAGAACCTCGAAGGGCTTAACCAGAACGCCGTGCGCCCCCTGCGGCGGGAAATGCAGGTGGTGTTCCAGGACCCGTTTGGCAGCCTGAGCCCGCGCATGTGCGTGGCGGACATTGTGGGTGAAGGGCTGCGCATTCACGGCATTGGCACCGCGCAGGAACAGGAAGCGGCGATTATCGCGGCCCTGGAGGAAGTAGGCCTGGACCCGCGCACGCGCCATCGCTACCCCCATGAGTTTTCCGGCGGGCAGCGCCAGCGCATTGCCATTGCCCGGGCGCTGGTGTTGAAGCCAGCACTGATTCTGCTGGATGAACCCACGTCCGCACTGGACCGCACCGTACAGCGCCAGGTGGTGGAATTGCTGCGTAACCTGCAGCAAAAGTACAACCTGACCTACCTGTTCATCAGCCATGACCTGGCGGTGGTGAAGGCGTTGAGTCACCAGTTGATGGTGATCAAGCATGGGCATGTGGTGGAGCAAGGGGACGCGCAGGCGATCTTCCATGCGCCGCAGCATCCGTATACCCGACAGTTGCTGGAGGCGGCGTTTTTGGAGGTTGGGGGTTAGTAGGGAAAGGGTGCGTGTTCGCCAAGCAATCATCCTTTGATCGGTCGTTTCGTTTATTGCGATTTTCGAATATTTCGAATATAACTCGAACTCAGGCTGTTGCATCGTCGCCACAGCCCCGCAATCGATACCGCTCTGGAGATGCCCATGACCACCGCCAACCTCTCTAGCCATGTGCTTCCTGACGAGAAAGAAATTGCCGTGGCAGTCGAGTCAAGCCGCACGCTGGCAGCGTTCCTCTCGACAAAATCAGATACCCAACGGATCGAACTGCTCAACGAGGAAAATCAGCGCCAGGTTGTTGAAGTACCTACTTTCGCCCTACGCCTATTCGGCGAAATTCTCAGCGAACTGGCCTTGGGTAACTCAGTCAAAGTCGTTCCAATCCACGCCGAACTAACTACCCAGGAAGCAGCAGACCTGCTTAACGTCTCCCGGCCGCACTTGGTAAAGCTGCTCGACGAAGCGGTGCTTCCGCACACCAAGACAGGCCGCCATCGTCGTGTCAAATTCTCCGACCTGGTTGCCTACAAGGACAAACGTGATGGGGTGAGCCGCGCTGCGATGGATGCGCTGGCAGCCCAAGCTCAGGAATTGAAGATGGGGTACGAATGAAGCACTCGCCCTTCACGGCCATATACGACGCGAATGTACTTTACCCTGCTCCACTGCGTGATTTCCTGATGAACCTAGCGCTGACGGGCATCTACCGGGCACGTTGGTCAGCGAGCATTCATGACGAGTGGAAGCGCAATCTGCTACTCAACCGACCTGACCTCACGCCTGAACATTTGGATCGCACGTCATCGCTGATGGATGCTGCGGTGCCTGATGCACTCGTCACTGACTACGATTCACTGGTCGAAGGGCTGGACTTGCCAGATAGGGATGATCGACATGTTCTCGCAGCTGCAATCAAGTGCAACGCTTCGGTCATCGTCACCTTCAATTTGAAGGATTTTCCCAAGGCGGTTCTTGGTGCCTTCGATATTGAACCCTTGCATCCGGACGACTTCATCGCTGACCTTTGGGACCTGGACAAGGCAGCAGTCCTCGAAGCTGCCCAGCGGCAGCGAATATCGCTGAAGAACCCACCGCACAGCGTACAGCAGTATCTCGACAGGCTGCTTCAGCAGAAGCTTCCCGAGACAGTGAAACTGCTTTCAGCATTCAAGTTCCTCCTCTGAGTATGCCCAGCAGACTTTCTAGGGCAGCAAGGCGATCATCCGGGATTGATCAGCCCTGCACCTAAAGCCAAGCCTATGAAAAGCCCCGCTCGTTACCACGCCAACAGAATCAAGCGGCAGTGATCAATTTTTCTGACAATAATCGTCTTCCATCATCAGCCGAATCGGGCATAAATTCTCCGCCGTCAACTCCCAGTACCCACGGTAGAGCCCATGTCCAGTCCACAACACCAGCCCGCTTCCCCTGCCCTGGCCACCCTGATCCAGCGCTCCGGCCTGCCCAGCCCAACGCTGAGCGAAGCCCAGGCACACGCTGTGCTGCAGGCCCACTACGGCCTTGCCGGTAACCTTTCGGTACTGGGCAGCCAGCAAGACCTGAACTTTCGCGTGGTCACACCGCAGGGTGGCTATGTGCTGAAGGCCTGCCACGGCAGCTACGCCCAGCTGGAGCTTGAAGCCCAGCACGCCGCCCTGGCCTTCCTGCGCGATCAAGGTTTGCCGGTACCCGCCGTGCGCTCAGCCCACAACGGCATGGGGTTGCTGGAACTGGACATCGACGCGCAACCACTGCGCCTGCGCCTGCTCGATTACATCGAAGGCCAACCGCTGACCCGCCTCAAGCACATGGAGCCGCGCCTGATGGCTGAACTGGGCGGGCTCTGTGCAAAGCTGGACAAGGCGCTTGCCCATTTCGATCACCCAGGCCTTGCGCGTACCTTGCAATGGGACCCACAGCATGCCGGGGCACTGATCGATCACCTGCTGCCAGTGCTGAAGGATAACGGGCAGCGCGCCCGCATCGAACACGCCACGCGACAGGCCAACGAGCGCTTGGTGCCGCTGGTCGATCAACTGCCCAGTCAGGCCGTGCATCTGGACATCACCGACGACAACACCGTGTGGGCCCGTGATGCCCAGCGTCAATGGCAACTGCAAGGCGTAATCGATTTCGGCGACCTGCTGCGCACCTGGCGTATCGCCGACCTGTCGGTGACCTGCGCTGCGCTGTTGCACCACGCCGAGGGCGACCCGCTGCGCATCCTGCCTGCCGTGCAGGCCTACCAGGCGCTCAACCCGCTGACCGAGGCCGAGCTGCGCGCCCTGTGGCCGCTGGTGCTGAACCGTGCTGCCGTGCTGGTACTGAGCAGCGAACAACAGCTAACCGTCGACCCGGGCAACCAGTACACCCGCGACAACATTGCCCACGAATGGGAAATTTTCGACACGGCCACCGCCGTGCCTTTCGCCCTGATGGAGGCGGCCATTCTGCAGGCTGCGAGCCTGCAACCCGGGGCGCCGGACTTGAACGGCTGCGCCCCCCTGCTCCCCGAGCTGGCCGGGCAGGCTGTCACGCGGGTGGACCTGGGGGTACTCAGCGAACACTTCGAGGCCGGCAACTGGGAACAACCCGGTTACGACCAGCAACTGCTGACCTCGCAGGCCGCCCCGGCCTGCACCCTGCACGGGCAATATCGCCTGTCGCAAACCCATATCGACCGCCCCGAAGAGCCCGCCACCTGTGCCCTTGGCATCGAGCTGCATGTGCCCAACGGCAGCCAGGTGCAAGCGCCGGCAGCCGGCACCTGGCAGCGTCACGGCGATGGCCGGGGCTGCCTGCGCACCGCACACTGGGCTTTGTGGCTACAGGGCCTGGAAGATGCGCCGACAGATGGCCAGGCCGTGAAAAAAGGCCAGTCCCTGGGCAGCAGCGGCAGTAGCCTCAGCGTACAACTGTGCCTGGACAACAGCATCCAGCCCCCCTTCTTCGCCACGCCGTCACAGGCTGCTGCGTGGCTGGCCCTGTGCCCGTCGCCGGCCGCATTATTGGGCTTCGATTGCGATGCCGAGCCGCTACCCGATCCGCAAGCCCTACTGGCCCGCCGCGATGCCAGCTTCGCCCGCTCGCAGAAGCACTACTACGCGCAACCGCCGCACATTGAACGCGGCTGGCGCAACTACCTGATCGACATGCAGGGCCGTTCCTACCTGGACATGCTCAACAACGTCGCGGTGCTGGGCCATGGCCACCCACGCATGGCCGCCGAGTCGGCGCGGCAATGGTCGCTGCTGAACACCAACTCGCGTTTCCATTACGCAGCGATCACCGAATTCTCCGAACGACTGCTGGACTTGGCCCCCGAAGGTTTCGACCGGGTGTTCATGGTCAACAGCGGCACCGAGGCCAACGATCTGGCGATTCGCCTGGCCTGGGCCTACAGCGGCGGGCGCGACCTGCTCAGCGTACTGGAGGCCTACCACGGCTGGTCAGTGGCCACCGATGCCATCTCCACGTCGATCGCCGACAACCCGCAAGCTCTGGAAACCCGCCCGGACTGGGTACACCCGGTCGAAGCACCGAACACCTTCCGCGGTCGTTTCCGCGGGGCCGACAGCGCCGCCGACTACCTGCAGGACGTCGACGCCAAGCTGGCCGACCTCGACGCCCGAGGCCGTCAGCTGGCGGGCATCATCTGCGAACCGGTATACGGCAATGCCGGCGGCATCTCACTGCCTGCAGGCTATCTGCGCGACGCCTATGCCAAGGTCCGCGCCCGCGGCGGGGTGTGCATCGCCGACGAAGTGCAGGTGGGTTATGGTCGCCTGGGCGAGTACTTCTGGGGCTTCGAGGAACAGGGTGTGGTGCCGGACATCATTACCATGGCCAAGGGCATGGGTAACGGCCAACCACTGGGCGTGGTCATCACCCGTCGCGAAATCGCCGAGGCGCTGGAGGCCGAGGGCTACTTCTTCTCCTCGGCCGGTGGCAGCCCGGTCAGCTGCCGCATCGGCATGGCGGTGCTGGATGTCATGCAGGAGGAAGGCCTGTGGGACAACGCCCGCGACACCGGGCGCTACTTCAAGGAACGCCTGCAGGCGCTGGTCGACAAGCACCCGCTGGCCGGCGCGGCACATGGCTCGGGCTTCTACCTGGGGCTGGAACTGGTGCGCGACCGCACCACCCTGGAGCCGGCCACCGAAGAAACCATGGTACTGTGCGATCGCCTGCGTGACCTGGGCATCTTCATGCAGCCGACCGGCGACTACCTGAACATCCTCAAGATCAAGCCACCGATGTGCACCAGCCGTGCGAGCGTGGACTACTTTGTCGACAGCATTGACCGAGTGCTGGGCGAAGGCCTGTAAGTGTCAACGCGTGGGCCCGACGGCTGCGGCCCACGCCTGCAATGCCTCACACGCGGCCATGGCCACCTGCTCATCGGTACGCCCGGTGAACTGCCGCTCGATCGCATCGGCGGCAATCAGCCCGGCAATGGTGGGCTTGCCGACAGCATCGGTCAGGTCCAGCCATTCCCCCCAACTGGCGGGTACGTCGTACCAGCGCAGGTAGCCTGAGGGTGAGCACGGCCACCATCGCTCATCGAACTGCAGAATCACTTTTTCCAGCTTGCCCATCCCTAGATGCGCCAGCGCTTCCTGCTGTGTTTCAGGTAACGCAGGGGCAAAGTGCAACACTTTCAGCACTCCCACCGGGACTGTGCAAATGCAGAAGTCGCATACCTCGTCATTCACCTTGACGCGCGCGCTCGACCAGTCGATGTGGGTGACAGGACTGTCCAGGCGGATATCCAGGTTCTTCGACAGCAAGTCGACAAGCTCGCTGTAGCCGCCTGGCAGCATACGATCACCATGCCCGACCCCCTCTTCATCCAAGGCACAGACCGACAGTTGCTCGACGGGCAAACACGCTTCCAGTACAAGGTTGGCGTCGATGGCAAACTGCGTGGCACGCGCGAGCGCGGGATCGAGTGTGGCCATATAGCCATTGATCGCGTCAGACAAAGGCTGTTGCCGATCGAGACGCCTGATCAAGGCATCCCAGGCGGCGTCGACATCCGGCAACACCCCGCCGCGTGCTGCTGCAAGCGGACAACTGAAATCGGTCTCGACGCAAGCCAAGCCATGTTGAAGTGCAACAGCGGCAAATGGGTTCTCGGCAAAATGCTGAAGCCAGGCCGCACCTGCATCTGCTTTCACGCCGCCCAACTCGACAGTGTGGGCGCGCCCACCCGTTCGCCCACGCGCCTCCAGCACCGTGCAATCGACACCCCTTTCCCGCAAGCGTTGAGCGGCAGCCAGGCCTGCACACCCCGCACCGATCACGATCACCTTGCTCGCCCCGGCACTCACGGCTGCCTCGGCGGCGCGCAGCCCATCATTCCACGCACCATGAGTCATTGCCGGAGCGCTGGCATTGCAGGCTTCTCCAGCAATGACCAAGCGCCCATGCAGCACATGGCCAAGGGCGCTTCGATGCTGCGGCAACCCTCCTGGCAGCAAGGAACTGTAGGCCCCGAGGCTGAACGGGTCGGAACTCCAGTGGGTGATATGCCAAGCGGTTGGTCTGTGCACGCTTTTCTCCATTGAGAGGACTGTCCTGCAGGTGCATTAATGTTCATAATTTTTAGCAATAAAAGATGATCATCATCAGGTTTACTGACAATGGCCTTTAGCAGCGACTCCTTGGCAATTTTCCTCGCGGTGCTCGATGCCGGCTCGTTCTCCGCCGCCGCCCGCAAGCTGGGCCGTGTGCCTTCAGCCGTGAGCATGGCGATCGCCCAGCTCGAGGCCGAACTGGACCTGCCGCTGTTCGACCGGGCCACGCGCAAGGCCCTGCCCACCAGCGCGGCCCTGGCCCTTGAACCCCAGGCCAGGCAGGTGATCTGCCAGCTCAACCTGCTCGACGCCCAGGCCCTGCAACTGCACCAAGGCCTGGAAAAACGCCTGACCATCGCCATGGCGCCCGAGTTGCAAACCGGCCGCTGGAGCCAACCACTGGAAATCCTCGCCCAGGCATTTCCCAGCCTGGAAGTCGAGGTACGTTCGGCCACCCAGACCGAGGCCATTCGCCTGCTGCATGACGGCAGTGTGCAGTTGGCACTGGTGTTCGAACGGCCCGGCATCGACGAGCGCGAGTCATTCCTCGAAGCCGGTAGCCAACTGCTGGTGGCGGTAGCGTCACCGCGCCATCCGGCCGGGCAGAACAGCGGTACGCCACTGCCGGAGGAGGCCTTTGCCGAACAACGGCAGATCATCGTGGCCTCGGGCAAGGCCACCGGATCGGACCCGCGCATGGTGCTGTCCCGGCGCATCTGGCTGACCGACAGCTACCTGGCCACGCTGGACCTGGTGCAGTCCGGGCTGGGCTGGGCCTACCTGCCGCAGCCATTGGTCGAACCGCTGATAACCTCGGGTGCACTGGCCGAGGTGCGCTTCGACAACATGGCCAGCCGCCTGCGCTTGTGGGTAGACATCATCTGGATCAAGTCGCGCCCGTTGGGCCTGGGCGCGCGCCGCTACCTGGAAGTCATGCGCCAGGTGTTCGAGAAGGAACCACCCAGGGCCTGATACCCCTTGCGCGAGTCCCTGCCCTGCAGGCGCCCGCCCAGCCCTTTGGGCTGAGGGAGCGGGTTATGCTGTCGGCGCTACCAACCTGTACCCAACCCCCGCCTCGGTAATGATGAACCGCGGCGCCGTGGGGTCATCGCCCAGTTTCTGTCGCAGATGCCCGACCACGATCCGCAGGTAGTGGGTATCCTCCGCATGGGTAGGCCCCCAGATATCCTTGAGCAGCTGCTGCTGGGTAATCACCCGCCCAGGGTGCCCGGCCAACAGCGCCAGCAACGCATACTCCTTGCGTGTCAATGCCACCTCCACACCGTCGAGCGTCACCCGGCGGTAGGCAAAATCCACCGTCAGCGGCCCAAAGCTGGCCGCCACTTCCGAGCCGCCGGCTTGTGGCACCTGGCGCAGCAAAGCCCGCACGCGCGCGAGAAACTCCTGGATACCGAACGGCTTGGTCACATAGTCATTGGCGCCACCATCCAGCGCATCGACCTTCTGCACTTCACTGGCACGCACCGACAACACCATCACCGGCACTGCACTCCATTCGCGCAATTCACGCAGCACCTGCTGGCCGTCCATGTCCGGCAGCCCCAGGTCGAGCACCACCAGGTCCGGCTTGCCCAGTGCCGCCTGGGCCAACCCCTCGGCACCGGTGGCAGCCTCCAGCACCTTGTAGCCTTGCGAGGCCAGACTGATACGCAGGAACTTGCGGATCTGCGGTTCATCATCGATGACCAACAGGGTGGCGGACTGGCTCATGGGGCTTCGCTTTCGGCTTCAGGTTGAGGAGGCAGCGGCAAGCATAGAGTGATGCTGGTGCCTTGGCCATCGATGCCTTCGCCCACCAGAATCTGCCCGCCATGGGCACCGATCATGCCCTGGCAAATTGCCAGGCCCAGGCCGGTACCCTGCCCGCCGCGGTCGCCACGGGCGGCGGTATAGAACATGTCGAAGATTTTCTCACGGTCGGCTTCAGGAATGCCGGGGCCCTGGTCGCTGACGGTCAAGCGCAGCTGGTCGTCATGCACGGCCACCTGCAGCTCAAGCCGACCATTGGCCGGCGAAAAGCGTGCGGCGTTTTCCAGCACGTTGACCAACGCTTGCTCGATCAACGCCGCATGCACGAACAGCAATGGCAACTCGGCCGGCACGTCAGTGTGCACGCGCAGCGGCGCCAGCACCACCCGCAGGCGGTTGAGCGCACTGCCGACGATGTCCGCCGGGGCCACCCAGTCGCGGGCCAGCTTGAGGCCGCCATGGCCCAGGCGGGTCATGTCCAGCAGGTTCTGGATGTAGCGATCGAGGCGTTCGGCCTCGTTGCGGGTGCCCTCCAGCAGCTCGCGGCGGTCTTCAACCGGGATCGCGTCGCCCAACGCCAGCAGGCTGTCGATGCTGCCACGCATGGCGGTCAACGGCGTGCGCAAGTCATGGGATACGGAAGCCAGCAGGGCGCTGCGCAGTTGCTCGGTTTCGCCGTGCAGGCGTGCGGCTTCCAGCTGCTCGGCCAGGCGTGCGCGGGCCAAGGCCTGGGCCAGTGGCTGGCCTAGGGCGGTGAGCAGGCGCCGGCGCGGGTCGCTGAGCGGCTGTCCGGTGCGCGGGCGCACACCCAGCAGCGCCAGAGGCTGATCGTCCACCGCCAACGGCCACCACCACCAGCGGCCATTTGGCAGGGTATCGCTGCCGTGGCCGGCAGCCTGCCCGTGCTGCCAGGCCCAATCGGCAGCAGCCCGTTCGGTGTCGCTGAAGGTGTGGACTTCCCCACTGGCCACTTGCAACTGGCCTTCGGCGTTGCGCTCCAGCAAGCACACCTGGGTGTCCTGCCAGCCGTCCAGGTGCTGGCCGGCAGCCTTGAATATGGCTTGGCGGTCGGTGGCGACCGTCAACCGGCGAGACAGGTCGAGCAACTGGCTGGTCTGCGCCTGGGTCTCGCGCAGCGCCTGCAACTGGCGACGCTGGCGCGCGGCCAGGTTGCCGGTGAGCGCAGCCATCAACAGAAAGAACACCAGGGTCAGCACGTCTTCTTCGCGCTGGATGGTGAACGAGAAGTTGGGCGGTATGAACAGAAAGTCATAGACCAGGAATGACAGTGCGGCGCAAGCCAGCGCAGGTCCCAGGCTACTGCGCACCGCCACCAGCAACACCGCCGCCAGGAACACCACCGAGATATTGGGCAACGCGAGCACACTGGACACCGCCCAGGCCAGCCCCGCAGCCATCACGGTGGCCAGCAGCGCCAGCAGGTAATGACGCCACACCCACACCCGCCGCACCGCTGAACGCGGCGCTGGCGGCTGCACCTCGCGGTCCAGCACATTGATCTCCAGGCCATGGCTTTCGCGCAGTAGCCGCGCCGCCACACCAGCGCCGAACAAACGCCGACGCAGGCGATTGCGAGACTGCCCGACCAGCACCAGGCTGGCCCGCCGCTCGGCAGCATGCTGGATCAGCGTGCGGGCCACTTCGCCAGCACGCAGCTGCACCACCTCCCCGCCCAGTCGCTCGGCCAACTGCTGCGCGGCTTGCAAACGCTGCCGTGCGGTTTCGTCACGCAGGCGGCCGTTGTCCACGTGCACCAAGCTCCAGGGCAGGTGGCGGCGCTGGGCCACGCGACAGGCATGGCGCACCAGGCGTTCGGCCTGGTCGTCACCCTCGATGCCCACCAGCAACCGGCCACGCAAGGCCGGCGCCTCCTGGCCACGCTGACGATAGCCGTGGGCCAGGTCGGCATCGACCTGAGCAGCGGCGGTCTGCATGGCCAGCTCGCGCAGGGCGGTGAGGTTGGTTTGCGAAAAATACGCATCGATGGCCGCCCGAGCCTGCTCGGGCACGTACACCTTGCCTTCGCGCAGGCGTTCGAGCAGCTCGCGCGGAGGCAAGTCGATCAGCACCAGCTCGAACGCTTCCTGCAGCACCCAGTCCGGCAGGGTCTCGCGCACTTGCACGCCGGTAATGTCGCGGACCTTGTCGTTGAGGCTTTCCAGGTGCTGGACGTTGACCGTTGTGAATACATCAATACCAGCGGCCAACAGTTCCTGTACGTCCTGCCAACGCTTGGCGTGGCGGCTGCCGGGGGCGTTCGTATGGGCCAGTTCGTCCACCAGGGCCAAGGCCGGCGCGGCACGCAGCAGGCCGTCAAGGTCCATTTCCTCGAGGGTGACGCCACGGTACTGGCTACGCAACAAGGGCTGCTGATGCAGCCCTCCGAGCAACGCTTCGGTTTCGGCGCGGCCATGGGTTTCGACCACCCCGGCCAACACCTGCACGCCCTGGCGTTGCTGGGCGTGTGCGGCCTGGAGCATGGCGAAGGTCTTGCCGACGCCAGGGGCGGCGCCAAGGAACACCTTCAACCGGCCCCGGCCATTTCGCGGAAGGTTGGCCAGCAGCGCATCGGCGCGGGCGGAATCACTCATGCTTCATCCTTTGCTTTTTCCAGCAGTCGGCCAGTTCAGGGAAAGCCCCTTGACTGTAGGAGCGGGTTTACCCGCGAATACGTCAGTGGCACCACCACCGCATTCGCGGGTGAACCCGCTCCTACAGGCTTCCTGCCAGCGCTTCGATTACCTGACAATGGCGAGCTTTTCCAAGGCCTGGTTCAACGCCAGCACGTTGACCACCGGCGGGCCGATCAATGGGTGGAGGGTGGCCTGTTCCAGCAAGGCTTGCAAGCGCTCGACCGGCAGTTGCCGTGCCGCCGCCACCCGCGGGATCTGATAGGCCAATGCCTCCGGTGGCAAGTGCGGGTCCAGGCCGCTGCCCGAGGTAGTCAGCAGCGCCTGCGGCACTGGCCCCTGCTGTGCCTGATACAACGCGGCCGCATCGCTCCTTACCCGCTCAGCCAGCGCCGGGTTGCTCGGCGACAGGTTGCTGGCGCCGCTGGCCACGGTCGCGTAGGCACCTGCCGAGGGCCGCGAGTGGAACCAGCCATCGCCCTGGAAGTCCTGGGCGATCAATGCCGAACCCCGCACCTGCCCTTGCGCATCGCGTACCAGGCTACCGTTGGCCTGGTTCGGGAAAGCGACCTGAGCAATACCGGTCACCGCCAGCGGATACAGGGCGCCGGTCACCAGGGTCATGAACAAAGCCAGGCTCAATGCCGGGCGTAGATAAGCAGTCATGGTGGCCTCCTCAGACCAGGTTCAGGGCATTGAGCAGCAGGTCGATCAGCTTGATCCCGGCAAACGGCACCACAATGCCACCCAGCCCGTAGATCAGCAGGTTGCGCCGCAACAGGTGCGCCGCACTGACCGCCTGCACGCGCACCCCACGCAGCGCCAGCGGAATCAGCACGATGATGATCAGCGCGTTGAACACGATCGCCGACAGGATCGCGCTCTGCGGGCTGGCCAGTTGCATCAGGTTGAGTACACCCAGTTGCGGGTAGATGGCAGCGAACAGCGCCGGCAGGATGGCAAAGTATTTGGCCACGTCGTTGGCAATGGAGAATGTTGTCAGCGCACCACGGGTGACCAGCAGCTCCTTGCCGACCTGGACTACGTCCAGCAGCTTGGTAGGGTCGCTGTCCAGGTCGACCATGTTGGCTGCCTCCCGTGCAGCCTGAGTGCCATCGTTCATGGCCATGCCTACGTCAGCCTGGGCCAGTGCCGGGGCGTCGTTGGCACCGTCGCCGCACATGGCAACCAGGCGGCCGTCATTCTGCTCCTGGCGAATGCGCGCCAGCTTCTTCTCGGGTGTGGCCTCGGCCAGTACGTCATCCACCCCCGCTTCGGCGGCGATGGCGGCCGCAGTCAGCGGATTGTCGCCGGTCACCATCACCGTGCGGATGCCCAGCTTGCGCAGCTCGGCGAAGCGCTCGCGGATACCAGGCTTGACCACGTCCTTGAGGTGGATCACGCCAAGCAAGCGCTTGTCGACGCACACCAGCAACGGTGTACCGCCACTCTGCGCGATGCGTTCGACTTCGCGGGCCAGCGCCGCCGGCATATCCATGCGTGGCATACCGACGAATGCCAGCACCGCATCGACGGCGCCCTTGCGGTAGCGGTGCTGCTCGAAGTCGATGCCCGACAGGCGTGTCTCGGCACTGAAAGCCACCGCTTCGAACTGCCCGGCAGGCGGGTCGACGAAGTCGTGCAACTGGCGCAGGTATTCGACAATCGACTTGCCTTCGGCGGTGTCGTCGGCCAGCGAGGCCAGCAAGGCACCCTCCCCCAGTTCCTTGGCGGTAATGCCCGGTGCCGCATGCAGTGCGCTGCAGCGGCGGTTGCCGAAGGTGATGGTGCCGGTCTTGTCGAGCATCAACGTATGCACGTCCCCGGCCGCCTCGACCGCGCGGCCGGAGCGGGCAATGACATTCAGCCGTACCAGCCTGTCCATGCCGGCGATGCCGATGGCCGACAGCAGACCGCCGATGGTGGTAGGGATCAGCGTCACCAGCAGCGCGGCCAGGAAGATCAGCGGCAGGCTGCCACCCACGAAGTGGGCGAACGGCTGCAAGGTCACCACCACGATCAGGAAAATCAGGGTCAGGCCGATCAGCAGGATGTCGAGGGCGATTTCGTTCGGGGTCTTCTGCCGTTTGGCACCTTCGACCAGGGCGATCATGCGGTCCAGGGTCGACTCGCCCGGATTGCTGGTGATGCGGATAAGCAGCCAGTCGGAGACCAGCCGCGTATTACCGGTCACCGCCGAGCGGTCGCCGCCTGATTCGCGTATTACCGGCGCGGACTCACCGGTAACGGCGGCCTCGTTGACGGCCGCAATGCCTTCAAGCACCTCGCCGTCGCCGGGGAAAATCTCGCCGGCCACCACGCGTACCACGTCGTCCTTGCGCAGCGCGCTGGCAGCCACCGTCTCGTAGCTGCCATCACGCAGACGACGCTGGGCGGTCAGGCCCTGGCTGCCGGCCTTGAGGCTGTCGGCGCGGGCCTTGCCACGGCCTTCGGCCAACGCCTCGGCGAAGTTGGCGAACAACACGGTGAACCACAGCCACAGGGCAATCTGCACCGCAACACCGGTGCTCACGCCGCCGCCGGGCGCAAAGCACAGCACGGTGGTCAGTACTGCGGTCAGGGCCACCACCAGCATTACCGGTGAACGTTTGAGCTGACGCGGGTCGAGCTTGACGAACGCCTGCACCAGCGCCGGGCGCCACAGCGCGGCGAAGCGGGTCTGGTCCTTGGCACTGTGCCGGCTATTCACTTCAGGAATGGGCATGTTCATGATCGGTCCTCAAAAACCCAGGCTAAGGTGTTCGGCGATTGGCCCAAGGGCCAGGGACGGCAGGAAGGTCAGGCCTCCGACCAGCAGGATGGTCACCAGCAGCAAGCCGGTGAACAGCGGGCCGTGGGTGGGGAAGCTGTTCTGCCCCAGCGGCGCGCTTTTCTTCGCCGCCAGGCTGCCGGCCAACGCCAGTATCGGCAGGATGTAGCCGAAGCGGCCGATGAGCATGGCCAGGCCGATCATCAGGTTGTGATACACGGTGTTGGCGCCAAAGCCGGCAAAGGCAGAGCCGTTGTTGGCCGAGCCCGAGGTATAGGCGTACAGCAACTGGCTGAAACCATGCGCCCCCGGGTTGGTGACCGCCCCGGCCGGGCCGGGCAGGCTGGCGGCGATGGCGCCAAGTACCAGCACGCCAACCGGCATCACCAGCAGGGTTGCCACCAGAAGCTGCACTTCACGGGCCTGCAGCTTCTTGCCCAGGTATTCCGGGGTACGGCCAATCATCAGCCCGGCCAGGAACACCGCGATAAGGACGAACAGCAGCATGCCGTAGAGGCCCGCGCCGACGCCGCCGAATATCACCTCGCCGACCATCATGTTGACCATCGCCACCATACCGGTCAGCGGGTTCAGGCTGTCGTGCATGGCGTTGACCGAACCGTTGGAGGCGGCGGTAGTGGTGACCGCCCACAGCACCGAACCGGTGGTGCCGAAGCGGCTTTCCTTGCCCTCCAGGGGGGCGGTCTGCTGCACCTGGGCGCTTTCCAGCGCTGGGTTCGGCTGGTGCTCGGACCACAACGCCGTGCTGCCACCGATCAGGAACAGGGCAAGCATGCAGGCGAGGATGGCGCGGCTCTGGCGCAGATCCTTCACGTAGTGACCGAAGGTGAACACCAAAGCCACCGGAATGAGAATGATCGACGCCACCTCGAACAGGTTGCTCCAGGCCGTAGGGTTCTCGAACGGGTGCGACGAGTTGACGCCGAAGAAGCCGCCGCCATTGGTACCCAGTTGCTTGATGGCGATCTGGCTGGCGGCCGGCCCCAACGGAATGGTCTGGTCGGCACCTTGCAAGGTCAGCGCGTGGGCGTAGTCGGCAAAGGTCTGCGGCACGCCCTGCCAGACCAGCAACAGCGCCAGCAGGACGCACAGCGGCAACAGGCCGTAGAGGGTGGCACGGGTCATGTCGACCCAGAAGTTGCCCAGCGTCGTCGCACTGCGCCGGGCGATACCGCGGCACAGGGCAACCAGCACAGCCAGGCCGGTGGCAGGGCTGACAAAGTTCTGCACGGTCAGGCCAAGCATCTGGCTCAGGTAGCTGACCGACGCCTCACCGCTGTAGGCCTGCCAGTTGGTGTTGGTAACGAAACTGACGGCGGTGTTGAACGCCAGTGACCATTCCTGGCCAGGCAGGTGCTGAGGGTTGAATGGCAGGTAACCCTGCAACTGCAGCACTGCGAACAGCAGCAGGAAGCCGACCAGGTTGAACGCCAGCAGGGCCAGAGCGTATTGCCGCCAGTTCTGCTCCTGGCTGGCGTTCACACCCGCCAGCCGGTAACAGCCCTGCTCGACCGGCCCCAGCACAGGCGTCAGCCAGGTACGCTGGCCCTCCATGACCTTGAAGTAGAACCGCCCGAGCCAGGGTGCCGGTAGCAGCACGATGGCAAAGAATGCCAGGAGCAAGGCGAAATCGTAACTGTGCATGGCCGCTCCCTAGCTGCGATCGGCGCGCAGCAGCGCCACCAGCAGATAAAACGCCAATGCCACTGCCAGCAGCAGTGACAGCCCGTCGAGCATGTTCATGTGTGGTTCTCCCCGTGTTACGGCTTGGGCCGCTTTAGGGAAATTGTCCGAGGGAGGGGCGTAAAGGGGCGAGAGCGGGGTGTGGGGGTGGGTATAAAGAATGCGTAAAAATCAGCGTTGTGGTCTGCCTGTAACGGCCCTTTCGCGGGCACGCCCGCTCCCACAGATACTGCACAGCCTTCAAGGCCTGTGTGGTACCTGTGGGAGCGGGCGTGCCCGCGAAAGGGCCGTTACAGGCTTACTGTTGTGGCGGCTGCTGCGCCGCGTTACGGCTCCAGTCCAGCAACAGGCTGTAGCCTACCGCCAGCAAGGTCGGCCCGATGAACAGGCCAATGAAGCCAAAGGCAAGCAAGCCACCGAACACGCCCAGCAGCACGATCACCAGCGGCAGGTTGCCGCCACGGCTGATCAGGTACGGTTTGAGCACGTTGTCCACGCCGCTGATGACGAACGTGCCCCAGACTCCCAGGAACACCGCCATGCCGTATTCGCCCTTCCACACCAACCAAGCGGTGGCCGGGATCCATGCCAGTGGCGGCCCCATGGGGATCAGGCTGAGCATGAAGGTCACCACCCCCAGCACGATCGCCCCAGGCACCCCCGCGATCAAGAAGCCGATCAGCGCCAGCAGGGCCTGCGCGGCCGCCGTGCCGATCACCCCGTTGACCACCCGCTGAACGGTAGCGGCTACCAGTTCCAGGTAATATTCGGCACGTTCGCCCACCAGCCGGTGCAGCAAGCGCAGCACGAATGCCGCCAAACGCGGCCCGTCGCGGTAGAAGAAGAACACGAACACCAGGCTCAGGGTCAGTTCCAGCACGCCGCTGCCAATCTGCGCGCTGCGCGCCAGCAACCAGTTGCCCACTTGCCCTAAGTAAGGCTTGATCGAGGCAAGCAAGGCTGCGCCTTGCTGGTCCAGCGATTGCCAACTATTGACCAGACGCTCGCCAACGAAGGGAATGCCACCCAGCCAGGCCGGCGCATCGGGCAGGCCGTCGACCTGCACGTCACGCACAAACGCCGTAGCGTCGCGAATGTGATCGGCCAGGTTGAACCCCAGCCACACCAGCGGCAGTGCCACGATCAGGATCCAGGCCATGGTCAGCAGGCCGGCTGCCAGCGTCTCACGCCCGCCCAGCAGGCGCGTCAGGAAGCGCATCAACGGCCAGCTGGCAAAGGCCAGGATGGCCCCCCACAGCAATGCCGATATGAACGGTGCCATCACCCACAGGCCGGCACCCAGCAACGCCACCAGCAGAATCTGGACCAGCAGGCGATCATTGTTAACCATGATGGTGCTCGTTCAACGGATCAGTTCAAGGTGCAGGCCGTCTGCAGGCGCACTGCCGACTTCAAGGCGGCGGCTGCGCACCCCGGCCTTGACCAGCGCCTCGCGCCAGGCCTCAGCCTGGGCGCCACTGAGGCTGACGCGCAAGCTGCTGTCGAGGTTCAGGCTGCGGGCCAGCAGGTTTACCCAGGTGTCTTGCGGCGCGGCAAGGTCAGGGTAGTCGAGCTTGCCGGTGTCGAGCATTTCGCGCAGCACCGTGGCCGCGGTTGGCAGCAGCTCGCCCAGCGGGCTGCCTGCGATGAACTCTTCCACATGCAGGTAGGCGCGGCGGTTGCCACGGGTAACGCTGTACAGCGCGACCAGGGTGTCGGCCTCTTCTGCCGAGCGGCGTAGCAAAATGAACGCCTGCTGCTCATCGCCACCGTTGAGGCGGGCATTGCCGAATACATCATTGGCCCACAGGCTGGCCTCACCGCAATCACGCCCCTGGCACCAGAACAACGGGTAGCCACCGTCACGTACAAGTGCTTCGCGAGCATTGGTGAAGGCCTCACGGGCAGTACGTTCAACGGGCAATTCGTAGGTCACCGAGCTGACCTGACCACGGCTCTCGACCTTGTCATCGACCCGCAGGCGGCCACTGATCTTGCGCAACGGGCCCATCGGGTAGACCCGCTCCTGCTCGACGGCCGGGCGTTGATCAACCACCTTGGCGTCCTGCGGTACCGGCAGGCTACCGGCCCACAACACGGGGCTGGCGAGCACCAGGCAGGCCGCCAGGGCAGTGCGAATGGAAACAGGCGCGCTCATTGGCGAACCAGGCGGCGCTCAGCGCCGAATTGAAGCTCCAGGATGTCTGGCAGTTGCATGGTTGTCTCCCTGTTCAACCCGCCAAGCCTCGACACTTGTCCGGTGCAAGTCAAGCAAAGCCAAAGAAGCGATTGATACAGTCTGCAACAAGGACCGCGCCCTGCGCATCATTCAGGTGCAGGTGATGGCCGCCGGGCAGCGTCACCTGTTCAAAGGGTAGCTGCTCCAGCAACCCGGTGTGGCGCGCCAGCATGCCGTCGGCAGCCACCACCAACAGCGCCGGGCAACTCACCCGCCGCACATAGGCCATGGCCTGGGCCTCGCTCAGGCGCACCGGTGAGGGCAGGGTCAAGCGGCTGTCGCTGCGCCAGCTGTAGCCACCGGGCACCGGCATAAGGCCACGCTGGGCCAGCAGCTCGGCCGCCTCGCGGCTGACCGCGACCATGCCTTTCATCCGGGCTTGCACACCGGCTCCCAATGTCGCATACACCGACTTGCGTTTGCCATCCAGCCGCAACTGGGCTTGCAGTGCCATCCCTAAGCGCTCGCCGGCATCCTGTTCGGCGCCGGTCGGCGGGATGACGCCGTCGATCAACGCCAGGTGACTGACCCGATCGGGCAATGCCCCGGCCAGTTGCACCGAAATGATCGCGCCCAGCGAATGCCCCAGCAGGGCGAAACGCTGCCAACCCAGTTGCTCGGCCACGCGCAGCACGTCATGGGCATAGTCGGCCAGGGCATAACCGGCACCGAGCGGGCGGTGCTCCGAGTAACCATGGCCGGCCAGGTCCAGGGCGACGATGCGTAGCCCTTTCAGTTGCGGTGCCAGGCGGGCAAAGCTGTTGGCGTTGTCCAGCCAGCCATGCAGGGCAATCACCGGCAGCCCGTCTTCGGGGCCGAACAGGTGTGCAGCCAGCTCGATATGGCCCAGGCTCAGGCGAATTTCCTCTACGTGCGCGCTCATGCCTGGCTCCAGCGGTCGAACAGGCCCTTGATCAGGCTGGCAGTGTCGGCCGGACGCTCAAGCGGGAACATGTGCCCACCCGGTACGCTGTGGTATTCACCTTTGGGCATGCCGCGCACAGCCAAGGTGTGGTGGCGACGAATGACGTTGCTGCGGTTGCCGCGCACCATGGCCAGCGGTACCTGCAACTGGCGCGCAGGGGCGGGGCTGGTATGCGGGATGCTGCGGTAGATGCTGATTTCAGTAGCAGGGTCGAAGCGCAACTGTAGCCCCTGCTCCACCGCCTGCAGGCCGTGTTCTACATAAGCGTCGAGGCAATCGGGATCGAAATGACGGAACAGTGATTTGCCCGCGAAATAGTCCCGGGCGCTGTCGCGGTCGTTGAAGGTTTCGCGACGCCCCAGGGTGCGCCCGGCCGGTGTGATGCGGTCGATGAAACCAAAGCGCTTGGCAGTGCGCAGCAGCCATTGATCAGCGCGGGTGAGCACCGGAGAGTCGAGCATTACCAGCCCCCGGTAGTACTCGGGGCAGCGCAATGCTGCGTGCAGGTGCAACACGCCACCCAGCGAATGACCAACGCCCCAGACTGGCTGGTCCTGCTGCGCCAGGTGATGCAACAATTCATCGACCAGGCTTTGCCAGTTTTCGTCCACGGGAAAGCGCGGGTCATGCGCATGCTGGGCCAGGTGCTGCACCTGATAGTCCGGCGCCAGCGCTGCAAACAGCTTGCCGTAGGTGGCCGATGGGAAACCGTTGGCATGAGCGAAGAAGATCTGCTGCGACATGGCGCCTGGTCCGGAGCGGAATGATGGCCCATTGTCGGCATCGCGCAGCGGTTCGGCAATGTCCATAAAGGTCATCGGCGAGGGGGATCAGGTCATGCCGAACGGTCGAAACTGCTCAACGACCGCCGCAGGCAAGCCTGCATGTAGGCCACTTGGCTCTCCAGCGCCTCGCGGGCCAGACGCTGGTCCTGGCAGTCCAGTTGCAGGCGGCGCAAGGCCAGACAACTGGTTTGCAGCAGGTGCGAGACCCGCAGGCAGGCGTCCTGCAATGTACGCAGGTCCTGCTCGCATTGTTGCCTCGCTGCGGGCTCCAGCCTGGGGTTGTCGTTCACCTTGCGCATCAGGTGGTACAGCTTGGCATCGGCCGATTCGCGCAGCAGGCTGTATTGGGCGAAATCCAGCGAAGTACCTTGGTCAACCTGTTCCAGGGTGGGTTGCAGGTCCAAGCAACGCAACAGTTCCAGCATTTCACCCCTCATTCGCCATTCCCTGATATTTGCCGTGGGGCAACGCTAGCAAGCGCTGGTGAAGCGCGACAACTGACAAAAATGCCAGTTGCCTTATCGATCATTACCCACGCCAGCATTCAAGTCCGAGCGAAACAGTGGCCTGCACAAGCCATCGCACGTTCAAGCGGGTGAGTGGATGGCCCGAAGGGTCATCAACCCGGCCAGCGGCCACTCACCTTCCAGTTCCGCCAGGCTGGCAGTACTCATGGCTGCCGGCTGTTGCCTGTGGCCGTGCTCCAGCGCCCCGACCAGGTTACCGACCAACGGCTGGTGGCTGACCAGCAACACCTGCTCAAACCCCAGGCGCTCGATTTCGCCGATGACCTGCTGCACATCACCCTCGGGCGTCAGCCAGGGCACTGTGCGCACCGGTTCGGCGAAGCCCAGGGTGTCATGCACCAACGCGGCGGTCTGCTGGGCGCGCACGTAAGGGCTGGCGAAAATCGCCTGCAATGGCTGCCCGATCAGGCGAGCAGCACTGTGCAACACCTGCTCGCGACCATGGGCAGTCAGCCGGCGCTCGGCGTCTTTATTGGCCCGCGGCTCGGCTTCACCGTGGCGCAGCACCCACAGCTTCACAGCTTGGGTTCCTCGTCACGCACTGGATGCGCGGCCGGCGCGACGGCGTGCGCGGCTTCACCTTCCGGCGCACGCGGGGCCGGCCAGTCAGCGAACGGCCATGGCTTCTGGTCGCTGTGGAAACTGCCGAAACGGCCGATCTGTGCCAGGTACTGGCTCAGGCTGTCACCGAAGTTCATGAGACTGGCGCTCGGCGCCCCATACACCAGTCGGTAGATCAACTGTACAAGCACCAGGCCACCCAGCAGCACCTCGGCCAGTTGCCAGACCACCAGGAACACCAGCATCCACAGCACCCGCAGGATGATCGACTCGCGCTGGGCGCGTTCGGGCGTATCGTTCATGTGTTGCTCCTTGCTCGTGTCAGAGCCGCCAAGGGCTCAGTTGAAACCGCTGATGGAAATGAAATCGACATCGGTCTTGGGCTCGGCGCGCATCAGGTGCTCGATCACCTGGTTCAGCGTGCGGCCTTCGAACAGGATGGCATGCAGGCCAGCGACCAGCGGCATGTACACCTGCACTTGCTGGGCCTTGGTCTTGAGCACCTTGAGCGTGTTGACACCCTCGGCCACTTCGCCCAGGCGGTTGACCGCCTCTTCCAGGCTTTGGCCCTGACCCAGTGCGTAGCCAACCTGATAGTTGCGGCTCTTGGGCGAGGAGCAGGTGACGATCAGGTCACCGACACCGGCCAGGCCGAGGAAGGTCATGGGGTTGGCGCCCTGGCTGACGGCGAAGCGGGTCATCTCGGCCAAGGCCCGAGTAATCAGCATGCTCTTGGTGTTCTCGCCCATTCCCAAGGCCACAGCCATGCCGGCGATGATCGCGTAGACGTTCTTCAGTGCCCCACCCAGTTCGACGCCGAAACGGTCGGCACTGGCGTAGACGCGGAAGGTGCGCCCGTGCAGCACGGCCTGTACCTGCTGGCACAGTTCTTCGTGCTCACTGGCCACCACTGTGGCAGTCAGTGCATGTTCGGCGATTTCGCGCGCCAGGTTCGGCCCCGACAAAACGCCGATGCGCGCCTCGGGGGCGATTTCCTCGAGGATCTGGCTCATCAGCTTGAAGCTTTGCGCTTCGATGCCCTTGGTCAGGCTGACCAGGCCTTTGCCGCGCAGCAGCTCGGCATGGGGTGCCAGCACACTGCGCAAGGCACTCGATGGCAAGGCAACGAAGATCAGCTCGCTGGCCTGCAGGGTGGCCAGCAGGTCGTTGACCGGCTCAACCCCATCGTGCAAGCGGATACCCTTGAGGTAGCGCGGATTCTCGCGATTCACGCGCATGGCCTCGGCCTGCGCCGGGTCGCGCATCCATTGGCGTACCGGCACACCGTTTTCCGCCAGCAGGTTCGCCACGGCGGTGCCGAAGCTGCCGCCGCCCAGCACCGCAACAGGTTGCTGTTCAGTCATATCCAATCCATTAAAGCCAAAAGTTAAGTGGCGACCCCGCTATTATACGGCTCGCCTGCCATGCGCCAAGGCTAGCAACGCAGATGACACGGTCATGGCCACACGTTGCAACAAATGAAGAAGCAAGCTTGCTCGCGATGCACCGCCCGCGCGGCGCTCGATGTCCGCCCCATGAAAGCGTCAAGACAGACACGCTGCAAAACCGCTGCAGATCACTGGAAAATACGCCAAGGTCAGTTACCATGCCTGTTTCAATCCTGAAACAAAGGCCGCCCCGTGTTTCCTGGCACGCCCCCGTACCCGCGCCTGCTGTTATTGACCGCCCTGCTCGGCGGTCAGGCCGTGGCCGACGACTTGTTCATCGACAACACCGATCTGCCGCAGATTCTGACCGCCACACGCCTGAAACAATCCCCCGCCGCTGTACCGGGCAGCATGACCGTACTCGACAGCGAACTGATTCGCGCCAGCGGTGCCCGTGATATCCCCGAACTGCTGCGCCTGGTACCCGGCATGATGATCGGCTACGGTGCCGGTAATCAACCCACGGTCAACTACCACGGCAGCAACGTCAACGATGCACGGCGCATGCAGGTACTGATCGATGGTCGCTCGGTGTACCGCGCAGGCCTGGCCACGGTGGACTGGAGCGACATCCCCTTGGCCATGGAGGATATCGAGCGCATCGAGGTGTTCCGCGGCCCGAACACCGTCAGCTATGGCGCCAACGCGCTGATGGCGGTGGTCAACATCCTCACCCGCAAGCCCGCCGACAGCCATGGCACACGGCTGAAAGTGACGCGCGGCCAGGACGGCATCAACGACTTCTATGCCAGCCACGGCTTCGGTTGGGACGGTGGCGACATGCGCCTGTCGCTGTCGGGCCAACAGGACGATGGCTTCGATGAGAACCAGTTCGGCCAGGACTACCGCGACAGCCGCCGCCTGACCCGCTTCAACCTCAGCGCCAACCACAACCTGGCGGTCGACCAGACCCTGGAGTGGCAACTGGCGGCCAAGGAAGGCAGCAATCAACGGCCCTACACCTACCAGCCGGTGTTCCAGAAGTACGAGTCCGGGAACAATGCCGACGTCAACGCCAAGGACTATGCGGGCTCGTTGCGCTGGACCAAAGACTTCAGCGCTGAGCACAGCCTTTATATCCAGGGCTCAGCCCAGCATTTTGATCGCCAGCAAGTGTGGCGTGCCTGTGATGCCTTGCAGTCGTTCAGCCCCGAACTGACCCAGCTCTGGCAGATGAACCCCGATTTCGCCGAGAAAGTGGCGCGCGGTATTGCGACTGGCGCCCCCCTTTCCACTGACGACCCGGCCCTGAAAGGGCTTCTGCAGAAAGTGCAGCAACAATGGGAGATGGGTGGAAGGGAGCAGGTCTGCGGCGATGTCGACCAGAGCACCCGTGAAACCCGCTATGACCTGGAAATCCAGGACACCCTGAGCCTGACCGACAGCCTGCGCCTGCTCAGTGGCATGAACTACCGCTATGACCGCGCCGACTCGCAGACCTACTTCAACGGCAGCCTCGACGACCAGACCTGGCGCCTGTTCGGCCAGCTGGAATGGCGGGCCGACGAGCACTGGATATTGCAAGGTGGGGCCATGTTCGAAGACTCGCGCCTGTCTGGCAGTTCGCTGACACCGCGCGTCGCGGTCAACTACCTGATCACGCCACGCCACGGCCTGCGTGCGGTGTACTCCGAAGCGGTGCGCTCGCCCGACATGTTCGAGAACAACGTCAACTGGAGTTACACAGTCAAGAACCTGACCCCCAATGCATTCGGGCTGCAAAACGGTGAGTACTTCGTCAAGACCCGTGGCCCTGGTGACCTTGAACAGGAGCGCATGCGCTCGCGCGAGCTAGGCTACAACGGCTACTTCAGCGACATCGACCTGAGCCTGGATGTGAAGCTGTTCTACGACGAGATCACCGGCATGATCAGCGAGCCTCTGAGGAACAATCAGTACATCGCCAGCAACGCCAACAAGGCCCGTTTCAGCGGCAGCGAGGCGCAAATGGACTGGCGCCCTACCCTGCGCGACCGCCTGCGCCTGACCTATGCCTACGTCGATGCCTGGGCCAGCAACCCCGACGACCGCCGCCTCAGCGCCCGCAACAGCGGCTCGGCAGGGTGGATGCGCGAATGGGGGGCCGGCTGGTCGAGCGCACTGTTCTATTACGGCGACGATGCCCTCAACCAGTATCGCTACGAGCGTCTGGACCTGCGCCTGGCCAAGCGTTTTCGGGTGTATGGCAGCAACCTGGAGCTGGCAGCGCTGTGGCAGCAGCGCCTGGACGATGAACCCACCTCGGCCCTGCAGAACCGCTACGACAGCCGTCACCGCCTGAGCGTGAGCGCGGAGCTGGAGTTCTGATGGCCCTGCTGCTGCGCCTGTTGCTGCTGTGCCTGTGGCCGTTGGGGCCTTTGTCCGCCAGCGAAATCATGCTGGTGGGGGCCGAGGACCAGCCCGGTATACGCAGCTTCATCGCCGCACTGGAAAGCCGCCGACCGCACGATCATGTGCAGTTTCGCACCACCGCCAACCTGCCACGCCCAGGCAAGCTCAAAGCCGACCAACGCCTGATCCTGCTCGACAGCGCAGCACTGGAATGGCGACTGGGGGAAACCGCCGGCCCGCCGGCACTGGTCATGCGGGTCAGCCGGGTACAGGCTGAACAGCGCCTGGGAAAGTCGCGCCCCGCGTTCCTCACACTCTTGTGGAGCGACGCACCGTTGGGACGGCAACTGCGCCTGGCACGCTACTTGTTGCCGCAGGCCAGGCGCATTGGCGTGCTGTACGGCGAGCACAGCCGCTTCTTGCTGGACGAACTGCGCAATGCCGCACGGCCGCTAGGCCTGGAAATCGTTGCTCAGGACTGGTCCGACCCGCGTGACAACCGGCCCCTGCAGCACCTGCTGGGCAACAGCGATGTGCTACTGGGCCTGGACGACCCTGACTTGTACAACTCCAAGACTGCAAAGAACCTGCTGTTGAGCAGTTATGGCCGGCAGATGGCGCTGATCGGCCCGAACGCCGGCTTCGTTCGCGCTGGCGCCCTGGCCAGCACCTACAGCGACCAGGACGACTGGCTGTGGGTGCTCGACCAGTTGCTCGACCAGCCGCCGACGCGCTGGCCGCGCAGCCTGTACCCAGTGCGCTACGGGGTCAGTGGCAACCAGCAGGTGGCCCGTGCCCTGGGTCTTGAACCGATCGATCAGAACGCCGCCGTCAAGGCCCTGGCCGAGGGAGAACCCACCCCATGAGCAAACGCTTGAGCTGGGACATTCATACCCGCACGCAGATCATCAGCCTCGGCCCCGCCCTGCTACTGACCTTGATCTTGATCAGCTTCTTTACCTTCGTGCGCATCCAGGACCTGCGCCAGGAACTCAACCACACCGGGCAACTGATCGCCAACCAGTTGGCACCGGCGTCGGAGTACGGGGTGATTTCGGGCAACAACGAAGTGCTCGAAGGGCTGATGCGCGCCACCCTCAGCATCCCGCACGTGCGCTTTCTGGAAGTGCAGGACAGCCGCAACCACATCCTGGTGTACGTCGAGCAGTCCGACGAAAGCGCCAACCGCGCGCAACAGGTCGAAGTGTTCCAGGCGCCGATTCGCCTGCAACAAATCCGCCTGGACAACGACTTCCTGCAACAGGGCAAAACCACCACCCCGGCCATCGGTGACGACTACCTGGGCCGGGTGATCGTCGGCATGTCCGATGACGCCTTCAGCCAGCGCCAGCAGGAAATCGTGATCAAGGCCGGGATCCTGGCGCTGTTCGCCCTGCTGTTCACCTTTTTGCTGGCTCGCCGCCTGGCCCTGAGCCTGGCCAAGCCGATCAGTGACATGGGGCATGCGGTCAAGGCTATTCAGCAAGGCGAGTACAACACCCCCCTGCCGGTAGTCGACGACAGCGAGCTGGGCCACCTGGCCCGCCACATCAACAACCTGGCCAGCGCCCTGGAACAGGCCAGTGATGAACAGAAGCAGGCCATTGCCGAACTCATCCAGGCCCGCGAGGAGGCCGAACAGGCCAACCGCGCCAAATCGGATTTCCTGGCGATGATGAGCCATGAGTTGCGCACCCCGATGAATGGCGTGCTGGGCATGCTGCAACTTCTGGAAACCACACCGCTGAGCAGTGAACAGGCCGATTACACGGCAGTGGCCAGCGAGTCCACCGGGCATTTGCTCAAGGTCATCAACGACATCCTCGATTTTTCGCGCATCGAACGCGCCGCGTTGCAACTGGAACACATCGACTTCAACCTCGGCGAGCTGATCACCAGCAGTGTCCAGTCGTTCCAGCACAGCGCCCAGCAACGCGGCCTGGACCTGCAGTTGCAGCTGCCGGCCGGCATCGAGCAACTGCAGGTGAACGGCGACCCCACACGCATCCGTCAGATCCTGCTGAACCTGGTAGGCAATGCCCTGAAATTCACCGAGCGTGGCCAAGTGCAAGTCGACGCACGCTGGCAGGTGCTCGACCGGCAGCTGATCTGGCTGACCTGCAGCGTGCGCGACACTGGCATCGGCATCGACAGCGACCGCCTGGAAATGATGTTTGTCGCCTTCCAGCAGGCCGACAGCTCGATTTCCCGTCGTTATGGTGGCACCGGGCTGGGGCTGTCGATCGCTCGAACCCTGGCCGAACGCATGGGCGGCAAGCTACGCGGTGAAAGCCGCGAGGGCCTGGGCTCGACCTTCACCCTGGAGATGCCGCTGGCCCTCGCCAACCCTGTCCCCGTCCCGCTGACGCCGCCTACGACTGCACGAACGACGGTGACGGACAATGATCAGGTACTGCTGGTGGAGGACAATCCGGTCAACCGGAATGTCGTAGAAGCGATGCTGCGCAGCCTGGGGCTGGCAGTATGCACGGCAGAAGATGGCCTCGAAGCCGTCGAGCTGGTCGGCCGGCAGCGCTTTGCTGCCGTGCTGATGGATTGCCGCCTGCCGCACCTGGACGGCTATGAAGCCACCCGACGCATCCGCCAGTTGCCCAACGGCGCAGGGCTACCGATCATCGCCCTGACCGCCAATGCCTTGCAGGGCGACCGTGAGCGTTGCATGGCCGCCGGCATGGACGACTACCTGAGCAAACCCTTGCGCCGCACCGAATTGCAGCAGGTGCTGCAGCGCTGGTTACCCGGTCAGACAACCGCGACTGGCGATAAATGCTAAAGTGCGGCAGTCTTAAACACTGGACAGGACCTTCATCGGACCTGAAAATAGACGTTTCAGTGCACACCTGTACTTCTTTCACCAGGTGCGCTGTGACTTTCACCACAACGCAATAGTCTACCTGTAGGCTGCCGTCTCGAAGCGCTTGGTTTTCGGGCCGGCCGGGAAGATTCATCCCCTGCCGCAGGGGGTTATTGAGGAGCTCGCATGACCAAACAACACGCCTTTACTCGGGAAGACCTGCTGCGCTGCAGTCGCGGTGAGCTGTTCGGCCCAGGTAATGCGCAACTGCCCGCGCCGAACATGCTGATGGTCGATCGCATCACCCATATCAGCGAAGAAGGCGGCAAGTACGGCAAAGGTGAGTTGGTCGCCGAGCTGGATATCAACCCGGACCTGTGGTTCTTCGCCTGCCATTTCGAAGGCGATCCGGTAATGCCGGGCTGCCTGGGCCTCGATGCCATGTGGCAGCTGGTTGGCTTCTTCCTCGGCTGGCAGGGCCTGCCGGGCCGTGGCCGCGCCCTGGGTTCGGGCGAGGTGAAATTCTTTGGCCAGGTACTGCCTGAAGCCAAGAAAGTCACGTACAACATTCACATCAAGCGCGTCCTGAAGGGCAAGCTGAACATGGCCATCGCCGATGGCTCGGTCAGCGTCGACGGCCGCGAGATCTACACTGCCGAAGGCCTGCGGGTCGGCGTGTTCACCTCCACTGACAATTTCTAAGGGTTATTCGCATGCGCCGCGTCGTTATCACTGGTCTGGGCATCGTATCGTGCCTGGGCAATGACAAAGCTACCGTCACCGAAAACCTGCGCAACAGCCGTCCGGGTATCCGTTTCAACCCGGAATACAAGGAAATGGGGCTGCGTAGCCAGGTTTCCGGGTCCATCGACCTCAACCTCGAAGAACTGATCGACCGCAAGGTTTACCGCTTCGTCGGCCACGCGGCTGCCTACGCCTACCTGGCCATGCAGGACGCGATCAAGGACTCCGGCCTGACCGAAGAGCAGGTTTCCAACCCGCGTACCGGCCTGGTGGCTGGCTCCGGCGGCGCCTCGACCCTGAACCAGATGGAAGCGCTGGACACCCTGCGTGAGAAGGGCGTCAAGCGCGTCGGCCCATACCGTGTAACCCGCACCATGGGCAGCACCGTGTCGGCATGCCTGGCCACCCCGTTCAAGATCAAGGGCATCAACTACTCGATCTCGTCGGCCTGCGCCACCTCGGCTCACTGCATCGGCACCGCACTGGAGCAGATCCAGTGGGGCAAGCAGGACATCGTCTTCGCCGGCGGTGGTGAAGAAGAGCACTGGAGCCAGTCGTTCCTGTTCGATGCCATGGGCGCCCTGTCGACCAAGCGCAACGAAACCCCGGAACTGGCCTCGCGCGCCTACGACGCTGACCGTGATGGCTTCGTCATCGCTGGCGGTGGCGGCATGGTCGTGGTCGAGGAACTGGAACACGCCCTGGCACGTGGCGCCAAGATCTACGCCGAGATCGTTGGCTACGGTGCCACTTCCGACGGCTACGACATGGTTGCACCGAGCGGCGAAGGCGCCATCCGCTGCATGCAGCAGGCGCTGTCCACCGTCGACACCCCGATCGACTACCTGAACACCCACGGCACCTCGACCCCGGTCGGTGACGTGGCCGAGATCAAGGGCGTGCGTGCCGTGTTCGGCGACAAGGCACCGAAGATCAGCTCTACCAAGAGCCTGTCGGGTCACTCGCTGGGCGCCGCCGGCGTGCACGAGGCGATCTACTGCCTGCTGATGATGGAAAACAACTTCATCGCCGGCTCTGCCAACATCGACGAGCTGGACCCGGAAGTCGCCGACTTGCCAGTCCTGCGTAAAACCGAAGAAAACGCCAAGATCGATACGGTCATGAGCAACAGCTTCGGCTTCGGCGGCACCAACGCCACCCTGGTACTCAAGCGCTGGGAAGGCAAGTAAGACGCTGCTGCTGTAAATGAAAACGCCCCGACTGGTTCGGGGCGTTTTTGTTTGGGTTGCCTGTGCTGGCCTCTTCGCGGGTAAACCCGCTCCTACACAGGTCATTTGCAGTGTTTTTGGTCATTGCAGGCTAATCGCGCGCCTTGGGCAACACCGCCAGAAAGTTCTCCCGGGCCACCTTGTGCGCCACCGCCTCCGGCAAGGCATCCAGAAACGGCTTGAACCCGTGCATCTGTTCCCCCAGGCTGCCAAACCGCCCCACCACATCCGACCCCAGCATGAAGCGCTCCGGGTACTTCTCGACCAGCGCCAGCCATTCCTTGCGCGGCACGCCGTGCTTATCCAGCAAATACGGCTGCAGCACACTCCACGACAGATCGACATACAGGTTCGGGTAGTCCTCCAGCAATCGCGTCAGTACTGGCAGTAGAAAGTCCATCTGCGTCTGGTGGCGGTGTATCTCCATGCTGCTGCCGGCATGCGCCCAGATGAATCGCGTATGCGGGTGATTGCGCAGCGGCTCTTCGATCTCCGCCAGGTACAGCGGGTTGCGCTCGCGCTTGGAAGTGATGTTGGAATGCAGGAGCACCGGTAGATCGCGCTCGGCCGCCAGATGATAGATGCGCGTCATGGCCTCGTTGTTGGCGCGCGGCGTGTCCCCACTGGTCAGCGCTGTCAGATCATCGTGACGAGTAAACACCTCGCCGATGCCCTGCCAAAGGCCCGGGTACAAATCGAGCATGCGCTCGATATGGCTGACCGCATTCTTGTCCACCGGGTTGAAACCGCTGAGGAATGGGTGGAAGCGCTTGCGCTGCTCACTTGGCAATTGCTGCAGCGCCGCCGCCACGTAAGTATCGGTAGCGCTGTACCAGTAGGCATCAGCGTCATCACCGGCGTAGTAGCGCGGGCGCTTGGGTTCGTCTTCGTGCCATTTCTTGGCCACTGGTATTCCGGAAATCATCGACTGCTCGATACCCGCAGCATCCATGGCCTCAAGCAGGGCCGGCATGCCTTCGCTTTCCTGGAAAAAGTCCACGTAATGCAAATGGGCATCGCTGTAGCGGTAGTCGCGTGCCTGGGCCGCCTGGCTTAGACAGGCAGACAACATCACGCAGGCCAGCGCTCTGGCAATCATGGGCAGGTTCCTTATCCGAGTATGAAAACAGTAGACCGGCCGGCCAACGCGACGGTTCAGCCACAGCAGGCAAACCGTTATGCTTGAAGCACTGTCACCTCGCCTGGAGCCGTCCCATGAGCAGCCCCCTGGTCATTCACCCCCGTGCCGAATCGGTCGAGGGCCAGCCGATCCTCCGCCCGCTGCCGTCAGCCCAGTGCCGCAGCGTCGGCCCGTTCGTGTTTTTCGACCACATGCTCGAAACGGACTATGCCCCGGGGCATGGCATGGACATCCGCCAACATCCGCATATCGGCTTGTCGACCCTGACCTACCTGTTCGAAGGCGCAATCCTGCACAAGGACAGCCTTGGCTCGGCGCAGCGAGTGCTGCCAGGTGATGTCAGCTGGATGACTGCGGGCAGCGGCGTCGCGCATGTCGAGCGCACCCCCGAGGATGCCCTGGCCCATGGCTCGCGCCTGCATGGGCTGCAGGTATGGCTGGCATCGCCGCGCGAGTTTGAGCAAGGCCCGGCAAGCTACAGCCATCACCCCGCCGCGAGCTTGCCCGTCAGTGACAGCTTGGGTGTACGTATCTGCATGATTGCTGGCAGCGGGTTCTGCTTGAAGTCCCCAGTGCCGGTGCTGTCCCCTACCCTTTATGCGCACGTTCAGATGCAGCCGGCGACCACCTTGCTGGTACCGAATGAGCATGTGCAGCGGGCGCTGTACCTGCTCGATGGTGAGTTGACGATGAACGATGAAGACGTGGAACCGTGCAGCCTGGTAGTACTGCCGGAGGGGGAAGAGGTGACGTTGTATGCGGAGGGTGAATGCCAATTGGTACTGATTGGCGGTGCACCGCTGGATGGGCCGCGTCGGATGAACTGGAATTTCGTGGCCAGCGACCCGGAGCTGATCGAGCGGGCCCGGGCCAGGTGGGCTGCGGGGGATTGGCCGGTGGTGCCGGGGGAACATTCCAGGATCGAGTTACCTCGGTGATCGGGGGTGGACACAGGTCGACGGCTGGGCGCAGCCCGTCGTGTAGGAGCGGGTTTACCCGCGAAGAGGCCGGACCTGCCGGCCAATTTCCACCCGCTGTTCACCGTTGCCGCCGCCACCGTATTCGCGGGTAAACCCGCTCCTACACCTGATCAGGGGTGAACGCACATTGGTGATTGGGCGCAGGCCGTCCTGTAGGAGCGGGTTCACCCGCGAAAGGGCCGGCCCTGCTGGCCAATCTCCACCCGCTGTTCACCGTTGCCGCCGCCACCGTATTCGCGGGTAAACCCGCTCCTACACCTGATCAGGGGTGAACGCACATTGGTGATTGGGCGCAGGCCGTCGCGTAGGAGCGGGTTCACCCGCGAAGGGCTGCAAAGCAGCCCCCTGCAATCTCAGCGCTGGAACACTTCACTCAGCAGATTATGCATCGAACGGAACGCTCGCTCGGAAGTGCGCCGGTCATACTGCATCTTGCCCGGCACGTTGGCATTCGGGTCGGTAAACGAGTGCACCGCACCGCCATAACTGAGCAACTGCCAGTCCACCTTGGCCGCGTTCATCTCGTCCTCGAATGCCGGCAGCTGCTCTTTAGGCACCAATGGGTCGGAGGCACCATGCAACACCAGCACCGAACCCTTGATGCGCTTGGCATCTTCAGGGTTCGGCGTGTCCAGAGTACCGTGGAACGACACTGCCGCGCGCAGGTCGGCGCCGCTACGGGCCAGCTCCAGGGCGCAGCAACCACCGAAGCAGAAGCCGAAGGTAGCCACCTTGCCAGGCTCCAGCAGCGCCTTCGACTGGCCCAACAATTGCGCCAAGGCTTCCTGCATGCGTTTGCGCAGTTCGTCACGGTCATTCTTCAGCGGCATCATCGCCACGCCTGCCTCATCGGCATTGGACGGGCGCACCGATTGCCCGTAGAGGTCGGCAATCAACACCACATAGCCCTTCTCGGCGACTTCCTTGGCGATACGCTCGGCACCTTCGCCAATGCCCATCCAGTTCGGCGCCATCACCAGGCCCGGACGGCCCAGCGCCCCCGGCTCATAGACCAAACGGCTTTCATAGGCCTTGCCGGACAGGTGATAAACCAGCGACTCGACGATAACTTTGCTCATCTAGCACTCCTTTGGCACTTTTCACAAAAAGACACCCATGAAAAAAGCCCGCCGAAGCGGGCTTTCCTATGCATCAACTCAAGCAGACAGCTCGACCAGTAGCTTGTTCAGGCGACGAACGTACGCCGCCGGGTCCTTCAAGCTGTCACCGGCCGCCAGGGCCGCCTGATCGAACAGGATGTGCGACAGCTCGGCGAAACGGTCTTCGCTCTGCTCGTGGTCCAACTTCTCGATCAGCGGGTGACTCGGGTTGAACTCGAAGATCGGCTTGGACTCCGGCACTTTCTGCCCGCTGGCTTCCAGAATCTGGCGCATCTGCAGGCCCAGGTCCTGCTCGCCGATGGCCAGGATCGCCGGCGAGTCGGTCAGGCGGTGCGATACGCGCACTTCGGCCACGGTGTCACCCAGCGCACCTTTCAGTCGCTCGACCAAACCTTCCTTGTCCTTGGCGACTTCTTCCTGGGCTTTCTTGTCTTCTTCCGAATCCAGCTTGCCCAGGTCCAGGTCGCCACGGGCGATATCGACAAAGGCCTTGCCGTCGAATTCGTTGAGGTAGCTCATCAGCCACTCGTCGATGCGGTCAGTCAGCAGCAGCACTTCGATGCCTTTCTTGCGGAAGACTTCCAGGTGCGGGCTGTTCTTGACCTGCGCGTACGACTCGCCGGTGAGGTAATAGATCTTGTCCTGACCTTCCTTGGCACGGGCCAGGTAGTCGGCCAGGGCGACGCTCTGCTCGCCGCTGTCGTCCTGGGTGGACGCAAAGCGCAGCAGGCCGGCGATTTTCTCCTTGTTGGCGAAGTCTTCGGCCGGGCCCTCTTTCAGCACCTGACCGAAGTTTTTCCAGAAGCCCTTGTACTGCTCGGGTTCGTTCTTCGCCAGCTTCTCCAGCATGTCCAGCACGCGCTTGGTCAGCGCGGTTTTCATCGAATCGATGATCGGGTCTTTCTGCAGGATTTCACGCGACACGTTCAGCGACAGGTCGTTGGAATCGACCACACCCTTGATGAAGCGCAGGTACAACGGCAGGAACGACTCGGCCTGGTCCATGATGAACACACGCTGCACGTACAGCTTCAGGCCGCGCGGCGCTTCGCGCTGGTACAGGTCGAACGGCGCACGGGCCGGCACGTACAGCAGCGAGTTGTATTCGAGCTTGCCTTCGACCTTGTTGTGGCTCCAGGCCAGCGGGTTTTCGAAGTCATGGCCAATGTGCTTGTAGAACTCCTGGTATTCCTCGTCCTTCACCTCGGTGCGCGAACGGGTCCACAGGGCGCTGGCGCGGTTGACGGTTTCCCACTCTTCGGCCGGCTGTTCTTCACCTTCGGCGGCGGCCTGCTCTTTTGGCAGTTGAATCGGCAGGGCAATGTGATCGGAGTACTTCTTGACCACGTTGCGCAGGCGCCAGCCATCGGCGAACTCCTGTTCGTCCTTCTTCAGGTGCAGGACGATACGGGTACCACGCTGTGGTTTGTCGATGGTGGCGACTTCGAATTCGCCCTCGCCTTTCGACGACCAGTGCACACCTTCCGCCGCTGGCTGACCAGCACGGCGGCTGTACACATCGACCTTGTCGGCAACGATGAACGCGGAGTAGAAGCCCACGCCGAACTGACCGATCAGGTGCGAGTCCTTCTTCTGGTCACCGGTGAGGTTCTTCATGAAGTCGGCAGTGCCGGACTTGGCGATGGTGCCCAGGTGGGTAATGACGTCTTCGCGGCTCATGCCGATGCCGTTGTCCTCGAGGGTCACGGTACCAGCGTCCTTGTCGAAGCTCAGGCGAATCTTCAGGTCAGTATCGCCCTCGAACAGCTCTGGCTTGGCCAACGCTTCGAAACGCAGCTTGTCGGCGGCGTCGGAAGCATTGGAAATCAGCTCCCGCAGGAAGATTTCCTTGTTCGAGTACAGCGAGTGAATCATGAGGTGCAGCAGTTGCTTCACCTCGGTCTGGAAGCCCAGCGTTTCCTTTTGTGTTTCCACAGTCATGGTCTTCGAAACTCCGATCTGATGGCGATGGCGCCTGGCGGCCGATTCGGCCAGCGTTAACGGCGGATGTCATGCAGATGGGGGCTGCCCGGATGATTTCAAGGGCTTTTCCGGTTCGATCTTGAAATGCGCACGGGCCGTGGCAATCGGCGACTGCCTGTCGCCCTGCCACGCGGTGATGGCCACGTTGGTCACCCGCCGGCCCTGGCGCCACAGCTGGCACTGGGCGTAGGTATCGCGAAAATGCCCGGCGCGCAGGTAGTCGACAGAAAAGTCGATGATCTTCGGAATGCTTGCGCTCTCGCTGTAGATCAGCAGGTACAGCGCTGCCGACAGCTCCATGAAGCCGGCGATCACGCCGCCATGAATGGCCGGTAACAGCGGGTTGCCGATATTGTCAGGGCTGGCCGGCAGGCGGAACAACAAGTCATCGCCCTGACGCTCGCATTCGATGCCGATCAGCCCGGCATAGGGAATCAGCGCCAGCAATGGTCGATAGTCGCCCACCGCATGGGCGGCGTTGAGCTGCTGGCGCACCGCGCGCGGAATCATGCCTTGCCCTCCTTCAGACTGTCGCCGAAACGGATGCCGCCCTTGATGTCCTGGCCCAGGCGCATGAACGTGCCCACCACCTGGCAGATGGGCTGGTCGGGGTCGTCCTGGTAGGCGGTGCCACGGGTGAAGATCACGTCGCGGGTAACACGGTAGCACTGGGCGTGACCGTAGATGTCCTTGCCGGCCTCAGCAGGGTGCATGTAGTCGATGCGCAGGTCCAACGTCGGGCACACTTCGAAGCGCGGCAACACACACAACGTGGCCATGCCACAGGTGGTGTCCATCAGCGTGGTCAGCGCCCCGCCGTGCACAGCACCAGTTTGCGGGTTGCCGACAATGGCCGGCGACCACGGCAGGACCAGGGTCATGCCATCGCCATCAGCCTGCGCCACCCGCATCTGCAACAACTGACAATGTTTTAAAGCCGAGAGAAAGCGCTCGGCCATTGCCATCAAGGTTGAATCGCTCATTGGCTGTTCCCATTGGCCGCAGGGCGGCTTCATGAATTCGTTGAAAAGTCTATATAGAATGAGGCGTTATATATCTGTAATCTTCGTTGAACTTATTCCGCGTAGTGGCACTCGAAGGAACAAGTCACTTATTCCACCAAGGAGATACACCCCCATGCGTAAACCTTTTGCTTTTGCTCTGATGCTGGCCGCTGCCATGGGCCTGGCTGCTTGCGATAAAGCGAGCGAAGACAAAGCCCAAGACGCACAGCAACACGCCGAGCAAGCCCAGGAAAAAATGGGTGAAGCTCAGGATAAGATGAACGAAGCAGCCGAGGAAAACGCTGAAGCTGCCAAAGATCAGGCCGAAGCCGAGCAGAAGGCTGCCGAAGAAGCCGCTCCGGCTACTCCGGCGCCAGAAGCGGCTCCAGCTACTCCGGCAGAACCCGCCAAGCAATAATTGGCTGAAACAAAAAAACCCGACGACGTCGGGTTTTTTTGTGCCTGCAAAGTTTCGATTAATCGTTTCAGTTAGAGGCTACGGAGCTTTCCTTGGCAGGCTCCGACAATACACTTTCGGTCGGTGTGAACACCATCACATCGAGTACATCCGAATGGAACTCTCGACGGTACAGAATCAGCACTACTCCCACACTCATCGCCATGAACAACCATGGGCTGATGAACCAGCTCAACATGGCCATTCCGAAGTAATAAGAACGCAGCCCCAGGTTGAACTGGTTAGCCGCCAACGACAATACCCGCGCCGCCCGTGAAGCGAACGCCTTGCGCTCCAGCTCGTTGACCAGCCGTTCGCCGATCATCGGCGCCGAGCCCACCAGCACGGCGGCAAAGTTGTATTGGCGCATGCACCAGCTGAACGTGAAGAAGGCATAGACAAATACCATGGCCAGGCACAGCAGCTTGATCTCCGACATGCCCTGGGATGTTTGCTGAACCAGCGGCAGGTCGGCCAGCAACGACAGTGCCCGGTCGGAGGCACCGAGCACGGTGAGGATGCCAGCCAGAATGATCAGGGTGCTGGAGGCAAAGAACGAGGCGTTGCGCTCCAGGTTACCGATCACGCTGGCATCGGCGATGCGGTTGTCGCGCAGCAACATACGGCGCATCCAGTCTTCGCGGTACAGGTGCAGCACACTGGCCAGGCACGCGGTGTCGCGCCCCTTCCAGATCGCATAGCGGGTATAGCCACCCCAGCAAAGGGCGAACCAGGCGATGGCCAGCAGGTTGTTGAGGTTGCTTTGGATGAAGTTCATGCAGGGTTCCCGAAAGGGCCATGTGCCTAAAGGATAGGGACCGGATTTCGACGCTGGCAAGCGGCAAAAGGCACACCTGCACAGTGAAAAATGCCTGACCTGCTGCGAAGAGACCGCAACAGGCAACCAACGAAAAGCCCCGCATCCTTTCGGATACGGGGCTCTCTTGTTTTCACCCTTGGCGCGCACCCTACGGCTTGTGGCCGATGCCGCCCTCAGGCTTCGACTTGTACGGTCAGGCCAACGCCTCGCGCGGCTTGCCGAGCATGCGGTCGCAGGCCACGGCACCCACCAGGGTCACCACCGACGGTACCAGCCAAGCCATACCGGCATCACTCAATGGCAGGTGCGCCATGAAGTCTGGCAACATGTGGGCAAGGCTACTGCCCTTGATCGCATCGACCATGCCGAACAGCAGCGAGACCAGCATCACGGGTGCCAGGATGCGCGTTGGCGAGTTCCACAGGTCTTTGACGAAGCTCAGACCGACCACCACGATGCACGGCGGATAGATGGCGGTGAGCACCGGGATCGAGAACATGATCAACTTGGTCAGGCCAAGGTTGGAGATCAGCAGCGAGAAGCCGGCGAGGATCACCACCAGCGCGCGGTACGACAGCGGCAGGATCTGGCTGAAGTACTCGGCACAGGCACAGGTCAGACCAACCGCAGTCACCAGGCAGGCCAGCGCGATCAGCACGGCCAGGAAGCCGCTGCCCAGCGAACCGAAGGTGTGCTGTACGTAGGCATGCAGCACCGCCGCACCGTTGGTGGCGTCAGCGGCAATGTCGTGGCTGGTGGCACCCAGGCGGAACAGGCTGATGTAGACCAGGGCCAGCCCGACACCGGCGATCAGGCCGGCGATGATGGCGTAGCGGGTGATCAGCCTCGGCGACTCGACACCGCGCGAACGAATGGCATTGACAATGACGATACCGAACACCAGGGCACCCAGGGTATCCATGGTCAGGTAGCCATCGGAGAAGCCCTTGGAGAACGCAGCGGCGGCATAGGCAGGCTGTGCTTCACCAATGGTACCGGCGGGCAACGCGAAGGCAGCGATACCCAGCACCGCCAGGGCAATGATCTTCAACGGCGCCAGGAAGCGGCCCACGGTGTCGAGCAACTTGCCAGGGTACATGGACACGGCCAGCACGACGATGAAGTACACCAGGCTGTAGATGAACAGCGCCAGCGGGCTTTCACCGGTCAGCGGTGCAACGCCTACTTCGAACGACACGGTCGCCGTACGCGGGGTGGCGAACAGCGGGCCGACCGACAGGTAGCACACAGCCGCCAGCAGGCCGCCGAAGAACTTGCCGATCGGGCTGCTCAGTGCATCCATGCCACCACCGACCTTGGCCAAGGCGACAACGGTGATGACCGGCAGGCCCACGGCAGTGACCAGGAAGCCCAAGGCCGCCATCCAGACGTGCGGGCCAGACTGCAGACCGACGATAGGCGGGAAGATGATATTGCCTGCACCCACGAAAAGCGCAAACGTCATAAAGCCAAGCGCCAGGATATCCTGGCCTTTGAGAACTTTCATTTAAGGTAGTACCACACTGCTGAAATCGGGATTCGAGAGGGGATTTCCCTTTGGGTAAGGGGAAATGCTGCCCGGCTTGATAGGCCAGACCCGTTTAGCGTGTCGTTCCCTTTTGGGGTACGGGCACAGAGTGAACGCGTAATGTAACTGGTTTGTCAGTCAAACGCACTGGCACAGTGCTGCTTGTCCGATGTGCGTACATGTTTGTCGTCTGTGTGACCGAGGACGGCAGGTATTATCCTCGGATTGAAACATTCGTCTGCGTGAAAATTCCTATCAAACCTATCGAAGAATCTCTATCGCCAGCACCGGCCTCTTCGCGGGTAAACCCGCTCCTACGAACCCCACATACGACAAAGGCCACCCGAAGGTGGCCTCTGTGCGCGTGGGGGGTGTAGCAGTATTACTTCTTGGCTTCCCAGCCAGTCAGCTCGGCCAGGGCCTTGCCAATGTCAGCCAGGGAACGCACGGTCTTCACACCCGCGTCCTGCAGGGCGGCGAACTTCTCGTCCGCAGTACCCTTGCCGCCGGAGATGATGGCGCCAGCGTGGCCCATGCGCTTGCCCGCAGGTGCAGTAACACCGGCGATGTAGGAAACGACAGGCTTGGTGACGTGGGCCTTGATGTAGGCCGCGGCTTCTTCTTCAGCCGAACCGCCGATCTCACCGATCATGACGATCGCTTCGGTCTTCGGGTCTTCCTGGAACAGCTTCAGGATGTCGATGAAGTTGGAGCCCGGGATCGGGTCACCGCCAATGCCGACGCAGGTCGACTGGCCGAAGCCGGCGTCGGTGGTCTGCTTCACAGCTTCGTAGGTCAGGGTGCCGGAACGCGAAACGATACCGACCTTGCCTGGCAGGTGGATGTGGCCTGGCATGATGCCGATCTTGCACTCGCCCGGAGTGATGACACCTGGGCAGTTAGGGCCGATCAGGGTAACGCCCAGCTCGTCGCACTTGACCTTGGCATCCAGCATGTCCAGGGTAGGAATGCCTTCGGTGATGCAGACGATCAGCTTGATGCCGCCGAAGGCCGCTTCCAGGATCGAGTCTTTGCAGAACGGAGCCGGTACGTAGATGACCGAAGCGTCAGCGCCGGTCGCTTCCACGGCTTCCTTGACGGTGTTGAACACCGGCAGGCCCAGGTGGGTGGTGCCACCCTTGCCTGGGGTTACGCCGCCGACCATCTTGGTGCCGTAGGCGATGGCCTGTTCGGAGTGGAAAGTACCCTGCGAGCCGGTGAAGCCCTGGCAGATGACTTTGGTGTCTTTATTGATCAGGACGCTCATTACTTGCCCTCCGCAGCTTTGACAACTTGTTGAGCAGCGTCGGTCAGGCTGGTTGCCGCAATGATGTTCAAACCGCTTTCTGCCAGTACTTTAGCGCCCAGTTCGGCGTTGTTGCCTTCGAGGCGAACGACGACCGGAACTTTGACGCCGACTTCTTTCACTGCACCAATGATGCCTTCGGCAATCATGTCGCAGCGAACGATGCCGCCGAAGATGTTGACCAGAACGGCCGCGACATTGCTGTCGGACAGAATGATCTTGAACGCTTCGGTTACGCGCTCTTTGGTAGCACCACCGCCAACGTCAAGGAAGTTGGCCGGCTTGCCGCCGTGCAGGTTGACGATGTCCATGGTACCCATGGCCAGGCCGGCACCGTTGACCATGCAGCCGATGTTGCCTTCAAGGGCAACGTAGTTCAGTTCGAACTTGGCAGCGTGGGCTTCACGGGCATCGTCCTGCGACGGGTCGTGGAAGGTTTTCAGCTTCGGCTGACGGTACATGGCGTTGGCGTCGATGTTGATCTTGGCATCGAGGCAGTGCAGGTCGCCATCGGCCTTGATCACCAGCGGGTTCACTTCCAGCAGCGCCAGGTCGTGATCCTTGAACAGCTTGGCCAGGCCAACGAAGATCTTGGCGAACTGTTGAACTTGCTTGCCTTCCAGGCCCAGCTGGAATGCCAGCTCGCGACCCTGGAACGGCTGAGCGCCGACCAGTGGGTCGATGGTGGCCTTGAGGATTTTCTCAGGCGTTTCGTGAGCGACTTTCTCGATGTCCACGCCACCTTCGGTGGAAGCCATGAACACGATACGGCGGCTCGAACGATCGACTACAGCGCCCAGGTACAGCTCTTTGGCGATGTCAGTGCAGGATTCGACCAGAATCTTGGAGACGGGTTGACCGTTGGCATCGGTCTGGTAGGTAACCAGATTCTTGCCCAACCACTGTGCAGCGAACGCCTTGGCGTCTTCCTTGCTGCGAACCAGCTTTACGCCGCCCGCTTTACCGCGACCACCCGCGTGAACCTGGGCCTTTACAACCCACTCGTTCCCGCCGATCTTGTCGCAGGCTTCTGCAGCTTGCTCAGGGGTATCGACTGCGAAACCCTTGGAAACTGGCAGGCCGTATTCAGCGAACAGCTGCTTACCCTGATACTCGTGAAGATTCATGCTTTTTACCGTCTTCGTTAGGTACTGCGCTTCGGCGCTGCGCCATCAGTGGCGCCGCACCACCTGTGACCGTTGACCCCGGGTTTCCCGTGTGATCCGGTCCGGCGGACTTTCCGCGGTGAGTCATGCACGCAAGACTCACGACGGGCAGCCCGCCGTGGTTTCTTATAATTAACGCTTCTTACGGTTGGCCACGTGAATGGCGCCGCCATTCACCGCCAGCGCTGCTTCATGCAACGCTTCGGACAGGGTTGGATGGCTGAAGACCATCATGCCCAGATCCTCGGCACTGGTGCCGAATTCCATTGCGATTGCGCCCTGCTGCACCAGTTCGGCAGCCGATGGGCCAATCACGTGAACACCCAGAACGCGGTCGGTCTTGGCATCGGCGATGACCTTGACGAAACCACCGGTGTCGTTGGCAGCCATCGCACGGCCGCTGGCCGCGAACGGGAAGGTGCCCACGTTAACCTCAACGCCCTCGGCCTTCAAGGCCTGTTCGGTCTTGCCGACCCACGCGATTTCCGGGTGGGTGTAGATGACCGACGGGATCAGGTCGTAGTTCATCTGGGCCTTGTGGCCCTTGATGCGCTCGACGACCATGATGCCCTCTTCCGAAGCCTTGTGGGCCAGCATCATGCCGCGTACCACGTCACCGATGGCGTACACGCCCGGAACGCTGGTGGCGCAGTAATCGTCGACGAAGATGTAACCACGCTCGTCGATGGTCACGCCGCTGTCGGAAGCCAGCAGATCGGTGGTCACCGGGCGACGGCCGACTGCGACAATCAGCTTGTCGAAGGTGATCTTCTGCTCGCCTTCGGCGTTGGTGTAGGTCACTTCGACTTCATTGCCGTTGACTTTCGAGCCGGTGACGCGAGCGCCCAGCTTGATGTCCAGGCCTTGCTTGGTCAGGGTCTTCTGGGCTTCTTTCGACACGGCGGTGTCGGCAGCCATCAGGAAGGTGTCCAGGGCTTCCAGCACGGTGACTTCAGCACCCAGGCGAGCCCATACCGAGCCCAGCTCCAGGCCGATCACGCCTGCACCGATAACGCCCAGGCGCTTCGGTACGGCCTGGAATTCCAGGGCGCCGGTGGAGTCGACGATGACGTTCTGGTCGACCGGAGCCGGCGGAATGTCGATCGGGCGCGAGCCGGAAGCCAGGATCACGTTCTCGGCTTCGATGATTTCGGTGGTGCCGTCAGCCTTGGTGACTTCGACCTTCTTGCCAGCCAGCAGCTTGCCGTGGCCCTGGATCGAAGTAACGCCGTTGGCCTTGAACAGGGTGGCAACGCCACCGGTCAGGTTCTTGACGATGCCAGCCTTGCGGCCAACCATCGCGGCGACGTCCATCTTCACTTCGCCAGTGGAGATACCGTGGACGTTGAAGCTCTCTTTGGCTTCCTTGTACTTCCAGGAGCTGTCCAGCAGCGCCTTGGAAGGAATGCAACCTACGTTCAGGCAGGTGCCGCCCAGGGCCAGCTTGCCCTCGGCGTCGGTGTACTTCTCGATACAGGCAGTCTTCAGACCAAGTTGGGCAGCCTTGATGGCAGCTACATAGCCGCCAGGACCTGCACCAATCACCACTACGTCGAATTTCTGGGTCATAAAAGATTCCTTTTTAGCTTCAAGCGGCAAGCTGCAAGCCGCAAGACCAGCAGGCTTCAGCTTGAAGCTTGCGGCTTGCAGCTTACAGCTGCGCGATTAGATGTCCAGCAGCAGGCGGGACGGATCTTCCAGCAGGTTCTTGATAGTGACCAGGAAGGTTACCGCTTCCTTGCCGTCGATCAGGCGGTGATCGTACGACAGCGCCAGGTACATCATCGGGCGAATCACGACCTGGCCGTTGATGGCCATCGGGCGCTGGATGATGTTGTGCATGCCGAGAATGGCGGCCTGCGGCGGGTTGACGATCGGGGTCGACATCATCGAACCGAAGGTACCACCGTTGGTGATGGTGAAGGTGCCACCGGTCATTTCTTCGATGGCCAGTTTGCCGTCACGGGCCTTCTTGCCGAAGGTAGCGATGCCGTTCTCGATTTCAGCCAGGCTCATCGACTCGGCGTTACGCAGCACCGGCACCACCAGGCCACGGTCGCTGGACACGGCAACACCGACGTCGGCGAAGCCGTGGTAGACGATGTCGTTGCCGTCGATCGAAGCGTTCACGGCCGGGAAGCGCTTCAGCGCTTCGGTAGCAGCCTTGACGAAGAACGACATGAAGCCCAGGCGCACGCCATTGTGGGTCTTCTCGAACAGGTCCTTGTACTTCGAGCGCAGGGCCATGACTTCGGTCATGTCCACTTCGTTGAAGGTGGTCAGCATCGCCATGTTGGACTGGGCTTCGACCAGACGCTCGGCGATCTTGGCACGCAGGCGGGTCATCGGCACGCGCTTCTCGGTACGGTCGCCAGCGGCGACGACAACCGGGGCAGCGGCAGCAGCGGCAGGCTTGGCAGCCGGTGCAGCGGCAGGTGCCGACTTCTTGTTGGCAACAGCAGCAACCACGTCTTCCTTGGTGACGCGACCGCCTTTACCGGTACCTGCCACGGTAGCCAGGTCGATGCCGTTTTCTTCAGCCAGCTTGCGCGCGGCCGGGGCAGCGATCGGGTCATCTTCGCCGGCGTCAGCGGCAGCAGCGGCCGGAGCAGCAGCAGGAGCGGCTGCCGCGGCTGGTGCTGCGGCAGCACCGCCTTCAACGATCGAACCCAGCAGTTCGTCGGACAGGACGGTGTCGCCCTCGCCCTTGACGATGTCACCCAGCACGCCATCGGCAGTAGCCAGTACTTCCAGGACAACCTTGTCAGTCTCGATGTCGACGATCAGCTCGTCACGCTTGACGGCTTCGCCCGGCTTCTTGTGCCAGGTGGCAACGGTGCCGTCGGCAACCGATTCCGGGAAGGTTGGGGCTTTGATCTCGATAGCCATTATCTGTGTTTCCTTAAATTCGGTTTCAGGTGCGCGAAGGCGTTAGACAGTGAAGGCGTCTTGCAGCAGTTTTTCCTGCTGTTCGACGTGCTTCGAAGCGTAACCACAGGCTGGCGCGGCAGAAGCGTCGCGACCGGCGTATTCCAGGGTCAGTGCCTTGTTGTGGCGGCCCAGGATACGGCGCATGTGGTGCTGGCTGCTGTACCAGGCGCCCTGGTTCATCGGCTCTTCCTGACACCAGACCGCATGCTTGAGGTTGGTGTAAGGCGCGAGGATTTCGACCAGATCGTCCTCAGGGAACGGATACAGCTGCTCGATACGCAGGATGGCAATGTCTTCGCGGCCTTCGGCACGGCGCTTTTCCAGCAGGTCGTAGTAGACCTTGCCGCTGCACAGCACCAGACGCTCGACCTTGGCCGGATCGATTGCGTCGATTTCCGGGATCACAGTCTGGAACGAGCCTTCTGCCAGGTCTTCCAGAGTCGAGATGGCCAGTTTGTGGCGCAGCAGCGACTTCGGCGTCAGGACTACCAGCGGCTTGCGCAGCGGGCGGATCACCTGGCGACGCAGCAGGTGGTAAATCTGTGCTGGCGTAGTCGGTACGCAGACCTGGATGTTGTGCTCGGCGCACAGCTGAAGGTAACGCTCCAGACGCGCGGAGGAGTGCTCCGGCCCCTGCCCTTCATAGCCGTGTGGCAGCAGCATGGTCAGACCGCACAGGCGACCCCACTTGTGCTCACCGCTGGTGATGAACTGGTCGATCACCACTTGCGCACCGTTGGCGAAGTCGCCGAACTGGGCTTCCCAGATCACCAGCGCGTTCGGCATGGTGGTGGAGTAGCCGTATTCGAAGGCCAGTACCGCCTCCTCGGACAGGAACGAATCGTACAGGTCGAAACGTGGCTGGCCCGGGAACAGGTTCTGCAACGGAATGTAGGTGCTGGCGTCCTTCTGGTTGTGCAGCACCGCGTGACGGTGCGAGAAGGTGCCACGGCCGATGTCCTGGCCGGTCATGCGGATCGGGTGACCTTCGAACTGCAGGGTGGCGTAAGCCATGGTCTCTGCATAACCCCAGTTGATCGGCAAGCCACCGGCCTGCATCTTCTGACGGTCTTCGTAGATCTTCGACACCTGACGCTGGACCACGAAACCTTCCGGCAGCTCGAGCAGCTTGGCCGACAGATCCTGCAGGGTCTTGAGGTCGAAACGGGTGTCGTGACGCGCGGTCCAGGCATGGCCCAGGTACGGACGCCAGTCGACGAACAGCTCGCGGTTCGGCTCCTTGACCAGGCTCTTCACCACGTGCAGGCCATTGTCCAGCGCGTTGCGGTACTCGTCGATTTTGGCCTGAGCGCGCTCGGCGTCGATGCGACCGGCCTGGATCAGTTGCTCGGCATACAGCTCACGGGTAGTGCGCTGCTTGCTGATTTGCTGGTACATCAGCGGCTGGGTGCCGTTAGGCTCGTCAGCCTCGTTGTGGCCACGGCGACGGTAGCAGACCAGGTCGATGACCACGTCACGCTTGAACTGCATGCGATAGTCGATGGCCAGCTGGGTGACGAACAGCACGGCTTCCGGGTCATCGCCGTTCACGTGCAGGATCGGTGCCTGGATCATCTTGGCAACGTCGGTCGCGTACTCGGTGGAGCGCGCATCCAGCGGGTTGCTGATGGTGAAACCAACCTGGTTGTTGATCACGATGTGCACGGTTCCGCCGGTCTTGAAACCGCGGGTCTGCGACATCTGGAAGGTTTCCATGACCACGCCCTGGCCAGCGAACGCAGCGTCGCCGTGGATCGAGATCGGCAGCACCTTGTCGCCAACGGTGTCGTTGCGGCGGTCCTGACGGGCGCGCACCGAACCCTCGACCACCGGCGAAACGATTTCCAGGTGGGACGGGTTGAACGCCATGGCCAGGTGCACTTCGCCACCCGGGGTCATCACGTTCGAGGAGAAGCCCTGGTGATACTTCACGTCACCGGAGCCCAGCTCGTTCATCTTCTTGCCTTCGAACTCGTCGAACAGCTCGCGCGGGTTCTTGCCGAAGGTGTTCACCAGCACGTTCAGGCGGCCACGGTGGGCCATGCCGATCACGACCTCCTTGGCGCCGTAAGAGCCGGAACGCTGGATCATTTCATCCAGCATCGGAATCAGGCTCTCGCCGCCTTCAAGGCCGAAACGCTTGGTGCCCGGGTACTTGGTGCCCAGGTACTTTTCCAGGCCCTCACCGGCGGTCACGCGCTCAAGCAGGTGGGCCTGCACGTCAGCGGAAAACTCCGGACGGCCGCGCACGCTTTCAAGGCGCTGCTGGAACCAGCTGCGCTGCTCGGAATCGACGATGTGGGTGAATTCGGCGCCAATGGTGCGACAATATGTCTTCTGGAGTGCATCGAAGATGTCGCGTAGGCTCGCCTCCTCTTTGCCGATGAACAGGTCGCCGGCACGGAAGGTCGTATCAAGATCGGCATTGGTCAAGCCGTAGTGATTGATCGACAGGTCTACTGGCGCAGGGCGCTGCCACAACCCCAACGGGTCGAGCTTGGCAGCCTGATGGCCGCGCATACGATAGGCCTGGATCAGTCGCAGAACTTCAACCTGCTTCTTCTCGTGTTCACTGCTCACGCTCCCGGCGGAAACCGGTTGGGCGCGGCGCTGGTTCTTTGCCAGCAGTACGAAATGGTCGCGGATTGTCGAGTGCGATACATCAGTAGCGGTGCTGCCGTCGGCTGGCAACTTCTGGAAGTAAGTGCGCCACTCTTCTGGCACAGCGTTAGGGTCGTGCAGGTAGAGCTCGTAGAGCTCTTCCACATATGCAGCGTTACCACCTGAAAGGTGGGCGCTATCCCACATGCGCTGCATCACGCTTTCTTGCATGCTTGGTCACCCTCGATTAGGGGACTGATCGGCGAGAGCCACAGCAAACCTGGAAAAGTCCGAAAACAGCGACTGAACCACGCCACCTGGATCCTGCTGATTTTCCGGGTACCAGCCCGGAAAGCCCCTGCTGGTCTCATATCTTCATAGGTAATGAACGCGGGCTTTGTGGGCCCTTGTTCGGGTTTTACCTCAGTGCGGGCTCACCACCCGCACCTCGGCTTATTGCAGGTACAACACTTTGTATCAGGTGCCGCTTTGCAGCAGCATGTTACGTACGTGACCGATTGCCTTGGTCGGGTTGAGACCTTTCGGGCAAACGTTTACGCAGTTCATGATCCCGCGGCAGCGGAATACGCTGAACGGGTCATCCAGGGACGCCAGGCGCTCCTGAGTCTTGGTATCGCGGCTGTCGGCAAGGAAGCGGTAAGCTTGCAGCAGTGCTGCCGGGCCCAGGAACTTGTCCGGGTTCCACCAGAACGACGGGCAGGAAGTCGAGCAGCAAGCGCACAGGATGCACTCGTACAGGCCGTCCAGCTTGTCACGGTCTTCCGGCGACTGCAGGCGCTCGATGGCCGGTGCCGGGGTGTCGTTCTGCAGGAACGGCTTCACCTTCTCGTACTGCTTGTAGAAGATGCTCATATCGACCACCAGGTCACGAATGACTGGCAGGCCTGGCAGCGGACGCAGAACCAGCTTGCCGCCCTTCACCACCGCCGACAGCGGGGTGATGCAGGCCAGGCCGTTCTTGCCGTTCATGTTCATGCCATCGGAACCGCAGACGCCTTCACGGCAGGAGCGACGATACGAGAAACCCTCGTCCTTTTCCTTGATCAGTGCCAATACATCCAGCACCATCAGGTCCTTGCCGCCGGTATCGACGTCGAACGACTCCATTTTCGGCGCCGAGTCGGTGTCCGGGTTGTAACGATAAACTTCGACTTTCAACATAGCAGCCACCCTTAGTAAGTCCGGACTTTTGGTTCGAAGGCTGGAACAGTCTTCGGCGCAAAGTTGACGCCGCGCTTGGCAACGCGCTTCTCACCCGGGTAGTACAGGGTGTGGCACAGCCAGTTTTCGTCGTCACGGTCTTCGAAGTCTTCACGGGCGTGAGCACCGCGGGACTCTTTACGGGCTTCGGCCGCGATGGCGGTAGCTTCGGCGACTTCCAGCAGGTTCTGCAGCTCCAGCGCTTCGATACGCGCGGTGTTGAAGGCCTGGGACTTGTCGTTGATCTTGACGTTGGCGATACGGTCACGCAGACCGGCCAGCTGCTCGATACCCTTCTGCATGTATTCGCCAGTACGGAATACACCGAAGTAGTTCTGCATGCAGCTCTGCAGCTCGCGCTTCAGGCTGGCAACGTCTTCACCGCTGGTACGCTCGTTGAGCTTGTTCAGGCGGTTCAGGGCAACATCGACGTCGGTGTCGCTGGCGTCGCGGTATTCCACGCCTTCGCTCAGCGCCTTCTCCAGGTGCAGGCCGGCAGCACGGCCGAACACCACCAGGTCGAGCAGCGAGTTGCCGCCCAGGCGGTTGGCACCGTGAACCGATACGCACGCCACTTCACCTACGGCGAACAGGCCCGGGATGATGTGATCCTGGCCGTCGGCGTCCATGGTGATGGCCTGGCCATGAATGTTGGTGGCAACGCCGCCCATCATGTAGTGGCAGGTCGGCACGACCGGCACCGGCGCGACCACAGGGTCGACGTGGGCGAAGGTCTTGGACAGCTCGCAGATACCTGGCAGGCGGCTGTGCAGCACTTCCTCGCCCAGGTGGTCCAGCTTCAGCAGTACGTGGTCCTTGTTCGGGCCCACGCCGTTGCCGGCGATGATTTCCTTGACCATGGAACGGGCAACCACGTCGCGGCCGGCCAGGTCTTTGGCGTTCGGCGCGTAACGCTCCATGAAGCGCTCGCCGTGGGCGTTGATCAGGTAGCCACCTTCACCGCGGCAACCCTCGGTGACCAGTACACCAGCGCCGGCGATACCGGTCGGGTGGAACTGCCACATTTCGATGTCCTGCACCGGCACGCCTGCACGCAGGGCCATGCCGATACCGTCACCGGTGTTGATCAGGGCGTTGGTGGTGGAAGCGTAGATACGGCCCGCACCGCCAGTGGCCAGCACGGTGGCCTTGGACTTGATGTACAGGGTTTCGCCGGTTTCGATGCAGATGGCGATCACACCAACGAATGCGCCGTCCTGGTTTTTCACCAGGTCAACTGCGTAGTACTCGTTGAGGAACGTGGTGCCAGCTTTCAGGTTGCCCTGGTACAGGGTGTGCAGCAGCGCGTGACCGGTACGGTCCGAAGCGGCACAGGTACGGGCGGCCTGACCACCTTTACCGAAGTCCTTGGACTGACCGCCGAACGGGCGCTGGTAGATGCGGCCGGTTTCGGTGCGCGAGAACGGCAGACCCATGTGATCCAGCTCGAAGACCGCAGCCGGGCCTTCCTGACACATGTATTCGATAGCGTCCTGGTCACCGATGTAGTCGGAACCCTTGACGGTATCGTACATGTGCCAGCGCCAGTCGTCGTTCGGGTCGGCCGAAGCGATGGCGCAGGTGATGCCGCCCTGGGCGGATACGGTGTGCGAACGGGTCGGGAAGACCTTGGTGACTACGGCAGTCTTGTGGCCGCCTTGAGCCAGTTGCAGCGCTGCGCGCATGCCGGCGCCGCCGCCACCGATGATGATGGCGTCGAAGGAAATGGTTGGAATGCTAGCCATGGATCAGATACCCCAGAGAATCTGCACACCCCAGACGAAGTAAGCGAACATCGCAACGCCGCATACCGCCTGGAACAGGAAACGAATCGCAGTTGCCGACTTGCCGAACGACATAGGCGTCAGGTAGTCGGTTGCAATGGTCCACATGCCGACCCAGGCGTGAGCGCCCAGGGCAACGAGGGCCAGCAGACTGAAGATCCGCATCGCGTTGTTGGAGAACAGACCATGCCACTGGGTGTAGTCGATGCCTGGGTGGGCGACCACGTAGCCGATCAGGAAGAGGAAGTAAGCCGCGAGAACGACCGCAGAAACGCGCTGCGCCATCCAGTCATAGAGGCCCGAACGCGACAGGTTCGTGACATTGGTTACCATACCCAAACTCCCACCAGAACGATCAGCACCACGGAGATGACGATCACGATTTTCGAGCCCAGCTTGCCGCCTTCCAGCGTCTCACCGATACCCATGTCCATGATCAGGTGTCGAACACCTGCCACGAGGTGATAAAGCAGGGCGGACAGCAGACCCCAGGTCACGAACTTGGCCAGCGGGCTGGTCAGACACGCCTTCACCTCACCGAAGCCTTCCTCGGAACCCAGCGACTTGCCCAGTGCATAAAGCATGATGGCAAGGCCGATGAACAGGATGACGCCGGAGATACGGTGCAGAATGGACGTGTACGCAGTGACGGGGAGCTTGATGGTCCTTAGGTCTAGGTTTACAGGTCGTTGGCTTTTCACGGCTTTTTTCACACTGAAGAGCCCCTAGCGAATCAGGGCAAAGTTGTTGGTAAGTGTACTGGTCAGGTACCCACCACCCAGGGAACGGCGACCCCCAGCAGTTCGGGCTTGCAAGCCCCTGGCGGTCGGGTGCCGAGTATAGACAGTTAGGCTGCTTATGACAACGTGACGGGGTAGCCCAAATAGCGCATTGCCTTTAATGAACAAAAGGCGTAAATGGGCGAGAATTTCGGGAAAAATCAGGCTTGAATGCTTGATTCAACAAGCCTTTAGGCAAATTGACATCTGAATTTATCCCTCTATAGTGGTGCGGGCCCTGCGTGGGGGGTCTGTCTGATGATTTCAAGCATTAATAGGAGGCCACATGGCTGACAAAAAAGCGCAGTTGGTCATCGAGGGCGCTGCCCCCGTCGAGCTGCCCATTTTAACCGGCACCGTTGGTCCTGATGTAATCGACGTCCGCGGGTTAGGGGCCACTGGTCACTTCACCTTCGACCCAGGTTTCATGGCGACTGCCTCGTGCGAGTCGAAGATCACCTATATTGACGGCGACAAAGGTATCCTGCTGCACCGCGGCTACCCGATCGAGCAACTCGCCGAACAGTCCGACTACCTCGAAACCTGCTACCTGCTGCTCAATGGCGAATTGCCGAATGCCGAGCAAAAGGCCCAGTTCGTCAGCACCGTCAAGAACCACACCATGGTTCACGAGCAGTTGAAGACCTTCTTCAACGGCTTCCGCCGCGACGCTCACCCCATGGCAGTGATGTGCGGCGTAGTCGGCGCCCTGTCGGCGTTCTATCACGACTCCCTGGACATCAATAACCCGCAACACCGCGAAATTTCCGCGGTGCGCCTGGTCGCCAAGATGCCGACCCTGGCCGCGATGGTTTACAAGTACTCCATGGGCCAGCCGATGATGTACCCGCGCAACGACCTGTCGTACGCGGAAAACTTCCTGCACATGATGTTCAACACCCCGTGCGAGATCAAACCGATCAGCCCGGTGCTGGCCAAGGCAATGGACCGGATCTTCATCCTCCACGCCGACCACGAGCAGAACGCCTCTACCTCCACCGTGCGCCTGGCCGGCTCGTCGGGTGCCAACCCGTTCGCCTGTATCGCCGCCGGTATCGCTGCACTGTGGGGCCCGGCCCACGGCGGTGCGAACGAAGCCGTACTGACCATGCTCGATGAAATCGGTGATGTTTCGAACATCGACAAATTCATCGCCAAGGCCAAGGACAAGAACGACCCGTTCAAGCTGATGGGCTTCGGTCATCGCGTGTACAAGAACCGCGACCCGCGCGCCACCGTGATGAAGCAGACCTGCGACGAAGTCCTGCGCGAGCTGGGCATCAAGAACGACCCACAGCTGGAACTGGCCATGCGCCTGGAAGAGATCGCCCTCACCGATCCGTATTTCATCGAGCGCTCGCTGTACCCGAACGTCGACTTCTACTCGGGGATCATCCTCAAGGCAATCGGCATTCCGACCAGCATGTTCACCGTGATCTTCGCCCTGGCACGTACCGTGGGCTGGATCTCGCACTGGAAAGAAATGCTCTCCAGCCCGTACAAGATCGGCCGTCCGCGCCAGCTGTACACCGGCGAGCAAAAGCGCGACCTCGTTGCCCTGAAGGACCGCAAGTAAGCTGCAGTAGCCGAACGCAAGAAGGCTGCCCTCGGGCAGCCTTTTTTATTTGTCCTGTACCGGCCTCTTCGCGGGCTTGCCCGCGAAGAGGCCGGCACAGACACCACAAAACCTCAGTTTTTCTCCGCCCGCTCGCGCAGCCCTTTCAGGGTATTGAACGGCGCATCCACCACGAACTTGTTGGCCACCATCGCCGGCACGCTACCACCTGGCTCGGTGTGCACCTGGTAGGTCACTTCAGTGCTGTCACCCTTGGGCACCAGCTTCCAGAAGCCGTCGACTTTTGCCACCCGAACAAAACCCTTCTCTTCCGGCAGGTAAGTCGGCTCTTCTTTCAGGTTACGGGTCAGGCTGCCATCCGCCTCCTTGACGGTCGTAATGTGCAGCACGGAATCACGCGGCGTCACCGGCCATGGCGTATTGAACTGGGTATAGGTCCAGCTCTGGTCACCTTCGTGCTTGAGCAGCTTCTGCGACTTGCATTCGTGAATCCAGGCACAGGCCCCGGACACGTCCTCCTGCAGCGCCTCGACCTTGGCCAGCGGCGCCTTGATCACGGTCACACCGCGATAGGCCTTGTACTTGGACCCGGCCACCTCACTGAGGGACACCTTGATGCCCTCCTCGTCCTTGGCCACTTGCCAGTTTTCAGCCCAAGCCACAGGCGACAGCAGAACACCCACGCCACACAGCAGTGCAATACGCTTGAACGATCTCATCATGTTTATCCTTGTTGTCGAAGATCCAGCCTGTCACGCCGCCGTCATCTGCTCCCACCAGCCAAGAATCCTGATAGCGTCGTCACGATCACTGCCACACACCTCGACATCTGCCTTGAAACCACCACACACCGCGGGCCGCTCAGGCTTGCCGAACAGGTCGCAAAGGTTGGCCGCAGTCAGGTGCAGGCAGCGCTCTCCTGCCGGCTTGCCATTGGGCATTCGCGGCATCGCGGAAGTGATGGACGGGGCGATGCAGCAGGCACCACAGCCCTCACGGCATTTCATGACTGTTCACCAAAATCAGGACTCCCTGGAACAAAACGGGACGAACGTCCCTGGATAGTAACGGCTCAAACAGACGTTTGAAATTGCTGGCACGATGAAATCTGCTGTGACCCGGCAGTCAGTTCGCGCCTATTGGCGATACTCGAAATCGATGGCTGCTCCTTCCACGTCATGACGGCTGTCATTGCGCAGTTGCAGCTGCATTTCGTTGTTGATCAGCCGACCATTGAGCTGGAACGGGCTGTCATTGGTCTCTGGTCTTTCTGTGAACATGGGCGGCAACAATGGTTTGCGCCGCTGGATTGGCGAAGGCGTGCCCACATTCGGCTCAAGGTTGTTGACCATATCAACTGGCAGGCTGAGGTCCAGCTCCGTCTTGGGTAATGGTTTGGCAACCGCTTTGCTGAGCGGCTTGTGCGCGGGCTTGGCTGTCGCCTTTTTTGGCACCTGCTTACCCTGAGCGGCCTGAGCCTGGCTTGCCGGTTGCGCAGCCAAAGCGGGGGCGACCGGGCAGCAGAACGGCAAAAGGCACACGATCAGAACGAAGCAGCGCGAAGCGTTCATGGCAAATGGACAGACTGGCAGGAAAAGTGCGTATGCTCCCTGTTCCACAGACGGCTTGCAAGCCTTACAAAAGCGTGACCGCAGTCTCCCTGCACAACTGCTGCGCCAGCAAACCGAGCGTAATCACAGCCCGTTCGGCCTCTTTATTCCATGGAATGCCGCAATTGAGTCGTACACAGTGGTTGAACTGCTCTGTGTTACTGAATATTAGTCCTGGTGCAATGCTGATACCCTGCTCCAGCGCGCGCACATGCAGCTCCTGGGTATTGACCCGACCTGGCAGGCTTACCCAGAGGATGAAGCCACCTGTCGGCCGAGTCATCTGGGTGCCCTCGGGGAAGTGTTGCTGCACTGCCAGCTGATAGGCGCTGAGGTTCTTGCGATACTCCTGGCGCATGAAGCGAAGATGCCGGTCGTAGCCGCCATTTTCCAGGTAGGCTGCCACCCCCATCTGCGTCACACTGCAGGCCGAGTGGGTGGTAAAAGTCTGCAAGCGCTGAATCTCGTCCTGGTAACGCCCCGCGATCATCCAGCCAACGCGCACGCCGGGGGACAACGTCTTGGAGAAGCTCGAACAGTAGATGACCCGGTCCAGCCGGTCGAACGCCTTCAGCGCCTTGGTCTTGCCCTGCTCGAACATCAGCTCACCGTAGATGTCATCCTCGATGATCTGGATATCGAAGTCCGAGGCCAGACGCAGCAATTGCTTTTGCCGCTCTTCCGGGACGGTGCCGCCCAGCGGGTTGCTCAAGCGCGCAGTCAGCACCAAAGCCTTTATCGACCACTGGTTAGCCGCCAATTGCAAGGCTTCGAGGCTGATACCGGTGGACGGATCGCTGGGAATTTCGATCACTTTCAAACCCAGCAGGTCAGCCAGTTGCAGCAAGCCGTAATAGGTCGGCGACTCGGCGGCGATCAGGTCACCTGGACGGGTCAGCACACGCAGCGACATCTGCAGGGCGTCTACACACCCATGGGTGACGATCACTTCACGCGGGTCGACCAACACGCCGGCATCGCGCATGCGTATGGCGATCTGTCGGCGCAGCGGCTCGAAACCAGGGCTGAACATGTAGCTGAAGGCACGCGGGCTATGGAAGCGCGTCACCTTGGCGATTTGCTGATGCAGGGCGCGCACGGGCAGGTAGTCGACATGCGGCACTGCAGCGCCAAACGGGAACACACCATCGCGACGCGCCTCAGTCAGCACCTGCTGAATGATGCTGGCGCGCGTGACCAGGCCGGGGCGCTCCACCCGGGCGATGTCCGGCGTTTGCGCGGTCAAGGCAGGTGTCTGGTGCACGTAGTAGCCAGACTGCGGCCGCGCCCGGATAAGCCCTTGGTCCTCGAGATTGGCATAGGCCTGCAACACCGTGGCATGACTGACATTGAGCTGGGCGCTCATCTTGCGCACGGAGGGTACCCGCTCGCCTGGCTGGTAGACACCGCGACGGATATCATCGGCCAGTTGCTGGGCGATACGCTGGTACAGCAGCAGGTTGGTCATGTCGACATGCTCGTTGTTCTTGTACGGGTCACTGACGGTAAAGGATACCGTAACAGTTGCAAAGTGTACTGGGACAGATTGCAACATAGTCGACAATACAACAGCGTGGCAGCTATCGAAACGATTAAACCGACATAAAACGGGCCGCAAAGCGGCCCCTTTTCCGAAAGACTCAGCGCGCTGGCGCGAGCCGCCCCTTGTCATCGGAGAATACGATCTCAACCCGTCGGTTCTGCGCCCTGCCCCGCTCCGAGGCATTGGCCTCAATCGGATACTGATCGCCATAACCTTCAACCTGCAGGCGCTTTTCGTCGATACCCAGGTCTACAAGCATGTCGGCCACGGACTGCGCCCGATCGCGCGACAGCTTAAGGTTGTCCTCGCCCGCGCCAGTGCTGTCGGTATAGCCCTCGATGCGCACTACCCGGCGCGGGTTGAGCTGCAGGAACTGCACCAGCTTGAGCACAGTCCGGCTGGCCGAGTTCTTCAGGTCGGCACTGCCGGTATCGAACAGCACATCGCCCAACGTCATCACCAAGCCACGGTCGGCCTGTTCCGAAGCCAATGCGGCAATCTGCGATTCGACCCACTGGCCCTGCTGCTGCACGCTGGCCAGCTTGGCCTCACGCAAAGCCAGCTGCAGGCGCTGACGCTCCAGGTCAAGCTTGGCCTGGCGTTCCTGGTTCAGCGCCAGCTTGGCATGCTCGCTGGCAATCTCGCTGTAGCGCTGACTGAGGTACGCATAATGCCGCACATCAGAACCGGTGCCGATGTAGCTGGACAAGCGCTCGGCGCGGGCCAGCGATTCACCCGCGCGAATCACGTCGCGCGGCGCGCTGCGCAGCACATCGGAATCATCCTTGACCCCCTGGAAGGCGACAGCGGCCTCATCCAGCGCGGCACTGCTGCGCTGGCTGGCGCAACCTTGCAAGCCTGCCGTCAGCGCCAACAATACCAGTGCAGCCAAAGGCGTACGCCGGATCATGGCTGCACCTCCAACTGCTTGCGCAAGCGCTTGACCCGCGACTGCAGTACCTGCAACTGCTCTTCGCTCTTCTGGTTCAGCACCTGGGCCTCGGCCAGGCGTGCATCCAGCTCGGCTTGCTCGGCGCGCATGCGCGCATCGCGGTAGTCTTGGGTAAGCATGTTGGCCTTGGCGCGGGCCAGCTTGTCTTCAGCCAGTTTCAGCGTTTCGACCTGCTCAGTGGCGCCGACGGCCTTGGCCTGGTCCAGTGCCTGTTCGGAAATGCGCATCTGCTCGTCAGGGGCCGGATCATTGGCGCAGCCAGCCAGGCCGAGCACGGCCAGGGCAAGGATTAGTGGTTGGGTTCTCACGCAATCTTCCTAGTGTTTGGGGGCTTCCGCCGGCACCTGCAACTGCGCTTTCCAGCGCTCGAGATTACGTTGCAGTACAGCTTCGGATGCACCAGAGATCGGCAATTCTGTCAGTTTTTTTGCCAATTGCCCACGCAACCAGCTGTCATTGCACGCCGAGTTGTGCGACAGCGCCAGGTACAGGCCCGGCCTGTCCACCGGCAAGCCGCGGGCTATCAGGTCATTGCTCATGCCCAGGCTCTGGGCCATGGCCATACCGGAGTAACGGCCAGCCAGCACATAGTCCACCTGGCCGAGTACCAGCTTCTGGAACGCCTGGGTCAGGTTCTGCGCCGGCACCAGCTTGAGTTGGGCCTTGGCGAACGCCGTAAAGGCCGGGGTCAGGCGCGCACGGTCAGACAAACTGCCCTGGTACCTGGCCAGATCGGCCGGGCCATCAAAGATCACCACTGCATCATGGCGGGTCCACACCAGGTACTCATTGAGCTGCAACGGCGGATGGATGTAGTCCAGCGCGGTCAGTTGCTCCACCTGCATAGGGGTGTCGAGCAGCAGGTCCATGCGCCCACTGCGTACCTCTTCCAGCGCCTGATCACGGCGACCAGCACTCAGCACCTCGACCTTCACACCCAGTTCGCCAGCCACCTGGCGCAACAGGTCAACGTTGGCGCCTATCAGGTGCCTGGGATCTTTCGGATCTTGCCAGGAATAGGGCGGCGCATCAGGACTGCCAGTCGCCACCAGGCGTTCGCACTTGCCTGCTGCCATCGCCAGTGGCGGCAGCAACAGCGCCACGCATGCCAGCACCCTGCCCGTTCCGCGCAACGTCATGCCTTACTCCTCAACCCATAAAAAAACCCGACCCTCAAAATGAGGGCCGGGTTCTTTATAAGTGAAGCAGGCGGATCAGACCAGCTTTTCCAGCTCTGGAACCGCTTCGAACAGGTCAGCGACCAGGCCGTAGTCGGCCACCTGGAAGATCGGCGCTTCTTCGTCCTTGTTGATCGCCACGATCACTTTGGAGTCTTTCATGCCGGCCAGGTGCTGGATCGCGCCAGAGATACCGACGGCGATGTACAGCTGTGGCGCAACGATCTTGCCGGTCTGGCCGACCTGCATATCGTTCGGCACAAAGCCTGCGTCGACTGCGGCGCGCGAAGCACCGACAGCGGCACCGAGCTTGTCGGCCAGGCTGTACAGGTGTTTGAAGTTGTCACCGTTGCCCATGCCACGGCCGCCGGAAACGACGATCTTGGCAGCGGTCAGCTCTGGGCGGTCGGACTTGGCCAGCTCTTCGCCAACGAAAGCCGAAATACCGGCGTTGTGCGCAGCGCCAACAGCTTCGACAGCAGCCGAACCACCTTCGGCGGCCACGGCGTCGAAACCGGTGGTACGTACGGTGATCACCTTGATGGCCGCGCTCGATTGCACGGTGGCAATGGCGTTACCCGCGTAGATCGGGCGCTTGAAGGTGTCGGCGGACTCGACCGAGATGATCTCGGAGATCTGGTCCACGTCCAGCAGCGCGGCAACGCGCGGCAGGATGTTCTTGCCATTGGTGGTAGCCGGGGCCAGCACATGGCTGTATCCCTTGGCCAGCTCGACGATCAGCGGCGCGACGTTTTCCGGCAGCACGTGGGCATAGGCCGCGTTGTCGGCAACCAGCACCTTGGCCACGCCAGCGATCTTGGCAGCAGATTCGGCAACGCCACCGACGTTCTGGCCGGCGACCAGCACGTGCACATCACCACCGATCTTGGCGGCTGCGGCGACAGTGTTCAGGGTGGCCGGGGCTACGGCACCGTTCTCGTATTCAGCGACAACCAGGATAGTCATTTAGATTACCTTCGCTTCGTTCTTCAGCTTCTCGACCAGTTCGGCCACCGATTTGACCTTGATGCCAGCACTGCGGGCAGCCGGGGCTTCAACCTTCACGGTCTTGTTGGTGGAGGCGAGGGAAACGCCCAGTGCGTCTGGAGTAACAGTCTCCAGCGGCTTCTTCTTGGCCTTCATGATGTTCGGCAGCGACGCGTAGCGTGGCTCGTTCAGGCGCAGGTCGGTGGTGACGATCGCTGGCAGGTTCAGTGCAACGGTCTGCAGGCCGCCATCGATTTCACGGGTGACATTCAGCTTGTCGCCAGCGACTTCGACCTTGGACGCGAAAGTGCCCTGGGCGAAGCCAGTCAGCGCGGCCAGCATCTGGCCGGTCTGGTTGTTGTCACTGTCGATAGCCTGCTTGCCGAGGATGACCAGCTGCGGCTGCTCCTTGTCGACAACGGCCTTCAGCGCCTTGGCCACGGCCAGGGAGTTCAGTTCGTCAGCGGCTTCTACCAGGATGGCACGGTCGGCACCCAGGGCCAGGGCAGTACGCAGTTGCTCCTGGGCAGTGGTCGGGCCGACGGAAACGACGACGATCTCGGTCGCAACGCCTTTTTCCTTGAGGCGTACGGCTTCTTCCACGGCGATTTCGCAGAAGGGGTTCATGGACATCTTGACGTTAGCAAGGTCGACGCCGGAGTTGTCCGCTTTGACGCGAACCTTGACGTTGTAGTCGACCACTCGTTTGACAGCTACAAGAACCTTCATGGATTCCTCGTTACTCTCCGGTGAATAGATAGTCGCCTGGGGCCATGCCCGGCGATGCGCGTGGGTACAAGGGCACCTCTAAAAACGTATCGGGTGGCAGCAACTTCACAGTGACCAAACAGTCTCGTTCGGACTCTTGCGACAAATCCTCACGGGTCATTTCCTGTCGTGGCGTGTAAACTCCACTACAAACCGGCCCAAGCCCGCAAAACCCTGCTCCACACCTGGTCTTTAGAGGTGTACCTGCGCCCGGCTGCAAGCCTACGGCGAACGTAAAACCGCTCGTATCTTGACCGTAACACCCATTCCGGTCAATACGGCAAATCGGTCACCCTCCAGCCGCGTTCCTGTGATTTTACTGGCCTGCGGCAAATTCAAACAAACGTTTGTATTGGACCCGCCAAGTGGTGTAGATATAATGCGCGGCCAAGACAAAACGGTGTAGTCCGTCATTTGCCCAGCTACAGTTCCGCCGTTGCGTAGAACCGCCGCGAATGCCCCGCACCCATAAGACAAAGCAACAGCACGAGCCTTGATGAGTAGGAGAGAACCAGTGGAACGCGAATACATGGAATTCGACGTGGTCATCGTCGGCGCCGGCCCGGCGGGCCTGTCCGCCGCCTGCCGCCTGAAGCAGAAGGCCGCCGAAGCCGGTAGCGAAATCAGCGTCTGCGTGGTGGAGAAAGGCTCTGAAGTCGGCGCCCACATCCTCTCTGGCGCGGTGTTCGAACCCCGCGCCCTGAACGAGCTGTTCCCCGACTGGAAAGCGCTCGGCGCACCGCTGAACACCGAAGTGAAGCGCGATGACATCTACGTGCTCAAGGACGCCGGCAGCGCGACCAAGGTGCCTGACCTGTTCGTGCCCAAGACCATGCACAACCATGGCAACTACATCATCTCGCTGGGCAACCTGTGCCGCTGGCTGGCCCAGCAGGCCGAGAACCTCGGCGTGGAGATCTACCCAGGCTTCGCCGCCCAGGAAGCGCTGTTCGACGACAACGGCGTGGTCCGCGGCATCGTCACCGGCGACCTCGGTGTCGACCGTGAAGGCAACCCCAAGGATGGCCTGTACACCCCAGGCATGGAACTGCGTGCCAAGTACACCCTGTTCGCCGAAGGCTGCCGTGGCCATATCGGCAAACAGCTGATCAAGCGCTTCAACCTCGACAGCGAGTCCGACGTCCAGCACTACGGCATCGGCCTGAAGGAAATCTGGGAAATCGACCCGGCCAAGCACGAACAGGGCCTGGTGGTGCACACCGCCGGCTGGCCGCTGGACGTGGTGGCCAAGGAAAACACCGGTGGCTCGTTCCTTTATCACCTGGAAAACAACCAGGTGGTGGTCGGCCTGATCGTTGACCTGTCCTATGCCAACCCCTACCTGTCGCCGTTCGACGAATTCCAGCGCCTCAAGCACCACCCGGTGATCAGCCAGTACCTCGAAGGCGGCAAGCGCATCAGCTACGGCGCCCGCGCCTTGGCCAAGGGCGGCATCAACTCGCTGCCGAAAATGGTCTTCAATGGTGGCGCGCTGATCGGTTGCGACCTGGGCACCATGAACGTGGCCAAGATCAAGGGCAGCCATACCGCGATGAAGTCCGGCATGCTCGCCGCCGAAGCAGTGGCCGACGCTTTGATCGCCGGTAGCGAAGGCGGCGATCAGTTGAACAGCTATGTCAGCGCCTTCAAGGCCAGTTGGCTGCACGAAGAACTGTTCGCCAGCCGCAACTTCGGCCCGGCCATGCACAAGTTCGGCCCGCTGCTGGGCGCGGCGTTCAACTATGTCGACCAGAACTGGTTCGGTGGCAAGCTGCCGTTCACCCTGCATGACACCAAGCCGGACTATGCCTGCCTCAAGCTGGCCGCCGACTCGAAAAAGATCGACTACCCGAAACCGGACGGCAAGCTCAGCTTCGACAAGCTCAGCTCGGTATTCCTCTCCAGTACCAACCACGAAGAGGAACAACCCTGCCACCTGAAGCTGACCGATCCGAGCGTACCGATCGCCAGCAACCTGCCGCTGTACGACGAGCCTGCCCAGCGCTACTGCCCGGCAGGTGTGTACGAAGTGGTCACCCAGGAAGACGGCAACAAGCGTTTCCAGATCAACGCGCAGAACTGCGTGCACTGCAAGACCTGCGACATCAAGGACCCGGCCCAGAACATCACCTGGGTCACCCCTGAAGGCGCTGGCGGGCCGAACTACCCGAACATGTAAGGCCCCTGCCCTTGCGGCAACAAAAAGCCCCCGGTTCTCATGGGCCGGGGGCTTTTTGTTGGCTGCCATTATCAGGCAGTACGCACTTCCTCAAAGAGTTCTGGATGGCGATCCAGCAGCTTGAGCAGTTTCACCAACGCCACTGGCGGGGTGGTCTTGCCGTTTTCATACCGGGAGAACGCATTGACCCCACCACCGAAGATTTCCCCCGCTTCACGCTGGTCGAGGTCGAACTTTCTGCGTATGGAGGCAATAAAGGAAGGATCCACAACATTTGCGTTGACCTGGCGCTCGAATGCCGTCATCAAGTGACTGACGCGCATGGCTTCATCATGACTCAGTACGCATTCACCACATGCGGAGCAGTAATCGCCACTTACCTCCGGGATCACTGTCATCTCGCCTTTGTAGCTATAGGGCATGCCCTGAATGTCAGGTGCAAGCTCCGAGCCGCCGCATATTGGACATCTCATGGTTACAACTCCTTGAAAGACACGATGAGCACGTCGTCTACCACGGACAATTTCAAATAAACGTACCCAATTGCTGTAAGCGGGCGATACACATCCTGCCAAACCCGGTGGTCAATATGGCTGGTCATGCTCTTGTAGAAATCAGTGCGCTTCAAGCTGGTGATCACCTCAAGCATGCCCGGAAAATCCATTCCCAGCGCCTTGGCGCCTTTCAATGCAGCACCCGTAGGACGGATTCGCCTTGCCGCAGCCAGGGCTTTTACCCGCTCCAGCGGGCAATGAGGCATTCTCTTTTCCATGAGAAATTAACCTTCCAGGTTAAATTTGGCTAATAGGTTATTCCAATAGCCCCCACCTGGAAGTCTGCCCCAATGCCCCGCAGCCGTTACCGGCTCATTTGTCGCCGCACATGACCGGCATCGGCTCCGCAGCAAACACCAATGGCTCACGACGCCCGAAATACAAGGCCGTCAGCAGCCCTACCGCGCCCATGACCAGACAAAAACCGACACACACCCATGGGCTCCACGGCATCAGCGCAATCAGTGCCAGCGGCGTGGTACTGGCCCACACTGCGTAGGCCACGTTGTAGGTGAAGGAAATGCCCGATACTCGGATCTGCGCCGGGAACAGCCCCACCATCACCGAGGGCACCACACCCACCACGCCGCAGCTCAATCCCGCCAGCGCATAGGCCAGCCAGGTCATGCCCCACTGCCCCACCAGGCTGGCGTACAACGCGCCGATACCCAGCGGTAGCAACAGGCTATACAGCATCAGCGCGCGCCAGGCACCCACACGGTCGACCAGCAGCCCGGCCAGCACGCAGCCAATGTTGAGGAAGACGATGCCCACGCTGCTCAGGGCGAAGGTTTGGCCGGCACTCATGCCGAAACGCTGCTGCATCACCGTCGGGGTGATCACCACCAGCACCACCACCGCCGAGGTCAGCACACAGGTCAGCAACGCGGCAGGGATCAACGCCCGGCGGTGCTCGCCCAGCACTCGCCGCAGCGGAAACGTCACAGGTTGCTCCTGGCGCGCGCGCAAGGCGAGGAACACCGGTGTTTCACTGAGCCAGCGGCGCAGCCACACACCAATCACACCGAACACCCCACCCAACAGGAACGGGTAGCGCCAGGCGTAATCAAGGATTTCCTGCGGGGTGAACAATTGCGCCAGCAAGGTTGCGGTCAGCGCCCCCAGCAGGTAGCCGAAGGTCAGCCCGGCCTGCAGAAAGCCCAGGGCATAGCCGCGCCGCCCGTTTGGCGCGTGCTCGGCAACGAACGTCCAGGCGCTTGGGACTTCACCGCCTACGGCAGCACCCTGGAGGATGCGCAAGGCCAACAGGATCAGCGGGGCGGCATAGCCGATGTCAGCATAGGTCGGCATCACCCCGATCAGCAGGCACGGCAGGGCCATCATCAGGATGCTCAGGCTGAAGACCCGCTTGCGCCCCAGATGGTCGGCGAAGTGCGCCATCAGGATGCCGCCCAGCGGCCGCGCCAGGTAGCCGGTGACGAAGATCCCGAAGCTTTGCAGCAGGCGCAGCCATTCGGGCATCTCCGGCGGGAAGAACAGCTGGCTGAGGGTCAGCGCGAAGAACACGAAAATGATGAAGTCGTAGATTTCCAGCGCGCCGCCCAGCGCCGCCAGGCCCAGGGTCCGATGGTCGCCGCGGCTGAACCGGGGCGGGCGAGCGGTATCGATGGCAGTCATGGCAGGGTCCGCAAATCGGCAAAGGGCAAGAGGATAGCAAATAGCTGCCCCGTTGCCCCGCCGGCAGCACCGCTAGCGGTTGAACACCGTATGCGCGAAGTTGGCTCGCGGCCATGGCCGCGCTGTACTGGCCGACAGGGTGCCCGGCAGCGGTAGCTTGCCGACCAGCATCGGTGCGTCGATGATTGCCATGAACGTCTCCAGCGCCTCGTTATCGGGCACCTGTGGCAGGCTCAGGCTGACCGCCTGGCGCTCGGTCTGCGGCACTGCAGGCACTTTCAACTGGCTGGAATGGTAAAGCAGGGCATGCTGGATTTGGGTACTGACGCGACAAAAACGCTCCAGGTCTACCCCGGCATGGCTGGCCAGTTCGATATTGCCCAGCAGCAAGTGAAAAGGCTGCAAGGCGCACTGCACCAAACGCTGCAGCTCCTCGAAGCTGTCAACGGGGGCGATCCGGTAGTAGCCCAGGCCATTGAGCAGCCGCTCCAGCTGCAACCGCTGGCAGGGGTGGGTATCGGCAATGAGAATGCGCAGGGTCTTGTTTGCCATGGTCGGGCCTGGGCAGCTGGGTAATGGGTACATTCCATGACCTTACTGCGCCCGTTAAGGCTACTGCCAAGGCCATGCCTGGCAGCGGTCTACTTTGATAGAAGTCGGGAACGCCGCATAAATCAAGTGATTGACTGACGGAATTTGCATTTGCCTTTAGCCCGGTACTCCGGTTTGCCACTTGCGCTCACCCCGTCAAGCCGTGCAGGTAACCGCGCGCCTAAACCCAGACGCTCGCACTTCGTTTAAAGGAGGCTCATGCCCCAAGGCATCGCCTCTTACATTCGCGGAGACCCCAGATGTTTCGCCCGGCCCTAGCCTTTTTCGCCCTGACCCTGTCCAGCGTCGCATGGTCCGCCGAGCCCTGTTCGGTAGACATTCACAGTACCGACCAGATGACCTACGACCTGAAAACGATCACCGTACCGCAGACCTGCCAACGCTTTACCGTTAACTTGCTGCACACCGGCATACTGCCCAGGAATATCATGGGCCACAACTGGGTGCTGGCCAAAAAGGACGACATCAAAGGCGTGACCACCGATGGCGCTGCGGCAGGTGAGGCCGATAACTACCTCCAGCCGGGCGACAAGCGCGTGCTCGCCCATACCCGACTGATCGGGGGTGGCGAAAAAGATTCGGTCACTTTCGACACCGGCATGCTGCAGGCAGGCCAGGCGTACGCGTTCTTCTGCTCCTACCCTTTCCACTCCACCATGATGAAGGGCACCCTCACATTCGGTACCTCGTCAGGCAGCTGACGCTATCGAAAAGTGGGCCGACAAGCCGAACGTGCGCTCAGGCCTCGGCCCACTCACGCATACGCAGCCGGCAATGCTTCATGGCGTTGACGATGTGCTTCTCCACCATGGCCTTGGACAGGCCCAGACGCGTGGCGATCTCCCCATGTGACAGGCCTTCGAGCTTGCGCAGCAAGAAGCACGCCCGGCAGGTTTCGCTCAGCTCCGCCACTGCACGCTGCAGCAACTCCAAGCGCTCTTCCTGGCGGCAGGCGCCGTGCACGGGGGCGACGAAGAATCGCTCATCGGTTTCCAGAATCTCCAGAGGCTCGGCGCGACGAAGCTGGTTGCGCCGATGTCCATCGGTCACCAGGTTAAGGGCGGTGCGGTAAAGGAAAGCGCGGGGATGGGAGATCTGCGTGTCGTCACACCGCTCGAGCACCCGCAGATACGCCTCCTGCGCGATATCTTCAGCAGCATGGTGGCTACCCAGACGCGAACGAAGGAACCCGACCAGTTCACGGTAGTAATGCTCGAGCAGTACACCCGAAGACGGCATCGAAGCGCTTTCCCTGTTGTCCGAAGATGGTAGAAGACCGCTGCAGGCCAAGTAATGGCACCGCTGGCGCATAAAATATAATAATTATCATCAAGCTTAAAGACGTTGTTACATTTCCACGCCCGCAACGCGCGTTCCCCGCTAAATCCGCCTTGATCGCTTTCGTTTAATCGGCAGCCTCCCTAGCTGATCCTTGGTGACAGCGGCCCTCTCATGGTCGGAAATCCTGCATGATCCCTCAACGCCTTACCCGTCGTGCCGTAACGCTCGCGCTGTGCCTTATTCCGGTGGCCGCATTCGCCACCTGGCAACTGTTGCCCGGCGAGGCCGAGCAGCGGCCGTTCGTCAGCGTCAGCCGTGGCAACATCGAATCCAGTGTCACCGCGCTGGGCACCCTGCAGCCCCGTCAGTACGTCGACGTGGGCGCGCAGGCCTCCGGGCAGATCCGCACGTTGCACGTAGAAGTCGGTGACACCGTCAAGCAGGGGCAACTGCTGGTGGAAATCGACCCTGCCACGCAACAGGCCCAGCTGGATGCCGAGCGCTATGCCATCCAGACCCTGAAAGCGCAGGTCAAGGAGCAGCGTGCCGAGCATCTCCTGGCCGAACAGCAGTTGCGTCGCCAGCAGCGGATGGCCAGCGACGGCGCCACGCGTGAAGAGGATGTGCAGACGGCCCAGGCCAAGGTGCTGACAACCCAGGCGCGCATCGACATGTATGAGGCGCAGATTCTCCAGGCGCAGGCCACGTTGCGCAGCGCGCAAGCTCAGCTCGGCTACACCCGCATCTACGCCCCGATCGGCGGTACCGTGGTAGCTGTCGATGCACGAGAAGGGCAAACCCTGAACGCGCAACAGCGCACCCCGCTGATCCTGCGGATCGCCAAGCTGTCGCCGATGACGGTATGGGCCGAGGTCTCTGAAGCCGACATCGGCCAGGTCAAGACCGGCATGCAAGCCTACTTCACCACCCTGGGCAGCGGCGGCAGGCGCTGGACCAGCACTGTCAGGCAGATTCTGCCGATCCCGCCCAAACCGCTGGATCAGCTCAGCCAGGGCGGCGGCAGCCCGGTTGCCGCCGGTATGGCAAGCGGCAGCGGGACCGGCCGCGTGGTGCTCTACACCGTGCTGCTGGATGTCGACAACGATGACAACGCGCTGATGGCCGACATGACTGCCCAAGTGTTCTTCGTCGCCGGATCTGCCAAGGATGTATTGACCGTGCCCATCGCGGCGCTTCAGGGACGCGGCCAGGGCGAGGGGCTGCAGACTGCCCATGTTCTGACCGACAAAGGCGACGTACAGACGCGCCAGGTACGTACCGGGCTCAGCGACCGCCTGCGCGTGCAGATACTCGACGGGCTTGCGGAAGGTGACAAACTGCTGATCGGCCCTGTCGGCGGTGAGGGTTGACATGAGCACTCCGCTGATAGAGCTGGTCGGCATCCGCAAATCCTACGGGGGCGGCGACAGCCCCCAGGTCGATGTGTTGCGCGGCATCGACCTGAAAGTCCATGCCGGAGAGTTCATCGCCATCGTCGGCACCTCGGGCTCTGGCAAGTCGACCCTGATGAACATCCTGGGTTGCCTCGACCGCCCAAGCGCTGGGCAGTATCGCTTTGCCGGCCAGGATGTTGCCGGCCTGAACAATGACGAACTGGCCTGGTTGCGCCGCGAAGCGTTCGGGTTCGTGTTTCAGGGTTATCACCTGATCCCCTCCGCCTCGGCGCAGGAGAACGTGGAGATGCCGGCGATCTACGCCGGAACCACGGCGGCCCCGCGCGCCGAAAGGGCCAAGGCCCTGCTGCAACGCCTGGGCCTGGGCGAGCGCACCGGCAATCGCCCGCGCCAGCTCTCAGGCGGCCAGCAACAACGGGTGTCCATCGCCCGGGCATTGATGAACGGCGGCCACATCATCCTGGCGGACGAGCCCACCGGTGCGCTAGACAGCCACAGTGGCACCGAGGTCATGCGCCTGCTGGATGAACTGGCCGAGCAAGGCCATGTGGTGATCCTGATCACCCACGACCGCGATGTGGCCGCCCGGGCGCAGCGCATCATCGAGATCCGCGACGGCGAAGTGATCAGTGACAGCGGCGCCGACCAGGCGCCGCCACCGCGTCGCCCAGGTGCGCTGCAAGCCGTCGATCTGGCCGGGCGCCTGGTGCGTGCCGACAGCCAGGGCAGCCCCTGGCTGGGCGAAACCCGGGACGCCCTGCAAGCCGCCTGGCAGGTCATGTGGAGCAACCGCACACGCACCGCTCTGACCCTGCTGGGGATCATCATCGGCGTCGCGTCGGTGGTCGTCATGCTGGCGGTGGGTGAAGGCAGCAAGCGCCAGGTCATGGCCCAGATGGGCGCGTTCGGCTCGAACATCATCTTCATGAACGGTGCCCCTCCAACACCGCGCGCTCCGCCCGGCAACGTTCGCCTCAGCGACGTGCAGGCGCTGGCCGAGCTACCTCAAGTGAAGTCCATCATGCCGGCCATGACAGTGGAAGCGCAGGTGCGCTTCGGCAATCGCGACCTGGAGTCGACCATCGGTGGCTATTCGCCTGTGTTCCCGACGCTGATGAGCTGGCCCGTCAGCGAAGGCAGCTTCTTTACCGACAACGACCTGGCCACGGCTGCGACCGTGGCGGTGATCGGCTCGGAGGTGCGCAAGAAGCTGTTCGTTGACGGCCAGGACCCGATCGGCCAGTACATCCTCATCGAGAACGTGCCCTTCCAGGTGATCGGCGTGCTCGCCAGCAAAGGCTCCAGTGGCGCCAACCAGCGAAACGACCTGCGCATCGCCGTGCCGTACTCAGCGGTTTCCATACGTCTTTCCGGCACGCAACACCCGGAATACGTGATCATCGGTGCCGCCGACAGCACCCAGGTGCATGACACCGAACGCGCAATACGCCAACTGATGCTGAGCCTGCACGGTGGCATCGAAGACTTCGAGATCGACAACAGCGCGGCGATGATCCAGGCCGAGGCGGCGACACGCAACGGGTTGTCCCTGATGCTTGGCGCCATTGCCGCCATTTCGCTGCTGGTCGGCGGGATCGGCGTCATGAACGTGATGCTCATGACCGTCCGCGAACGCACCCGCGAAATCGGCATCCGCATTGCTACCGGCGCCCGACAGCGCGACATCCTGCGCCAGTTCCTGACTGAAGCCGTGGTGCTTTCGCTGACCGGCGGCCTGATCGGCGTCTGCCTGGCGTTGCTGATCGGCGTGGTACTCAGCCTGGCTAAGGTGGACGTCGCGTTCTCTGCCCTGGCGATAGCGGGTGCCTTCGCCTGCTCGGTAGCCACGGGCGTCATCTTCGGCTTCATGCCCGCGCGCAAAGCCGCCGCCCTCGACCCTGTCGCCGCCCTGACCAGTGAATGACCATGACCAGAACCCCGTCTTTACTGCTACCGCTGCTGACCCTGCTGGGTGCTTGCAGCCACACCCCTGCGCCACTGGACAGCGGTATCGCTGCACCTGCCAGCTGGCAAAGTCCGGCTGGCGGCACGGCGGCCTCCGCGCAATGGTGGACGACTTTCAATAGCGCTCAACTGAGCCAACTGATCGAGCAGGCGCGCCAGGGCAGCCATGACCTGCGCGCCGCCATGGCCAGGGTCAGGCAGGCACAGGCCGACCTGCGTATTGCCGGCGGCCCCCTGCTACCGCGCCTCGACGCCAGCGCCGACGCCTATCACCAGCGCTTGCTACGAGGCCAAGGGTACAGCGAGCAGGACACGTCGAACCGCGAGCGGACCTACCGCTACTTCAACACGGCCCTGACGACCAGCTACGAGCTGGACTTCTGGGGTAAAAATGCCGCTGCGCGTGACAGTGCCCGCCTTGGCCTGCAAGCCACTGCACGTGACCGTGACACGCTCGAACTGAGCCTGACGAGCAGCGTTGCCGATACCTACCTGAGTGCCCTCGCCGCTCGCGAGCAGGCACGCATCGCCGCGCTTAACCTGGAAAACGCCGACAAGGTCCTGAGCCTTGTGCGCACGCGATTCCAGGCCGGGTCGTCGACTGCCCTGGAACTGGCCCAGCAAGAGAGCCTTGTGGCCAACCAGCGACAACAGTTGCCGCTCTACCAACAGGAGGCCCGCGATGCGCAGATCACCCTGGCAACCCTGCTTGGCGTGCCGGTCCAGGCGCTAGAACTGGCCGATCAGCCTTTCGATCAACTGAGTGGCCCGAGCATTGCCGCCGGCATTCCCAGCCAACTGCTGACGCGCCGCCCGGATATCGCTGGCGCAGAGGCGCGCCTGGCTGCGGCTCAGGCGGATGTCAGCGTTGCGCGGGCAGCACTGTTCCCCACGGTGAGCTTGACGGCCAGCCTGGCCACAGGCGACAGAAAAGCCATCGACCTGCTGCGCAATCCGGCGCTCAACCTCGGTGCCGGTCTGACGGCGCCCATTTTCAATAATGGCGCCTTGCGCGCCGAGCGTGATCGCGCCATCGCTCGCCAGGACGAGCTGCTCGAGGCCTATCGCAGCGTGCTGATCACCAGTTTCGGCGAAGTCGAGAAGGCCTTGAACAGCGTCGACGGCCTGGACCGCCAGACACACTGGCAGCATGAAGCGCTCACCCAGGCGCAACGCGCCTTCGATCTGGCCGAGAACCGCTACCGGGCCGGGGCCGAAGACCTGCTCAGCGTGCTGGAAGCGCAACGCAGCCTGTTTACAGCACAGGCCGAACGGGTACGGCTGCGCAAAGCGCGTTTGCAGGCCAGTGTTGCGCTTTACAAGGCATTGGGCGGCGGCTGGACGGCGTCGGACACACTGATGACAGCGAGGTAGGCAAGCCCCCTGACGGGAGCCCTACCCGCTGCAACACCGGCCAAAAATCGTCAACGCTACAAACCGTCACGTCGCGGGCCGGGTGCCAGATGGCGGGCATACCAAGGCCGCTGAGGCACCCTGCCGGCCAAGCGATCGCCGTCTTCTTCAGGGCTGAAAATGACTTGCAAGGCCAGCTTCATGGTCTCAATGTCCAGTTTCCCGGTGCCGCCGCCATTGCCCAGCCCCCAGGCACCGCAACCTTCACGCGTAGGCCCCAGCCAAGGCTCGGCCACACGCACCCAGCGCCCTGGCGCAAACCACGGAATGCCATCGATCATCTGCGGCTTCACTTCCCCCGGGTGCGCCTGCTGGTGGGCCAGGTACCAATCGTTCAGGCGGTCGTCGATCCAGCCATGAAAGGCCCAGAACACCGGGTTGACATGGGAGGAAAACGGATCGCCGAGGAAGTCGTTCTCGGCGCGGAACCAGCGTTCGGAAAAATCGTAGTTGCGACGCCCGTAAGGCATCGGGTAATCCGAGTTCGGGTCACGCCCCAGGGATGCCCAACGCATGTGCAGCCAATCATGGATTCCCAATTCGATGCGTGAACCCAACTCTCCCAGACACAGGGTGCTGAGGTATTGCGGATCATGCAACTCGGCTTCCCACAGCTGGAAGTTGGCGTGCAGCCCCTGGCTGCTCTTGACGTAGTACAGCCACTGGCTGAAGGCTTCATCGCCGGCCGCCTGCCAGTTGGGCGGGACGCTGTAGCCGTCGCGGTTGTCGAGGTAATCGAAAAACGCCTGAACGCCCTGCCCGATCGATGGGCGTGCCGCAGGCAGGCTTGCCCAGGAACGCAGGTCCTGGACCTCGCGCACGCCATGCAGCATGTGCCGATGCATGAACAGAAAATCCTCGCCGGAGCCGTTGCGATGGCGATCATGCCCGCGTGCGTTGCGCTCCTTGCCCAACGGGCCGACCTGCCAACCCAGCGCACGCACCATCTGCCGCCGGGATTCATCGATGCGGTGCCAGCGATCGCGACTGGCGTGCCAGAGCTGGTGATAGTAGCGACGCTGCGGTGAAATCAGGTCCTCGTGCAGCGCCGCCACGTACGGCAGCCGCTCACGCGCCAGCACGAACGGTCGGCGGACGGCGACAAAGCTCGCTTGCGCCCCGGAATGCCCCGCCTGCGTCCCTGCCAGGCGTACGTGCCCACTCAGGGTCGCGCTGCCTCCACCCTCGCTCCAGTCGCCCCATATCTCATCCAGCACGGCATCGCAGTCATAGGCCTCGCCAGAACCCGCCATCATCTTCAGTTGCACCTTCGGCAGCCGGTCGGCAGCCAACGGGCCGTATACCTGCAAACCCTGACCGCCATAGGGCGCAGTACCCAGGTAGCCGCGCACGGCACGGGCACCCTGCCCTACGTCGAGCAGCAGCTGCTGCGGTCTGGCCAGCTCGGCCAGCGCCGGGTGATCGCTCGTCATGCGCCAGTCCCAGATCCCGACCAGGCGTTCACCTAACAGCGCATTGGGCAGGTCGTCGACCGGCACCGCAGGCTCGTCACTGCTCAGCTCCGCTTCCTCGGCCCGCTGCCACGCCTGCCGTGCGTAATAGCCGGCAGGCAGTGCTACACCGGCGGCCACCAGGCCCGCCAGGATCTTACGACGTGACACTTTCATCCACTGTACTCATGACGTGACTCCTGCTGCGAAAACGAATGGTTGAGGGAGCGATTTAGAGGGTTGCTAAATTCTCTTGGGCTCGGCTCGTTTCACCCAGCAAGTTCGAACGGCATGGGGCCGTCGTGCAGGTGGTCGAGTACGCAATGAAGAAACAGGCTTTTTTTTCGCGCAGATGGCCATGGGCTTTGGCATTTCTGCTCTTGCTCCTGGCGGCCGCAGGCGCCTGGTGGTATTGGGTCTACCTTGCCAAACACCCCTACGGCCGGGAAATCGAACAGCGGGCCAACGCCCTGCAGGCGCGCATCCCGGCCCTGGATGCGCACCTTGACGTGCCGCTGAGCTATGGCACCGATGGCGAGGAAGCAAACCATGACGGCCCGACCCAGTTCGACCTGGTGAAAGCCGCCAAAGGCCGCCTGAGCGGCGCCTCGATCGCAATCTGGTCATGGCCGGAGTTCTGGAGTGGGCCCAATTGGCCGCACCGCCCCACACCCGGGTTCGAGGCGGCGATGGCCAACGAACTGGAAGTTCGCTATCGGATCATCACCAGCATCGCCAAGGACTACCCTGCGCAGGCCGGCATCGCTTACACCCCTGCCGACTTCCGCCGACTGGTCAGTGAAGGCAAGTTCGCCATCATTATCAGCCTGCTCAACGCCGCCCCCCTTGGCGACGACATCGACAAGCTGGACCACTGGGCCGCACGCGGCATGCGGGTGTTCGGGCCAGGCTACGTCGGTAACAACAGCTGGGTCGACTCGGCGCGCCCACTGCCCTTCCTGGGCGATTCGGTCGACCCGCTGGGCGGTCTTTCCGACATCGGTCGTCGCGCCATCACCCGGCTCAACGACCTTGGCGTGGTCATCGACGTCTCGCAGATGTCCAGCCAGGCCCTGACCCAGGTCACCCAGCTGAGCCGCGCACCGGTCATGGCCTCGCACACGGGGGTGCAAGGCATGATGGACATTCGCCGCAACCTCAGCGACGCGGACTTGGCACACATCAAGGCCACCGACGGGCTGGTCAACATCGTGGCCTACTCACACTACCTCAAGCCGTTCTCGCGCCCGACCATCGAAAAGATGAACGCGTTACGCGCCAAGTATGGCCTGCCAGACGTACAGAACCAGACCCAGATGGGCACCACCACCGACCCGGTGTTCTCGATCTGGTCGGAGAAAAAGTTCGGTGAATACCTCACGCCGTTCTACGACATCCTCGGCGCCGAGCCCGAAGCGACCCTGGCCGACTACGTCGACTCGATCGACTACGCGGTGAAGAAGATCGGTATCGACCATGTCGGCATCAGTTCCGACTTCAACGACGGCGGCGGTGTGGTTGGCTGGGAAAATGTCAGCCAGAGCCGCAACGTCACTGCCGAACTGATGCAGCGCGGCTATTCCGACGAAGACATCGCCAAGCTCTGGGGCGCCAACTTCCTGCGTGTGTGGGAAGCCGCCCAGAAGGCCGCCAGGCCGGCCCCTCCTCCCGTTGCCCACTACCCGCAAGGAAACCCATGAAACGGCTGACCTCACTGATTGCCCTCGGTTGTCTCTCGCTGTCGCTCGAAGCCCTCGCTGCCGACCCGGCTGCACCGGGCAAGGTTTTCAAAGACTGCAAGGATTGCCCGGAAATGGTCGTGCTGCCTGCCGGCAGCTACGTGATGGGCACCCCCGATGACGAACTGGGCAAACAGGACGATGAAGGTCCGTTGCACACCGTGACATTCGCCAAGGCTTTCGCCATGAGTCGCTTCCATGTGACTGCCGGGCAATGGCAGGCCTATGCCAAGGAAACCCACACGGTGCTGCCCGACGGCGACGACCGCCCGGGGCGGCTGTGCAAGAACGGCAAGCCCAGCTACCCGCAAAGCCCGACGCAGCCTGCGGTCTGCATGACCTGGGATGAGGCGCGCGGCTACATCGCCTGGCTCGCCAAGAAGACCGGCAAGCCCTACCGCATGGTCAGCGAGGCCGAACGCGAGTACGCCGGCCGCGCCGGCTCCACCGGCCCCTTCCCGTTCCCCTTCGACCAGGAAGGGGAATATCAGATCAGCAAGCATGCCAACACCTACGGGCCGCGTGATGGCTTCACCTACACGGCACCGGTCGGCAGCTTCCCTGCCAATGCATTCGGCATGTACGACATGCATGGCAACGTCTACGAGTGGGTCGAGGACTGCTGGCATATCGATTATGTCGGCGCGCCCACCGACGGCAGCGCCTGGACCACCGGTGGTACCTGCACACACCGGCAGATTCGCGGCAACGACTACCTGGAACCGCCCATCTTCTCCCGCTCGGGCAACCGCAACGAGCGCGAACCCGACGTGCGCGGCGACTGGCTGGGCTTTCGGGTAGCCCGCGCCCTTCAGGACGGTGAACCCAACTGACAATCCACAGGGAGAGTGACCATGCCCACCTTGAGCAGACGCCGTTTCGTCGCCGCCGCTACCTTGACCGGCCTCGCCCCCGCCATGCCCGCCTGGGCGGCGGGCGCAGCGAGCGACCCACCGGCGGACGACGCCATTATCCGCCTGGATTACAACGAGAGCCCGTATGGCCCCTGCCCTTCGGCACTCGAAGCAATGCACCAGGGCGCTCGCCAGAGCGGGCACTATTTTCCGGAACACGAATACCGCCTGGCTGAGCTGTTCGCCCGGCAAAACCAGGTACCCGAAGACCATGTAGCCGTCTTCTGCGGCTCCCGCTCGCCGTTGCAATACGCCTTGGCTCGCCACGCCGACAACCGCACCGTGGTCACCGCCGCGCCGACCTATGACTCGGTGGCCAATGGCGCCAGGGCTGTCGGCGCAACCGTGCATGAGGTGCCGCTCGATGCCCGTCACGCCCATGACGTACGCGGCATGCTTGCCGCCACCCGGCAACCCGGGGTGCTGTACCTGTGCAACCCGAACAATCCCACGGGCACGCTGACGCCACGCGCCGACATCGAGCACCTGGTCACCCACAAGCCGGCAGGCAGCCTGGCGATCATCGATGAGGCCTATATCCACTTTACCGACGCGCCCTCCTGCCTGGACCTGGCGGTCAGCCATGACAACGTCATGGTCCTGAGAACGTTCTCCAAGCTCTATGGCATGGCCGGTGCCCGCCTGGGGCTGGTGGTCGGCAAACCAGCATTGCTCGCCGACCTGCAACGCCTGAACGGCTACAACTTCGTACCACTTGCCGCTGCTATGGGCGGCATCGCCAGCCTGCAACAAGAAGACCTGGTCAGTGAACGAAAACAGATCAATCGAGGCATTCTGTGGAACACGATCGACGCCTTGCAAAAGGCCGGCTACCGCTGCACCGACGCCCAAGCCAACTGCTTCATGGTGGCCCTCGGCCGCCCCGCCAAACCTGTGATCGAGGCACTCGCGCAACGCAACATCCGGGTCGGGCGGGTATTCGAGACGTGGCCGCAATGGATGCGTGTCAGTGTCGGCACGCCGGCGCAGATGCAGGCCTTCCTGAAGGCGTTTCTTGACGTCATGCACGGCTGAAGGCAGCCGCCTAAATCCACCCTCCGCGGCTTCGTTTAACACCTACCCAACAGCAGCGCACGCAAGGCGCTGCTCCCCCCGCCAGCGTCGGCTGATCTACTCAGGAGTACATCATGTCCCAGTCCACCCGCGGCGCCATGCAGGACCTCTTCGCCCTGCTCAAGCCGTTTAAATACACCGTCGCGCTTTCCGTCATCCTGGGCATGGTCGGCGGCCTCAGCATCACCGTCCTGCTGGCCACCATCAACCGGGCCCTGCACGACGACACCGGCTTGACCCAAGGCGTGGTCTGGGGCTTCGCCGGGCTTTGCCTGGTCGCCCTCACCAGCTCGGTGTTTTCCGACATCGGTAGCAACCGAGTGGGCCAGAACATCATTGCCGCCTTGCGCAAGGCGCTGGGCGAGAAAGTCCTGTCGGCCCCCATCGAACAGATCGAGCGCTATCGCAGCCATCGGCTGATCCCGGTGTTGACGCACGACGTGGACACCATCAGCGATTTCGCCTTCGCCTTCGCGCCCTTGGCAATCGCCCTGACCGTCACCCTCGGCTGCCTGGGCTACCTGGCCATGCTGTCCTTGCCCATGTTCCTGCTGATGCTGGCGGCCATCGCGCTCGGGACCATTGTCCAGTACATCGCCCGGTCCAGGGGCATTCGAGGGTTCGTCGCGGCGCGGGATGCCGAAGATGAACTGCAACGGCACTACAATGCGATCGCCGGAGGCGCCAAGGAGCTGCGCATCCACCGTGCACGCCGTCAGCGCATGTTCAGCCGCAACATCCAAGGGACGGCCGACCAGATACGCGATATTCAGATCCGCTCCATCAATACCTTCGTCATTGCCAAGACCTTCGGCTCCATGCTGTTCTTCGTAGTCATAGGCCTGGCGCTTGCCCTGCAATCCCTGTGGCCTAACGCCGACAAAGAAGTAATGAGCGGATTCGTGCTGGTGCTGCTGTACATGAAAGGCCCGCTCGAATACCTCGTAGGAACGCTACCCATCGTTAGCCGGGCCCAGATCGCCTTCCGCCGGATTGCCGAGTTGTCCGAGCAGTTTTCCTCCCCGGAGCCGCACCTGCTGCTCGAAGACAAGGCCAGCCAGCTGCCCGCCTTGCACAGCCTTGAGCTGCGTGACGTGCGCTTTGCCTTCCCCCCGGTCGACGGCAACGCACCGTTTACCCTGGGGCCGGTAAACCTGCAGATCCGCCAGGGCGATATCGTCTTCATCGTCGGCGAGAACGGCTGTGGCAAGACCACCCTGATCAAGCTGCTGCTAGGGCTGTACCCGCCGCAACAAGGCGAGATTCGCATCAACGACCAGCCCATCACCGCGCGGGATCGCGACGATTATCGCCAGCTCTTCACCACCATCTTTTCCGATTACTACCTGTTCGACGACCCCTTCCTGGGCGCCAAGCAGGTGCCAGAGAGCGCTGAGGTCTATCTCAAGAGGCTGGAAATCGCACACAAGGTCAGCATCCGCGACGGCAGCTTCACCACCACCGACCTCTCGACCGGGCAACGCAAGCGGCTGGCGCTGATCAATGCCTGGCTCGAAGAGCGCCCGGTGCTGGTGTTCGATGAGTGGGCTGCAGACCAGGACCCGACCTTCCGGCGCATCTTCTACACCGAGCTGCTGCCCGAACTGAAGCGCCTGGGCAAGACAATCATCGTCATCAGCCACGATGACCGCTATTTCGATGTCGCCGACCAGCTGGTGCGCATGGCGGCCGGCAAGGTGGTCGTCGAGGCGTGCGTCGCCTGATGCAGTGAAAGCGAAACATTTGCATTCCGGTTTGTCATCAGCCGTGCGTCATACCCCTAGTCACCCTAAAAAAAGATCTGCCCAGCCTATCCACTCAACATCTACAACGAGCACCGAAATGCCCACCCACCTTCGATTGAATCACTTGACCCGGGCGCTTGGCCTTCGACGCGCATTCAACGCCCAACTGCCAGCACTGGCCCTGACCCTGGCCCTGCCCTTGGCCGTCCAGGCGCAAGATCAGCAACTGACCTTGAATATCCCGGCACAGCCCTTGAGCTCGGCGCTGAAGGCATTTGCAGAGCAGACCGACGTGCAGGTGTTGTATGAACCTGATGCCATACAGAACCTGCGCTCGGGTGCATTGAGCGGTCGTTACAGTCTGGATGAATCGGTCCGTATCCTGCTCAGGGAGAGTGGCCTGCGCTATCAGTTGCGCGACAACACCTTGACCTTGCAGGCGGCCTACGAAGGTGGCAGCGCAATGTTGCTCGATGCCACGAGCATCCAGTCCGCTGCCTTGGGTGCAACGACCGAGAACACAGGTTCGTACACCACGGGCGTGACCAGCACAGCCACCCGGCTGGGGCTGTCGCCACGCGAGACACCCCAGTCGGTCAGCGTCGTCACCCGCCAACAGATGGACGACCAGAACATGCAGTCCCTGGAAGACGTGGCCATGGCCGCGACCGGGATCAATACCGTCAAGGGTTTCGGCACCGAGCGTCCACTGTATTACTCGCGCGGTTTTCAGGTAGACGACCTGCAGGTCGACGGCCTGCCGACCAGCGTCACCGAGAGCTTCTCGATGGACGTCATGTCCGTGAACAACATGGCCATGTATGATCGGGTCGAGATCGTGCGTGGCGCCAATGGCCTGCTGCAAGGTGCGGGCAACCCGTCGGCGGCCATCAACATGGTGCGCAAACGGCCTACCCGGGAATATCAGCTCAAGGCCGAGGTCGGTGCGGGTTCATGGGATAACTACCGAACCCAGCTGGATGTCGGCGGCCCGTTGAACGCCGAAGGAACCCTGCGCGGTCGAACGGTACTGATGTATAACAACCGCAATAGCTACCAGGACTACGCTGGCAAGGAAAACCAGCTGTTCTACGCCATCGGCGAAGCGGACCTGAGTGATTCGACCACCCTGACAGTTGGCGGCTCGTTGCAGCAGGATAACAACAACGGCTACGACTGGGGTGGGCTGCCAACACATCAGGACGGCAGTTTCTACGATTTCTCCCGCTCGACCTCGCTGGCCGGTAAATGGGCCTATCTGGACAAGCTGAACCGCAACGTCTTCGCCGATATCAAGCACTCGTTCAACGAAGACTGGAACCTGACAGTCGCGACCAATCTCATTTGGTCCAATGCAGATTTTCTCGCGCAGGTCGGCTACCACACCGGCGAGACCGACTCGACGATGAAGTACTACCCTAATAGCGCCCGGTACGATGACGAGCAGATCAACCTGGACGCTGCACTGAACGGTGCGTTCCACTTGATGGGCCAAAAGCATGAAGTCGTTATCGGCACAAGTGTGCGCCGCGATCGCCTGCAGTATGTGACCGGCTCGCCAGCTATCTTCCCTGAAGTGGATGTCCTCGACTTCGATTCTTCGCAATTCCCCAAACCGGAAATAGTCGGGAACCTCACACCGAGCCACCATGTGCGCAAGGACAAAGGGATCTACGCGGCTACCCGTCTCAATCCAACCGACGACCTCCATGTGATCCTCGGCAGCCGCTTGAGCTGGGTCGATTACGATACCCAGGGGCCATGGGAAACCGACCGTTTCAAGGAAGACCGCAAGGTCATTCCATACGGCGGCATCGTTTATGACATCACCGATCAGACATCGGTTTACGCCAGTTACACTGAAATCTACAAACTGCAAAGCAACTACAGTGTCGACAACAAGCTGCTCGCCCCCACGACGGGTAGCAACTACGAGATCGGCCTGAAGAACGAGCTGTTCGACGGCAGGCTCAACACTTCTCTGGCGCTTTTCCAGGTCGATCTGACAGGGCTGCCCCAGGTCGTGCCCGAGGCCGGCCGTGTCTGCGGACCGAACCGCGATGCACGCTGCTATACCGAAGGTGCCAAGGTGCGCAACCAAGGTTTTGATGCTGAAGTGTCTGGCGAGCTGATGCCAGGGTGGAATGCCTCGATGGGTTACACCTACAGCCATCCCAAGTACGTTGCCGGTGCCAACAAGGGCGATACCTACGGTACGGAAAACTCACCTCAGCGACTGTTCAAGGCGGCTACCACCTATCAGCTGCCGGGTGAACTGGACCAGTGGCGAGTGGGTACCAGCATTTATCACCAAAGCAAGCTGTACCTGAACAACATCACCCAAAGCGCTTACAACCTGGTCGATCTCAACGCCAATTTTCGCGTCAACCACAATGTCAGTGTTCAGTTGAACCTCAACAACGTGTTTGACGAGAAGTACTACACTGCCATCTTCAGCGAAGACACCGGCAACTACTACGGCGCCCCGCGCAACTTTGCTATTACCCTGCGCTACGAAAACTGATTCGCCTCGATGTGAACTGCGCCCCAGGTGCTGGATGAAAGTCCAACACCTGGGGCGTTTTACATGAGCAGCTATACCAGGCAGGTTAAGCGATCAGGGCAAGGAGGCTGCCGACCAATCGATCGTAAACTGTCGAAACTTCTTCAGTCACTGACATCATGCGCAGCAGGTCATGGGGCATGTCCGGTGCCAGGATGATTTCCACTTTCACCCCGGATGCTTGCAAGCGCTCGGCGTACGCTTGCCCTTCATCCAGCAATGGGTCCAGGCCGGCCAGCAAGACAACGGCAGGAGCGACACCGCTCAGGCTCTCGGCGCGCAACGGCGAAAAGCGCCAGTCGTGACGATCCAGCGGTTCGCGTGCATAGAGGTCGTAGAACCACTCGAGCGTTTCGTCCTCCAGCAGATACCCCTCCCCGAACAGGGTACGAGAGGCGTATTCGCCTCCCGCGTCCGTGACTGGGTAACACAGCACTTGCCCGATTGGCCGGACCGCAGCAGCCTGGCCTTGCATGGCGCAATACAGGGCCAGGGCGGTGGCCAGAGTGGCGCCTACGCTGTCGCCCGCAAGGACGACGCGTCGCAGGTCCAGGCCCTGTGCCTGGGCCAACGAGGGCAACGCCTTGAGCACATCCCAACCGTCCTCGAAAGCCGTTGGGAAACGATGTTCGGGGGCCAGACGATAGCCCACCGAAACCACCGCGCAGCCCGATCGTGCGCACAGCTCACGACATACGCCATCATGGGAATCCAGACTGCCGACGACAAAGCCGCCGCCGTGAAAATATACCAGCGCCGGCAGCGGCCGGCCATCGGCCTGCGCAGGTTTGTACACACGCAGCGGCAAGGCCACACCATCGCGCGCGGTACAGGTCAGCGTACCGATCTCCAGGTCCTCCGGCGCCTGCCAGCGCAGACGCTGCGTGGCCAGTTCGAAACTCGTGCGAGCCTGAACCGGGCCAAGCTGATGCAAGGCCTGGTCCTGTGGGTTCATGGCAACCAGATCGAGAAACGCTTCCAGATCGTTGTTCAACTTGATATTCCTTGAAAAAAACCGCCTGGCGCTTGCATTCAAGCAGCGCCAGTCACGGAGAGACAGTGGTCGATCAGCAGTTCAAGTTCTTCGCGGTAGCTGTCCATCAAGGCGTCGATGGTCTGCGCCCGATAGCGGCGCTTGCTGTACACGCACCGCAATGAAAGTGAGCCATCGTAGACTTGACCGACGATTTCCAACCAGTTGGCCAGGCGCGCCCTCGGGCTGTAGCAGTCGCCCGAACCTTCCGGCGCGGGCTCAAGCAAGGCGTGTTTGTCGAAGCTTTGGTCGAACTGACCGAAATAGTTGAACGTCACACGTGGTTGAGCGGCAGCGGCAAGGCGCTCACGCATCCTTGGCTCGCCCAGATAACGCAACACGCCATAGCCGACACCTTTGTCAGGTACCGCCGCCAGTTGTCGTTGCGTCGCCTGGATCGACTCACCGACCGCCGCCGCATCCCCAGGCGCAAGACGTACCGGGAACATGCTGGTGAACCAGCCCACGGTCCGGGACAGATCCACGCCTTCGTAAAGGTCTTCGCGACCATGCCCTTCGAGTTGAATCAATGCGGCATCTTCGCGGCTCCAACGGCACAACACACGTGCCAGAGCCGCCAGCAGAATGTCGTTCACCTGGGTGCGATAGGCTGCAGGCGCCTGTTTGAGCAACTGCGCGGTCTTTTCCCGTGTCAGGTACAGATGGGCGGCCGCCTGCTCGCTCACCTCGTTGCGCCCCCGCGGGTTGTCGCAAGGAAACTCGTTCGACAGCGGCTCGAGTTGAGCGAGCCACCACTCACCCTGTTGCGCGGCAATCGTTTCCGCCTCTGTTCGCAGCCGCTCTGCCCAAGCCCTGTAGCTCGTGGTGCGAGCAGGCAATACTGGCCTGTCACCTTGGGTACAGGCTTGGTAGGCCTGCTGCAGGTCTTCGAGCAATACCCGCCATGAAACACCGTCCATGACCAGGTGATGAATAACCAACAACAGTCGCGCCTGCCCGTCGGCAAGCTGAACGTGCAGTGCTCGCCAGACAGGTCCATCGACAAGCCCCAGACTGCGTTGCGCCTGATTGGCCAGCGTCATCAGCGCCTGCTCATCACCAGCCTGTTCACGTTGCAGCAGCGGTTGCCTGACCTCACCGGGCGTCAGGTAGCGTTGCATCCAACGACCGTTCTCCTGGACGAAGCGCAGCCGCAAGGCGTCATGGTGCTCTTCGATGCATGCAAGCGCTTGCTCGAGCGCCTCCAAGTCTAGAGCGATGCGCGGCTTGAGCATCAGGGCCTGGTTGAAGTGCGACGGGTCCGGAAGATCCTCGGCGAACATCCATTCCTGGATGGGCAGCAGATTGAACAGGCCGTCGACCGCTCCGGTCTCGGCGACCTGCTCGGGCACGCGATCGGCCAGATCCTGCTTGCCGATAATCGCCTCGATGGTCTGATAACGAAGCACATCACGCAGTTTAAGATCCATGTCCAAGGTCGGGTGGTTTCTCACTCGAGACACAACCTGCAGACTGAGGATGGAGTCGCCGCCCATTTCGAAAAAGTTGTCCGTTATGCCGACGGAATCGACCTGCAACACCTCTTCCCAGATCTGTGCCAGCAACCGCTCCTGTTCGTTACGAGGCGCGACATACCCTGTCGATTCGAAGATCGGCGCCGGGAGGCGCTTGCGATCGAGTTTGCCGTTTGGCGTAACCGGGAACGCGGACAACACGATGATCTGCGACGGCACCATGTACTCCGGCAATTCAGCGGCCAATGCAGCTTTCAATGCCTTCGCCATGCGCGTGTCTTCGCCTACCACATACCCGATCAGTTGCTTGCCCACCGGCGTTTCGTGCACCACCACTACGGCGTCCCGCACACCGTCCCGGGTGCGCAGCACCGCTTCGACTTCACCGAGCTCGATCCGGAACCCCCTGATTTTGACCTGATTGTCGATACGGCCCACGTAGTCGACCACGCCATCATCCCGTCGACGTACCAGGTCACCACTGCGGTAGATACGCGCTCCGTCCTTACCCAGAGGGTCGGGCACGAAGCGCTCCGCCGTCAGGGCTGCACGGCCGTGATAGCCGCGAGCCACCCCGTCACCGCCAATCATCAATTCGCCCGCGAATCCTGGAGGCAGAGAATTGAGCTCGTCATCGAGTACGCGAAGGGAGCGCAGACCTACAGCATGTCCAATAGGCGCATAGGCAGCCGCACAATGACCGTCAGCTGGCACCTTCCACAGAAGCGGCGTCACAACCGTTTCGGTCGGGCCATAGCCATTGGTCAGCCAGGAAGGCTTGAGCGCAATCCTGACCTGCTCGAATGTCTGTTCGGGTACCGCATCACCACCGAAGCAGTAGATCAGCACCGGTGGCGGCTGATCGCCACTGGCCTGCACCGCCTCTGCCAACTGTTTCAGGTAGGCCGGAGGGAAGCAGGCGATGGTGATGCGCTGGCGCCACAAGGCCTCCAGGGTCTGCTCCACGGTCCACAAGTCACCGTCGCGAATCACCAGCGTGCCACCGCTGAGCAAGGTACTCAGCCAGCGCTCCTGAGCACCATCGAAAGCGAACGACATGAAATGCAGCTCTCGCGTCGACGGCCCCATTTCATATCGTTCCACGATAGCCTGGCAATGCCGACTCAGTGGTCCCTGAGCAACGGCCACGCCCTTGGGCTTGCCGGTCGAACCTGATGTGTAGATCAGGTAGGCCAGGTTGCTATCTTCGATGGTCGCCGGAGGCAGCGCGGGCTGCTGGACAGGATAATCGTCGTCAGGCTCGACCACTTGCACGCGTTCCAGTGACGGAAGGCACTGGAGCAGCGAGCGGCGTGTCACCAGCAGCTCCATGCCAGAATCTTCGATCATCCAGGCCAGACGATCGGCAGGATACTCAAGATCCAGAGGTACGTAGGCGGCACCCGTCTTCATGATCGCCAGCAATGTCACGACCAACTCCAGCGACCGTTCCAGGGCGACGCCGACGATCACTTCGGGCGCTGCCCCCTTGAGCCGCAGCACGGTGCAAAGGCGCTCGGCCTGCTGCTCCAGCTCCGCATAAGAGAGGCTGCGCTCGGCACACACCAGCGCGATGGCATCAGGTTGGCGCAGCGCTTGCGCTGCGATCGACTGAGCCAATGTCTGCCCACCGTAAACCGTCGCAGGTTCAGCGCCCCATCGCGCTGCCTGCTCCAGTTGTGCAGGCGGCAGGCACTGGAGATTGCCGATTCGAGCCCGAGGCTGGCCCAGCATGGCGTCGAGCGTGGCTTCCATGGTCTGGCGGATGCCGTGTACCGACGCCTCACTGAAACTGTTGCGCAGGTACAAGTATTCGATCGACAACGTGTCGTTGAGGTGTACAGCCAAGTCCATGGGGACGTTTGTGACACCCACGCCACTGGATTCGCCAAAGCCTACTTCGGTATCGGATGACTCACGCATGCTCTCGTCGATCGGGTAATTCTCGAACACGATGATGCTGTCGAACAGCGTCTGTCCTGGGGTACCTGACCACCTCTGGACATCGTTTAGTGGGGTATGCGACCAGTTGCGCAGCTCCAGGTTGTATGCCTGCAGGTCACGGAGCCAGTCTTCCAGGCACGCGGTCGGATCAAGTTCCTGCGATACCGGCAACGTATTAATGAACAGACCCAAGGTGCTGTCGGCGTCCGGCAGCGACTCCGGCCGACCGGCGACGGTCGCCCCGAAGGTAACTGCAGATTTGCCCGTGTAACGTTGCAGCAACAGCAACCAGGCGCCCTGGATCACGGTGTTGGGCGTGATCCTCAGGCTTCGGCAGTAATCCTGCAGACGCGTCGTCCACGCGTTGTCCCAGCGCGAATAAAGTGCGTTGTGCCCGGTTTCGGTAGAGCTGTGCCGCGGGTGAATCGTCTGGGCCAGCAAGGTGGGCTCGACACCGGTCAGACTTTCACGCCAGAACGCCTCCTGCCGCCCCTTGTCCTGAGACTTCAGCCACGCGATAAAATCACCATAGCGGCCGACAGTACCGGACACCGGTTTGTCGGCGTAGTGCTGCATGACCTCGGCAAACAGCCGGGAAGTGCTCCAGCCATCCATCAGGATGTGGTGGCTGGTCCAGATCATGTGATAGGTGTTCGAGTCCAGCTTCACCAGCAACAGCCGATGCAGAGGCGCCTGCGTCAGGTCGAAACCGTTCAGCCACTCTTCATGGGCAAGCGCCTGCAAAATGGCCTCAGGCGCCTCGCTGCCCTGCAGATCGACTTCCCGCACGGGCATCTGTGCATGTGCATGGACAACCTGCAGCGGCTCAGACAGCCCGGCCCAGTGGAAACTGGTGCGCAGTACTTCGTGACGGGCTGTCACCGCAGCCCATGCCCGAATGAAGCGCTCCGTCTTCAGGCCGGTCACCGGCAAGCTGACCTGATGGATGTACAGCCCTTCCCCCTTCTCCTCGATGGAATGGAACAGCATGCCTTGTTGCATCGGCGAGAGCGGGTAGACATCTTCGATGACGTCGGCGGGCAGCGGCAACAGCGCTCGTTGTGCTTCACTGACGACGACACGTGCAATGACCGGCGCTTCGGAAGCTGGCGCCTGGTGCTCCAGCGTCGCGGCCAGTTGAGCGATGGTCTGGTGCTCGAATACCCGTTTCGGAGAGACCTCGTAACCAGCGAGTCGCGCCTTGCTGGCGATCCGGATCGACACGATCGAGTCGCCACCGAGTTCGAAGAAATTGTCGTGGATACCTACCTTTTCCCGCTGCAGGACTTCTTGCCAGATCTGCGCCAGGGCGCCTTCGACTTCGTTACCTGGGGCGGTGTATTGCTGCACGGTAGCTTTGAGCTCGGGCATCGGCAGACGCTTGCGGTCCAGCTTGCCGTTGGGAGACAGCGGCATGCTGTCGAGCAGGACATAATGGTAAGGCACCATGTAATCCGGCAGTCGTCGGGTCAGCACAGCCTTCACATCGCTCAGGTGGTCTTCCTGGTCGATAACGACAAAGGCCACGAGCTGCTTGCCGGTCGCGAGATCAATTGCCAGAACTGCAGCCTCCTGCACGGCCGGGTGCTCCAGCAGGCTCGCCTCGATTTCGCCAAGCTCGATACGCAGGCCGCGGATCTTCACCTGGTGGTCGATCCGCCCAGCGTACTCGATCACCCCGTCTTCACGCTGTCGTGCCAGGTCGCCCGTACGGTACAGACGCTCCCCGTCACCGAAAGGGCTGACACAGAAACGCTCGGCCGTCAGCATCGCTCGTTCATGGTAGCCGCGCGCCAGGCCAATACCGCCCAGATACAGCTCGCCCGTGACGGGCGGCGGCACCGGATTGAGCTCATCGTCAAGAATGTAGGTACGCAGGTTGGCAATAGGCTTGCCGATCGGAACGCTGTGGCTCTGTTCGTCCACACAATGCCAATGGGTGACATCGATGGCCGCTTCGGTAGGCCCGTACAGGTTGTAGAACTGGGCACCCGGCAACAATGCCATCGCGCTGCGCTGCAACTCCAGAGGCAGCGCCTCGCCAGAACACATCACCCGCCGTAGCGACGTGCAAGCCGCCTGCGGGCTGTCGCCGCTGATGAAGGCGTGCAGCATTGATGGCACGAAGTGCAAGGTGGTGATCGCTTCGGACTCGATCAGACGCATCAGCATCGCCGGATCGCGATGCTCGCCCGGCTGGGCAAGCACCAGCCGGGCTCCCGTCATCAAAGGCCAGAAGAACTCCCACACCGAAACATCGAAGCTGAAAGGGGTTTTCTGCAGCACCTTGTCATCGGCGCCCAATGCGTAGGCTTCCTGCATCCAGAAGAGCCTGTTCAGAAGCGCTTCATGGGTATTGGCCGCACCTTTTGGCTTACCCGTCGAGCCCGAGGTATAGATCACATAGGCCAGGTTCCCGGGGTGCCCCGCAAACGTCAGGTTGTCAGCTTCGCGCGGCAGATCGTCGTCCGGCCCGTCTAGCATAATGGCCTGGATATGCGGACAAGCCGGCAACTGAACATCTCGATGGGTCAACAGCAGTTGGATACGGCTGTCTTCGATCATGTACGCCAGACGGTCCTGTGGATACTCAGGGTCGAGGGGCACATAGGCCCCTCCTGCTTTCAGGATCGCCAGCAACCCCACAACCATGTCCACCGAACGTTCCAGGGCAATGCCGACCAATACGTCCGGGCCCACCCCGCGATCCCGCAAGCTGTGCGCCAGGGCATTGGCGCGGGCATTGAGCTGTCGGTAAGTGAGCTGCTGCCCCGCAAAAACCAGTGCAATGGCATCGGGCCTTTGCAGAGCCTGTGTCTCGAATAGCTGATGCACGCAGTGCGAACCCGGATAGCTGACCGTCGTGTGGTTCCACTCCTCCACGATGCGACGGTATTCATCCACACCCAACATCGGCAGCTCGGCGATGAGGCGTTGCGGTTTCTGGATGATGGCATGCAGCAAATTGGCAAAGTGCCCGGCGATCTGCTCGATGTCACGGTCGCTGAAGCTGGAACGGTCATAGCTGTAGTGAACGGACAGTTGCGCACCCAAGCCTATGGCCAAGGTCAACGGGTAGTTGGTCTGCTCGTGAATGTGCGTATCAGTGAACGTCAAGCCTGCGGGAGCACCTTCGCGCAACGCCTCGGAAACAGGGTAGTTCTCGAACACCAGCAAGGTATCGAACAGCCCATCCGCAGCCACGCCCGCCAGACGCTGGACGTCATACAGCGCTGTGTGTTCGTGCTCACGCAATGCCAGGTTCCGGCCCTGCAACTCGGTGACCCATTGCGCCACGGTCATCGTCGGCTGTAGCCGGTTGATCACCGGCAAGGTATTGATGAACAGGCCCAGCTGATGTTCAGCGCCAGCCACTTCCGCCGGCCGGCCAGCGACCGTGGCGCCCACGGCGACGCATTCCTGGCCAGTATGGCGTTGCAGAAGCAACAACCAGGCTGCTTGCACCAGCGTATTGACGGTGACCCGTCGCTCACGGGCGAACTCACTCAGGGAGGGCTGCCAGTCCAGCACCTGATAATGATCGGCATAACCGCTGTCCTGGTTCGACTTGCCTTGTCGGAATACTAGCGCCAGATGTGTCGGCTCCTGCAGATCCTGCAATTGCTCCCGCCAGAAGACCTCGCTGCGATCCCTGCTCTGGGCCTGCAGCCACTGGATGTAGTCACGGTAACGTCCTGGCTTACGCTCGGCCGGCTGCCCCGCGTAGTGCTGCAGGACCTCGCCAAACAACTGCGAGTTGCTCCAGCCATCCATGAGGATATGGTGGCTGGTATAGATCAGGTGATGGCTGTCGGGGCCAGTACGGATCGCGGTGATCCTGAGCAGTGGATCACTCAGCAGGTCGAACCCCCTGCGCCGATCATTTTCGGCCCAGACGGAAAGCTCCTGCTGCAGGTCTTCGTGCGCCGACCAGTCCAGCTCGATGCAGGGTATCTGCACCTGCTGGCGAATGATCTGAAATGGCTGCTCGTACAGCGTGATGAAACTGGCCCGCAGGACATCATGCTGCGCCGCCATCGCTTGCCAGGCCTGATCGAACCGCGCCACGTCCAGGCCCTGGACGTCGACGCGCATCTGGTTGATGTAATCTCCGGTCTGCTCATAGGCGCTGTGGAACAGCATCCCCTGCTGCATCGGCGACAGGGGGTAGATGTCTTCGATTCCGGAGACGGCGACAGGCAGCGCGTCAAGTTGCGACTGGCTCAAGTTGCACAGCGGGAAATCCGAAGGCGTCCTGCCAAATGCACCTTCGGACACGCAGTGGTCGATCAGGCTCTGCAATTCCCGAGCGTATTCGGCTGCCAGTCGTTCAACCGTCGTGATCTCGAACATGGCTTGGCTGAAGGTCCAGTTCAGGCTCAGCTCGCCTTTGAATATCTGCCCATCGATCGATAACCAGTTGCCCAGTGGCGCTGTCTCGGCACGGCTTGCGCCACTGTGCTCGGCAGCTGGCACCAGGAAGGCTGCGGCGCGGAGTTCGTCGGCAGGCTCGTCGAAGCTGGCATCGAACTGTCCAAGGTAGTTGAAGGTGATCCTGGGCGGTGCCAGCTCCGCCAAGGCCTGGCGGGTCTCCCGATCGCCCAGATAGCGCAGCGCACCAAACCCAAGCCCCTTGTTGGGGACCGCACGCAGTTGCTCCTTGATGGTCTTGATTGAGGTCTCCATCGATTCGGCGGTGGTGAGGTTGACCGGGAACATGCTAGTGAACCAACCCACGGTACGGCTGAGGTCGACAGTATCGCACAGCTCTTCACGACCGTGCCCTTCCAGTTGCACGAGCACATCATCCTGCTTCGTCCAGCGGGCGATCACCCTGGCCAACGCCGTCAGTAACAAGTCGTTGACCTGGGTGCGATAAGCCCCGGGGGCGTGCTGCAGGAGCTGGCGGGTGTAGCGCTGATCGAGCCGTGTCCGGGCGACGGCTGCATGCCTGGCCTGCAGCGAGCCGTCAGCATTGTCGCAAGGGAGCGTGGTATCGACACCCGCCGACAGCGCCTGCCAATACGGCAGTTCATTACGCAATACCTCGGTGTTGGCATACGTCTGCAGCGCCTCGGCCCATGCCTTGACGGAACTGGTCTTGGCCGGCAGAACAATGGTTTGACCGCGCTCCGTCTGACGGTAGGCAGTCTGCAGATCTTCGAGCAGAATTCGCCATGAAACACCATCCACGACCAGATGGTGGATCACCAGCAACAACCGCTGGGTACCGTCGGGCAGGTCGGCCAGGACGGCCCGCAGCAGTGGCCCTTGCCCCAGATCGAGGCTGCGCTGCGCCTCTTCGCACAAGCCAGGCAGTTCGGACGGGTGCTGAAGTTGTGCTTGCCACAGACTGGCCGCCTGGGCTGGTTCGCCAATCTCGCGATACCAGGCGGACCAACCGCCGCTGTCCTGCTGCAAAAAGCTCAAACGCAACGCATCGTGATGGACCAAAAGTGCTTGCAATGCACGGTCGAGCACGTCGAGATCCATGGTCTGCCCGGGCTTGAGCAGAAGGGCCTGGTTCCAGTGGTGACGGTCGGCGATGGCATCATCGAAGAATGCCTGGTGGATCGGCAGGAGCTGCATCTCTCCCTGCACAGCGCCCTGATCGATCTGCATGGCCTGGGTCTGACCGTTGCCGACCACTGCCGCCAGCCCTTCGACGGTCTGGAGCTGGAACAGCTGCTTGGGGGTGAACGTCATGCCCTCGCGCCGGGCTCTGCTGACCACCTGGATCGAGATGATCGAATCGCCGCCCAGTTCGAAGAAGTTGTCGGTAGCCCCTACCCGCTCAAGTTTGAGCACGTCGGCCCAGATCGCGGCGATTCGCTGCTCGATATCGTTACGCGGCGCCACATGGTTTTTCTGCCGCTGACGCGCATCAGGCCGTGGCAGTGCCTTGCGATCCAGCTTACCGTTCGGGGTCAGCGGGAGGGCATCAACAAGCAGCAGATGGCTGGGAACCATGTAGTCCGGCAGTGTGGCCTTGAGGTGCCGACGCAGATGTTCTTCCAGTTCTCGAGCATGCACATCGACAACCAGGTAGGCGGCCAGCTGCTTGCCACCTGGCCCATCGATGTCGATCACCACGGCCTCGCGCACGCTCTCGTGCTCCAGGAGCCTGGACTCGATCTCGCCAAGCTCGATGCGCAGACCGCGTATCTTCACCTGATGGTCGAGGCGGCCTGCGTATTCGATCACTCCACCCGAACGGTACCGCGCCAGGTCCCCGGTGCGATACAGCCGTGCACCGCCCTGCTCGCTCCGATCATATGGGTCGGGCACGAACCGCTCGGCCGTAAGCCCCGGTCGACGATGATACCCTCGCGCCAGCCCCACTCCCCCCAGGTAGAGCTCGCCTGCCGTACCTTGAGGTACCGGCAGCAAGGCGCTGCTGAGGATATGGGTCTTAAGGTTGTCGATCGGTGTGCCGATCGGCACGCTGCCATTGGCTTGGGTCTGACAGGTCCAGTGGGTAACGTCGATCGCCGCTTCCGTCGGGCCATAAAGGTTGAAGAGCCCCGCTTGCGGGAGCCTGGCCAGGACCTGCTCCGAAAGATCAGCAGGCAATGCCTCGCCGCTGCACACCACCCGCTTCAGGGTTTCGCACAGCTCCACATGCTCGCTGGTCATGAAGGCCTGGAGCATCGACGGAACGAAATGCAAGGTCGTGACCTTGTGCTGCCTGATCGCCTCGACCAGACGTTCGGGATCCCGATGATCGCCAGGTCGAGCCACCGCCAGCCGCGCTCCGGTGAACAGTGGCCAGAAGAATTCCCACACTGATACGTCGAAACTGAAGGGGGTCTTCTGCAGCACGGTGTCGCCGTAATCCAGACCGTAGGCCTTCTGCATCCACCAGAGCCGGTTGACCAGTGCCTGATGGGAGTTACCCGCGCCCTTTGGCTTGCCGGTGGAGCCGGAGGTATAGATCACGTAGGCCAGGTCGGCCGGCAAGTTGAGGTTGACAGGGTCTGCATCGCTGTAAGCAGCCAGCCAGTCATCTGCGCCATCGAGCACGATGCAGGCCACGCCAGGCCCGATCGGCAATTGGTGGAGCAGAGCAGTTTGAGTCAGCAGCAGACGGATGCCACTGTCTTCCATCATGTAAGTCAGGCGTTCAGCTGGGTACTCCGGATCGAACGGTACATACGCGCCCCCGGCCTTGAGAACGGCGAGCAGCCCGACCACCATCTCGAGCGAACGCTCCACCGCGATACCTACCAGCACGTCCGGGCCTACCCCTTGGTCGCGCAATGCGTGGGCGAGCCGGTTGGCGCGTTGGTTCAGTTGACGGTAGGTCAAGACATCCTCGCCGAACACGACCGCAGGGGCCTGCGGCGTCGCGCGGGCTTGCGCTTCGATCAACTGATGCATGCCCTGGTCGGCAGGGTAGGATGCTTGAGTGCTGTTCCACTGCTCCACGATCTCGCGATGTTCCTGCGCCCCCAGCATCGGCAACTCGGCGACACGTTGCCAAGGCCGCTCGGCGATCGCCTCCAACAAGTGGGTCCAATGCGAAGCCATGCGGGCGATCGACGAACCTTCGAACAGCGCGGTAGCGTAGTTGAGCTCTACCGCAATCCCATGCTCATGCTCGACAGTATTCAGCGTCAGGTCGAATTGCGCGGTCTGTCGCTCCCAGGCGATGCCTTCTACATGCAGCCCCTGGAGACGCCGAGCATCACCCCTGGACTGCGTCTGGTGGTTGTACATGACCTGGAACAATGGGCTGTGACTCAGGCTTCGTTCCGGGTGCAGTGCTTCGACCAGTTGTTCGAAGGGAAGGTCCTGATGAGCCTGGGCCGCCAACGTGGTCTTGTGCATCTGGCCAAGCAGGCCCGTGAACGTCAGGGAGTCATTGAACTCGGCCTTGAGTACCTGAGTGTTGACGAAGAAGCCGATCAGACGCTCGGTTTCAACCCGATTGCGATTGGCGACAGGAACCCCGACACGCACTTCATCCTGACCCGAGTAGCGATGCAGCAAGGTCTGGAAGCTGGCCAGCAGCAGTGTGAAAAGCGTCACGCCCTGCTGCTGCGCCTGCTGCTTGAGCACGCCGCAAAGCCCTGCTTCGAGCTCGAACTTCAGGCTAGCGCCTTCAAAGCGCTGAGTCGCCGGGCGTGGACGGTCGCTGGGCAGCTCCAGCACTGGATGCTCATCCCCCAGGTGCGCCTGCCAGTACGCCAGCTGGCGCTCCTGCTCGCCGGCCTCCATCCAGTGCCTCTGCCAGATGGCATAGTCGGCATACTGGATAGGTAGTGGTGCCAGTTCCACAGCATCGCCAGTACTGGCATGGGCGTAATGCTCGATGAGCTCGTCGACCAGCACCTGCATTGACCAGCCATCGGTAGCAATGTGGTGCAGGGTGACGATCACCACATGATCATGTTCATGCAGACGCAGCAACTTGACCCTGATCGGCCACTGCCGCTCCAGATCGAAAGGCGTCTGTGCCTCGGATTCGACCCATGCCTTGAGCTGAGGATCGCTTGCAGAAGCAGGCCCGATGTCGACTGGCTGCGCTTCGAGTTCGAACGACTCCGACGGGTGAATGACCTGCACAAGCTGCTCGTCGTCGAACGCGAACGTGGTGCGCAAGGTTTGATGCCGCACAATCAAGGCCTGGAAGGCCCCACGCAGGGCATCGATATTCAGGTCTCCCTGCAGTCTCAGAGCGATAGGCAGGTTGTAGGCCGTGCTCTGCGGGTCCATCTGCCACAGGAACCATTGACGCTGTTGGGCGAACGATACCGGGACGCGGTCGAACAGCGACTGGGTACAAGGCACTGGCAAGTTGGCCGGAGAAATGTTCTCGGCGTGCATCTTCTGCAGATACAGCTTGCGCTTGGCCAACGGCAGCGTGACAAAACGCTTGGCGATATTCAGCGCGGCATCATTACTCATTCATTCACCTCGAACTCTTCAAAAAGCATATCCAGACGCTGCAGTTTTTCGTCGAAAGCCGACGCGTCGCCGATGGATTCGATGTATCTGGCGAAATCGCCCAGGACCGGGTACTGGAACAGCACGGCCGGTTCCACGGTCAATCCCAGGGAAAGTTGCAAGCGCGAGAGCACCGACAGCGCCAGCAGCGAATGCCCTCCCAGGTCGAAGAAGTTGTCATTGAGACCGACCTTCTCGACATTCAGCAGCTGTGCCCAGACGGCAGCGACCTGCTGCTCGACCTCGCTCTGCGGCGCGACATGGCCTTGCTGCGATACGCCAAGGTCGGGCTGGGGCAAGGCTTTGCGGTCCAGCTTGCCGTTGGGCGTCAGCGGCAGCGCATCGAGCCAGGTCAGGTACGCGGGGACCATGTAATCCGGCAAGGACGCGCGCAGCTGCTCGCGCAGGTGCCGACGCAAGGCGCTGCGCTGTTCCTCCGTCGCGACCACTTCGCCGTTCGAGACCAGGTAGCCGGCCAGTTGCTTGCCGCCAGGCCCATCGATGTCGATGACCACCGCCTCGCGCACCGCAGGATCATCAATCAGCCTTGCCTCGATCTCGCCCAGTTCGATGCGATAGCCCCGCACCTTCACCTGGTGGTCGATGCGGCCCACGTACTCGAGCAGGCCATCGTTGCGATAGCTGGCCAGGTCACCCGTACGGTAGAGCCTGCCACCGCCCTGCCCGCTACGATCGTAGGGGTCCGGGACGAAGCGCTCGGCGGTCAGTGCGGCACGGCGCTGATACCCCCGGGCCAGGCCATCGCCACCGATCATCAGTTCCCCGGCCAGGCCGGCCGCGGCTGTCGAGAGATCGTGCGCCATGACCTGTAAGGTGGTGTTGGCGATCGGATTGCCCAGCAACGGCAAAGGGTGTTCGTTGTCCAGGCAGTACGCCGCCGACCAGATCGTCGTTTCGGTTGGCCCGTAAAGGTTCCAGATGCGCCCGCACAACGGCAGGAGCTGCTCGGCCAGGTCGACAGGCAGCGCCTCACCGCCACTGATGACCTTACAGCCACGCAAGGTCTGCGCCGGCAGCGCCTGCAGCAGCATGCGCCAGGTCGACGGTGTGGCCTGGATGGTGGTGATGGCGTGGCGCTCGATCACCGCCTGCAGCGCCGACGGGTCTTTGTTCTGGCGCTCGCCGAGCAGTACCACCGAAGCCCCGGCCAACAGCGGCAGGTAAAGCTCCAGGCCGGCGATGTCGAACGACAGCGAAGTCAGCGCCAGGACCCGGTCGCTGGCGTCGATCCCAGGCTCGACAGCCATGCTGGCGAGGAAGTTGACCAGTGCCTGGTGGCGTACCTCGACCCCCTTGGGACGACCGGTGGAACCGGAGGTGTAGATGCAATAGGCGAGATGCTCGGGGTGCTGCACGATGCCGAGATTCTCGCCATCGAAGCCTTCGACCTGATGCCAGTCGCTGTCCAGGCACCAGGCCTGCGCGCCGTGCGTGGGCAGTTGCGGCAGCAGATGACTGAGGGTCAGCAACAAGTGCGCCCCACTCTGCTCCATCATGTACGCCAGGCGCTCGCGGGGGTATTCCGGGTCCAGTGGCACATAGGCGCCGCCGGCCTTGAGAATCGCCAGCAGGCCCACGACCATTTCCACCGACCGTTCGACGACAATCGCGACCAGCACATCTGGCCCGACGCCCAACGTGCGCAGCTTGCTCGCCAGCCGGTTGGCACGCTGGTTGAGCTCGCGGTAGTTCAAGGTCTGCTCGGCAAACCGCAGAGCCGGGGCCTCAGGGGTACGCGCGACCTGCATTTCGAACAACTCGGGCAGGCAGTGCGCCTGCGGGTACTGCATCTGGGTACGGTTCCAGTCGTGGACGATGCGCTGTTGTTCCTGGTCATCGAGCATCTGCAGTTCACCGACAGGAGTATCGGCGTGTTGCACCAGCGCGTGCAGCAGATTGGCAAAGTGCCGGGCGATCTGTTCGACGCCGGTGTCGCCGAGGTGGCTACGGTCGTAGTGGTAATGGATCGTCAGCGCATTGCCCGACTCGATCATCAGCGTCAACGGATAGTTGGTCCGCTCACGATTCTGCGTGCCCGAAAACACCAGGCCTGCGCTGGAACCCTGCTGCAGGACTTCACCAACCGGGTAGTTCTCGAACACCAGCAGCGTGTCGAACAACTGCTCACCGGCCGAGCCCGCCCAACGCTGAATGTCATAGAGCGGCGTGTGCTCATGTTCGCGCATGCTCAGGTTCTGCGCCTGCAGACGTTCGACCCACTCCCCCACCCGCAGGTCAGGCTGCAGCCTGCCAGCCACCGGCAAGGTGTTGATGAACAGGCCCAGCTGCTGCTCGACACCGCGCAGGTCTGTCGGCCGCCCGGCAACCGTGGCACCAAATGCAACGCCTTCCTGGCCGGTATAGCGGTGCAACAGCAGTAGCCAGGCAGCCTGCAGCAAGGTATTGACCGTCACCCGCCGTTGCCTGGCAAACGCGCTCAACGCCTGGAAGCACGCCGGGTCGAGCGTCTGATGATGTTCGCCATGGCCAGTGTCCGCGCGGCTGCGATCCTGACGCAGCGCCTGAGCCAGCCGCGTGGGCTCGGTGAGGTGCAGCAATTGCTGACGCCAGAACGTCTCGCTCTGCCCCGCGTCCTGGCGCTGCAGCCACTCGATATAGTCGCGGTAGCGGCCTGCCGGGTGCTCCAGGGCAACGCCGGCGTAGTGTTGCAACACCTCGCCCAGCAGCTGCGCATTGCTCCAGCCATCCATCAGGATATGGTGGCTGGTAAAAATCAGGTGATGCCGGCCGCTGCCTGTCCGGATGCCCGTCAGTCGCAGCAACGGTGCGGCCTGCAAGTCGAAGCCACGCCGACGATCCGCCTCGGCCCAGGCATCCAGACGCCCCTCGAGGTCATCCTGGTCGGCCCAGTCCAGCACGTCGAACGGCAGCTCGACGTGCTTGCGAATCACCTGCACCGGGCGTTCCAGATGGGCGACGAATGCGGCGCGCAATACGTCGTGTCGATCCAGCATTGCCTGCCAGGCACGCTTGAAACGCTCGATATCCAGCCCCGAGACGTTGACTCGCATCTGATTGACGTACTCACCCTGGCCCTGCTCGAAGACCGTGTGAAACAGCATGCCCTGCTGCATGGGCGAGAGCGGATAGATGTCATCGATGGCAGCCGCCGGGATCGGCAACGCATCCAGCTGGGCCTGGTCCAGCGCTGCCAGCGGCACATCGGACGGTGTCAGGCCGACCGCGCCCTGGCTGACGCAATGGTCGATCAACGCCTGGAGTTCGGTCATGTAGTCGTCGGCCAGGGCCTGGACCGTGGTGCGGTCGAACATGGCCTGGCTGAACGTCCAGGCGAGGCTCAACTCGCCGGCATAGACCTGCCCGTTGATCGACAGCAGGTTTTCCAGCAGGGCCTCGGCAGACTGGCTGGCGCCGCTGCTTTCGCTGGCTGGCTGCAGGAATCGCTGGGTGCCCGGGCCCGCGCCTTCGGCAAAGGTACTGTCAAGCTGCCCCAGGTAATTGAAGGTGATGGGGGGCACTGGCAGGCCAGTCAGCACATTGTGCGCGTGCGAATCCCCCAGGTAGCGCAGCGCGCCATAGCCGATGCCCTTGTCTGGGATGGCGCGAAGTTGCTCCTTGATCTGCTTGATGGAGGCGCCGAGGTCCGACGCAGCGGTCAGCTTCACGGGGAAGAGGCTGGTCAGCCAGCCGACCGTCCGCGTCAGGTCGACCGCATCGAACAGGTCCTCACGGCCGTGTCCTTCCAGTTGCACCAGCACGTCTTCGCGTTGGGTCCAACGGGCAACCACCCGGGCCAGTGCGGTCAGCAGCAAGTCGTTGACCTGGGTGCGGTATGCCGTCGGCGCCTGTTGCAACAGCCGTGAGGTCTGCTGCCGGTCCAGGCGTGCATGCACCGTCGCGCCGTGGCGGCCATGCAACGACCCATCCGCCCTGTCCAGAGGCAGTTGCGGGTCAACCCCTTGCAACTGCGACTGCCAATAGCCGAGCTCTGCCTGCAGCGCTTCGCTTTGCGCGTAGGCCTGCAGCCGTTCGGCCCAGGCTTTGGTCGAGGTGGTCTTGGCAGGCAACACGGCAGGCTGACCTGCCACGTGACGGTCATAGGCGCTTTGCAGGTCTTCCAGGAGAATGCGCCAGGACACGCCATCCACCGCCAGGTGATGAATCACCAGAAGCAGGCGCTGGCTGCCATCGGGCAGGGTCGCCAATACACCGCGCAACAGCGGCCCCTGCTGCAGGTTCAGGCTGCGCTGCGCGCGCTCGCACAGGTCGTGTAGCGCGTCAGGATCGGTCAGGGTCTCGGCCCACAGCAACCCGGCCTCGACGTCGCCCGGCGCACAATAAGCGGCGTGCCAAGCGCCCGCGTCCTGGGGTGGCGTGAAGCGCAGGCGCAACGCATCGTGATGCTCAAGCAGCGCGTGCAAGGCCTTCTCCAGCGCGGCGCTATCGATGACCTTGGTCGAGGTCAGCAGGACCGCCTGGTTCCAGTGATGTGGCTCGGCGATCGACTGTTCGAGGAACGCCTGCTGGATCGGCAGCAAGCGTGTCTCGCCGATCACCGGCGCCTGGTCGATCTGCGGGCCGTTGCCTTCCATGCGCGTGGCCACCGAGGCCAGGTCTTGTACGGTCTGATGCTGGAACAGCGCCTTGGGCGTGAAGCGGATACCGGCCTGCCTTGCCCGGCTGACGACCTGGATCGAGATGATCGAGTCCCCTCCCAGTTCGAAGAAGTTGTCCGTCACACCGACCTGATCGAGCTTCAGCACCTCGGCCCAGATCGTCGCGATCTGTTGCTCCAGCGCGTTGCGCGGGGCCACGTAGC
>NZ_JBICMK010000071.1:0-150046 GCF_043106315.1 Pseudomonas sp. FYR_5 | reverse complement strand
CGCGAATGCGGTGGCGGCTGCGACGGTGAATGATCAAGGATATTGGCCGGCAGGTCCGGCCTATTCGCGGGTAAACCCGCTCCTACGAGCATCGCGCTAGCTATTAGGTTTTGAACAATACAGTTACCCCGCCGGGCGCGACGAAACTCGTCGCATTGCCATCATCCTGACACGCGCCCCCATCCCGCAACGCACAGGCGGCCGGCGCACAAAATGAGAACTGATTCACTTTTTGAAAAAAACTTTTGCCAACGATTTTCATCGCTTTCCAGCCCCTTTCGTACCCAGTCTTTAGGGCTTAATCCCCCATCTCCTGCGCCCAAGACACGCTGTCAATATCATCGCGCCATTATTGCGCCGCGTCTCAAAACGGGGAAAAAATCGCCCCCCTCGCCGGAACTTCTTCCACAGCGAGGTGCCCTACTCGGCATTGCTGGCAACACAATATTCATATGCCAGCACTCAAATTCGCTGCAGCCGAAAGGCGATTTTTCAGGTCCACGCCACCGGCGTTTCAGGACGATCATGCAGGCACATGGACGATGCACCAATGACACAGACATTCGATGTCGAAGCACTGATCAAGCTGCGTAGCCAGACGCGGGTGATCTCCGATGCGCTGAAGGCGCAGGCGGCGGATTACCTTGCCACCGTGGCACCGCTGATCCGTCCGCAAACCCTGTTTGGCGAATACCTGCAAGGCGCACAGCGCAGCAGCGGGCGCGAAACCCAGGGTCACTTCCAGGCCCTGGTCGAACTCTACGAACGCATCGGCTCGGCTGCGCCGTTCCAGTTGGTCACCGAGCTGGAAGTACCGCTCAACCTGATCAGCACCACCCCCGCACTGTTCCCGCTGGAATACGACAAAACCCTGGAACACAGCGGCCAGGTCATCCGCATCACCAGCCCGACCCGCTGGGTAGTGGGCTTCCACGCCTTCGACCTGGCGCGGTTTCGCAACGTCATCAAAGACCCCAACCGCAGCAGCGCCGAGCTGTACCGCTTCGTGGTGCACTACCTGGTGCTGTTCTACTGCTTGAGCAAGTCGCCTGGCCTTGGCCGGCTGTTCGAGGGCCTGCGCTACAGCCTCAGCTTCGAACGCCTCAAGGGCTTTGGCGACCTGCCGTTCTGCGTCATCAGCTCGCCGGTGCGCTCGGAACTGCCCGACGACTCGGTCATCCGCAGCAGCACGCAGATTGCCGGCAACACCAGCTTCGAAGAACTGGTGGGCCGCGACAACATTCTGGAAATGAACGACGAAATCCGTCAGCGCCTGCTGCTGACGATCGAAGGACTGTAACGCGCAGCGCCCGGCACCGGGCCGCGCAATGATTCGCAGCGAATTGCTCGCACTGGAGAACACGATGGCGAAGAAGGAAAGCACTCAGCACAAACTCGACCGCGTTCGCGCGCCTCGGGTCCATATCACCTACGACGTGGACATCGGCGATGCCATCGAGAAAAAGGAGCTGCCCTTCGTCGTCGGCGTACTGGGTGACTTCTCCGGCAACCCGCTGGAGCCGCTGCCCAAGCTCAAGGACCGCAAGTTCGTGTACATCGACCGCGACAACTTCAACGGTGTACTCAAGGGCATCAAGCCACGCCTGACCTACCGCGTCGACAACACCCTGGCCAAGAACGGTACCCAGCTGGGCGTGGAGCTGAACTTCAACAGCCTCGAAGACTTCGAGCCACAGAACGTGGTCAAGCAGGTCGAGCCGCTGCGCAAGCTGCTGGAAGTGCGCAACAAGCTGGCCGACCTGCGCAACAAGATGGGCGGCAACGACAAGCTCGAAGAGCTGCTGATGGACGTGCTGCAGAACACCGAAAAGCTCAAGACCTTGGGCAAGGAATTCGGCCGTGAAGCCGAAGTGAAAGACCCGTCCAGCGACGATCGCGCCTGAGCAGGAGCCCGAACATGACCGACAAGCAAACCGCACCGCAACAGGCCGGCGACCTGGTCGAAGTGGAAAACTTCGCACCACAGCCCTCGCTGCTCGACAGCATCATTTCGCAAAGCCGCGTGGCCCGCTCCGACACCGAGCGCAACCGCACCCGCGACCTGATTGGCGAACTGGTGAACCAGGTGCTCGAGGGTGAGATGACCCCGAGCAAGGACCTGATCGCCGTGCTCGATTCGCGCATCGCCGAGATCGACGCGATGCTCTCCGAGCAGATGAACGAGATCATGCACGCCCGCGAGTTCCAGCAGTTGGAAGCCTCCTGGCGCGGCCTGAAATACCAGGTAGACCAGACCGAGACCAGCACCACGCTGAAGATCCACCTGCTCAATGCCTCGAAGAAAGACCTGGTACGCGACCTGAAGGCCGCCAGCGAATTCGACCAGAGCGCGCTGTTCAAGAAGGTCTACGAAGAAGAGTACGGCACCTTCGGTGGCGCGCCTTTCGGCATGTTGATCGGTGACTACGAGTTCAACCGCAACCCCGAAGACATGTACCTGCTCGAAGAAATCTCGCACGTCGCGGCGGCGGCGCACGCGCCGTTTATCTCGGCCGCTTCGTCCGAGCTGTTCGGCTGGGACTCGTTCACCGAGATGTCCGGCCCGCGTGACCTGGCGAAGATCTTCGACACTGTGGAATATGCCAAGTGGAAGTCGTTCCGCGCCTCGGAAGACTCGCGTTACGTCGGCCTCACCCTGCCCCACGTGCTCGGTCGTCTGCCGTATGGCCCGGATACCACCCCGGTGGAAGAGTTCAACTTCGTCGAAAGCGTCGATGGCCGCGACCACAACAAATACCTGTGGATGAACGCCGCCTACGCCCTCGGCACCCGCGTCACCGATGCCTTCGCCCGCTACGGCTGGTGCGTGGCCATCCGCGGCGTGGAAGGTGGCGGCCTGGTCGAAGGCCTGCCAACCCATACCTTCAAGACCGACGACGGCGAAATCGCCCTCAAGTGCCCGACCGAAATCGCCATCACCGACCGCCGCGAAAAAGAGCTGTCGGACCTGGGCTTCATCCCCCTGGTGCACTGCAAGGGCACCGACTATGCCGCGTTCTTCGGCACCCAGTCGGCGCAGAAACAGAAGCAGTACAACACCGACATCGCCAACGCCAATGCACGCCTGTCGGCCCAGCTGCAATACATCTTCGCCACTTCGCGCATCGCCCATTACATGAAGGCGATCATGCGCGACAAGATCGGCAGCTTCGCCTCGCGCATGGATGTCGAGCGCTTCCTCAACCAGTGGCTGGCCAGCTACGTGCTGCTCGACGATACCGCCAGCCAGGAGGCCAAGGCCAAGTTCCCGCTGCGCGAAGCCCGCGCCGAGGTGTTCGAAGTGCCCGGCAAGCCAGGCGTGTACAAGGCCGTCACCTATCTGCGCCCGCACTACCAGCTGGATGAACTGACCGCCTCGCTGCGGCTGGTTGCCGAGCTGCCACAGGGCGCGCGCGGCTGACAGGCCGTTGTGTACAGGGATGACACATGAGTAACCAGGCCCGCCTGCTGCCCTCGCTGCTCGACCGACTGCTGGACGACCGTCCCTACCAGTCGGCCGAGCCCGCAGCGCAGCGCACCTGCTCGCTGGCCGAGTACAAGGCCAGCATCGTCCGCGACCTCGAAGTACTGGTGAACACCCGCCAGTCCCTGGTCGCCGAAGAGCTCGACGGCTTCAGCCAGCTCGGTGGTTCCATCCTTGAATACGGCATGCCGGACTTCATCAGCCGCAGCGTGCTCGACCCGCACGATCGTCGCCTGATCCAGCAACAGCTGGAGCGGGCGATCAGCACCGGAGACCGGCGCTTTCGCCGGGTCCGTGTCCAGCTGTTGGCCCAGCAGAACGGCCACCGCATGTTGACCTTCCGCGTGGACGCCGTGTTGCGTCTGCAGGACATCAGCCGCCAGGTGTCATTCGACGCCGTGCTGCAGGTCAACACCCAGGAATACAAAGTGCAGAACCTCAACTGATGCTCGACGAACTGCTGCCCTACTACGAACAGGAACTGTCGCACCTGCGCTTTCTCGGCCAGGAGTTTGCTGCGCAGTACCCAAAGATCGCTTCGCGGTTGCTGATCGAGGGCGACAACTGCGAAGACCCGCACACCGAGCGCCTGATCGAGGCGTTCTCGTTCCTGTCTGCGCGGGTGCACAAGAAGCTCGATGACGAGTTTCCGGAAATCGTCGAATCCTTCCTCGAGGTGCTGTACCCCCACTACCTGCGCCCTACTCCGTCGATGTCGATTGTCGAACTGAGCCTGGGCAGGCACGAGAAAGTCACCGAAGCCTACCGCGTGGCGCGCCATACCGAGATGCATGCCAATCCCGTGGAAGGCGTGGTGTGCAAGTTCCGCACCTGCTACCCGGTAGAGCTGTGGCCGATTGCCGTGCAGCAGGCCTCGTTCACAGAAATGGAACGTTCGGCCTTCAACGGGCACAGCGCCGACCTGGTCGCTCGTCTGCGCATCCGCCTGGCAGCCACTGGTGATGCCCTGTTCGGGCAGATGGACATGAACCGTCTGCGGTTCTTCCTCGACGGCGAAGCGACGCTGATGCTGCAGCTGTACGAACTGCTGTTCAACAACCTCGCCAAGGCCACGCTGAGCTTCGATGACCAGGGCCGCAGCCGCGAGGTAGCGCTGCCGGCCGATGCCCTGAAAGCCGTGGGCTACGCCCGCGACGAAGGCCTGGTGGACTACTCCGAACGCTCATTCCTGGGCTACCGCCTGCTGCACGAGTATTTCACCTTCCCCGACAAGTTCATGTTCTTCGACCTCAGTGGATTTGCCCGCATCCTGCAGGGCAAGGCCATCGAGCAGGTAGAGCTCAACTTCTATTTCTCCGACTACGACCTCAGCGAGCGCCTGGCGCGGCTGACCCAGAACATCGGGCGCAACAACTTCAAGCTCAACTGCACGCCGATCATCAACCTGTTCCGCCAGCAGGCCGAGCCGATCAAGCTGACCCACACCCAGCACGAATACCCGGTCACCCCTGATACACGGCTGCACAACGCGGCAGAAGTGGTCTCGATCGACCGGGTACGGCGGGTGCGCAAACTCGGCGGTATCGACCAGGTCGCCACCTGCCAGCCGTTTTTCGAACCCCGGGGCGAGCAAGACCCACACAGCAGCTTCTGGGTCGCGCGTCGGCGGAATCAGGGTGACGCCACTGCCATGAGCATCCGCGTGGTCGACCGCGATCTGGAGCTGATCGATGCCAGCAGCGACACCCTCAGTATCGGCCTTACCTGCAGCAACCGCGACGTGCCGCTGATGCTGCCGTTCGGTGGCGAACGGGGCGATTTCACCATTCCCGCCAACTCGGTGATCAAGGATATCCGCTGCCTGCGCAAGCCCACCGCCACGGTGCGTGTGCCCTTGGGCAAGGGCCTGATCTGGCGGTTGATCGCCCACTTGTCGCTGAACCATCTGTCGCTGGTCAGCCAAGGCCGCGAAGTGCTGCTGGAGCTGTTGTCGCTGTACAACTACCGCAATGTCTCCGCCATTCGCAAACAGATCAACGGCATCAAGGCGATCAGCAGCGAACCGGTGGTCGCGCGCATCGGCCACCCGCGGCCTAATTTCGTGCGCGGCGTCGGCATCACCCTGACCCTGGATGAAAGCCAGTTCATCGGCAGCGGCGTGTTTCTGTTCGGCAAGGTGCTGGATCACTTCTTCGGCCAGTACTGCTCGATGAACAGCTTCACCCAACTGACCCTGCGCACCCAACAACGAGAAAAGAGAGTCGTACAATGGCCAGCACGCACCGGCGATCAGCCCCTGGTCTGATCGATCAGGCCCGAGCCGAGCCGCACCGATTCGAATTCTTCCAATTGGTGCGCCTGCTCCGCCTGCACTACAGCCGCACCGGGCGCATGGACCTGGCAACCCGGCCGCACGAAGACCCGCTGCGTTTCCGTACCCAGCTGTCGCTGGCGTTCCCGGCCAGCGAGGTCAGCGACCTGCACTTCGAGCGCGAAGGCAAGGTGTCGCCAGCAGGCTTACCGCTGTCGGAAGTGCAGGTCACCTTCATGGGCCTGGTCGGGCCGTCAGGCGTGCTGCCGCGCCCTTACACCGAGCTGCTGCTCGAGCGCCACGTGCAGTATCGCGACGATGCCGCCCATGCGTTTCTCGACATCTTCTCGCACCGCATGACCACGCTGTTCTACGAGGCCTGGCAAAAATACAAATTCCACATCGAGCACGAGCGCAATGGCACATCGGGCTTCGATGGCTACCTGCTCAACCTGGTTGGCCTCGGGCCGCGCGCCCAGAAACTGAAGTTCGAAGAGCAACCGTCAGCATTGCGTCGTGAGCTGTTCAGCTATTTTGCCGGCCTGCTCAGCCAGAAGCCGCGCAATGCGTTGAACCTTGAACGCATGCTCGGCTTCTATTTCTCGCTGCCGATCAAGGTCCAGCCGTTCGCCGGGCGCTGGCTGCACCTGCAGCCCGAACAATGCACCCAGCTCGGCCGCCGCAATGCCCAGCTTGGCCAAAGCGCCGTCGCCGGCAACCGGGTCTGGGACTACCAGTCATGCATCCGTATCGAGCTGGGCCCGCTGAACCTGGCCGACTACCAGCGCTTCCAGCCGGGCACCGCCTGCTACCGCAAGCTGGTCGAGCTGGTGCGCTTCTATATAGGTGCCGAACTGGATTTCGAAATTGCCCCGCGCCTCAAGCGCGAGGCGGTGCCACGCGCCCAACTGGGCCGCAGCGGCAATGTCGCCCTGGGCTGGCTGGGTTGGCTCAAACGCCCTGGTCGCGACGCGGAGCCTTCGCGTTGCGCCGTCTTCCACATTCCTTACGATGGGGTCGCCTTGTGAACCTGAAGTCTCTGTTCGCCAAGCTCAACGAAACCAGCCGCACGGCCACCGAAAGCGCGGCGGCCCTGTGCCTGTCGGAGCACCACTACGACGTGGAAGTGGAGCACCTGCTGCTGCAATTGCTCGATAACAACGACAGCGACCTGGCGCCGATCCTGCGCCACTACGAAGTCGTCGCCGAACGCCTGCAGGCGCAGTTGGTCACCGCCCTGGGCACCTTCAAGAAAGGTAATACCCGCACCCCGGCGCTGTCGCCACACATTACCCGCATGATCGAGCAAGCCTGGTTGCTGGCCTCGATCGAATACGGCGTAGGCCAGGTGCGCAGCGCCCACCTGCTGCAGGCGCTGCTCGACGATGCTGAACTGCGTCGCGTGGTGATCGCCTCGGCGCCAGAGCTGGAAAAAATCAACGCCGATGACCTGCGCCTGAACCTTGCCGCGCTGGTGGAGGGTAGCGCCGAGTCCAGGCAGGCCAGCCCACTGGCCAGCCCAGCGGCGCCAGTGAGCACGTCGGGCAAGGCCAGCGGCAAGACCCCGGCACTGGACCAGTACACGGTCAACCTTACCCAAAGCGCCCGCGAAGGCCGCATCGACCCGGTGCTGGGCCGTGAGTTCGAAGTACGGCAGATGGTCGACATCCTCACCCGCCGCCGGCAGAACAACCCGATCCTCACGGGCGAAGCCGGGGTCGGCAAAACCGCCGTGGTCGAAGGCCTGGCGCTGCGCATTGCCCAGGGTGAAGTGCCGGCGGTGCTCAAGGACGTTGCCCTGCACACCCTCGACCTGGGCCTGTTACAGGCCGGCGCCGGGGTCAAGGGCGAGTTCGAGAACCGCCTCAAGGCAGTGATCGAAGAGGTCAAGCGCAGCCTGCACCCGATCATCCTGTTCATCGACGAAGCCCACACCCTGATCGGCTCCGGCGGCCAGGCCGGGCAGAACGACGCCGCCAACCTGCTGAAACCGGCCCTGGCCCGTGGCGAGTTGCGTACCATCGCTGCCACGACCTGGGCCGAATACAAGAAGTACTTCGAGAAGGACGCCGCCCTCGCCCGCCGCTTCCAGGTGGTCAAAGTGGAAGAGCCCGATGAAGACAAGGCCATTCACATGCTGCGCGGCCTGCTCGGCAAGATGCGCGAGCACCACAAGGTGGCGGTGATGGACGAAGCGCTGGTGCAGGCGGTACGCCTGTCCAACCGCTACATCACCGGCCGCCAGCTGCCCGACAAGGCCGTCAGCGTGCTCGACACGGCCTGTGCACGCATTGCCCTGGCGCAATCTTCGCTGCCCGGCGCACTGGAAGACTGCCGCAGACAGATCGACAACCTGCAGGCGGAAATCGGCGTGCTCGGCCACGAAGCCGGCAAGGGGCACGACCATGCCCGCCGCCTGGAAGCGCTGCAGGCTGCCCTGCAGGCCGAGCAGCAGCAGGAACAGCAGCTCAATGCCCAGTGGCAGCAAGAGCTGGAGCTGGTCGAACAGCTCAAGGCACTGGACGCCGCCAACGATGCCGACGCCCAACAGCTCAATACCCTGCGTGCCGAGCTGGCGCGCGTGCAAGGCGAGCAGCCACTGGTCCACGCGCTGGTCGACAGCGGCGCCATCGCCCAGGTCATCAGTGGCTGGACCGGCATCCCGCTGGGCAAGATGCTGCGTGACGAAATCGATACCGTGCAGCGCCTGCCGGCCCTGCTAGGTGAACGCGTGCTGGGCCAGGACCACGCCCTGCATGAGATCGGCAAGCGCATCAAGATTTCCCGAGCGCGCATGGAAGACCCGAACAAGCCGATTGGCGTGTTCCTGCTGCTAGGCCCCAGCGGTGTCGGCAAGACCGAAACCGCCCTGGCCCTAGCCGACACTTTGTACGGCGGCGAGCGCAACCTGATCACCATCAACATGTCCGAGTACCAGGAGGCCCACACCGTGTCGAGCCTCAAGGGTTCGCCACCCGGCTACGTCGGCTACGGCGAAGGCGGCGTGCTGACCGAAGCGGTGCGCCGCAAGCCGTACAGTGTGGTGCTGCTCGACGAGGTGGAAAAAGCCCATCCCGACGTGCTGGAACTGTTCTTCCAGGTGTTCGACAAGGGCGTGCTGGACGATGGCGAAGGCCGCGAGATCAATTTCCGCAACACGGTGATCATTCTCACCTCCAACACCGGCACCGAGCGCATCATGCAGACCTGCCTGAACGCCACCGAGCTGCCGACGCCCGAGGCGATCGTGGAAGACCTGCGCGACCAGCTCAACCATGTGTTCAAGCCAGCCTTCCTCGGTCGCCTGAACATCGTGCCGTTCTACCCGGTGCAGGACCAGATCCTCGAGCGCATCGTCGCCCTCAAGCTCGAACGCATCGCCAAGCGCTTCGCCCGCAACCACCAGGCCGAGCTCAGCTATGACCAGGCACTGGTCAAGGCCATCGCCGCCCGCTGCACCGAGGTCGACAGCGGCGCACGCAACATCGACAACATCCTGTCCCAGACCCTGATGCCCGAACTCGCCCAGCGCGTGCTCGAGCGCATGGCCCAGGACGCGCCGATCCAGCACCTTGCGATCGAGCTGGGCAGCGATGGCGATTTTGCCTATCGCCTGGCCTGACCAGTACCCGGAGGTTTTGCCGTGATGCAACACAAGCACATCGTCCTCAAACGCCTGACCGCAGCCGCCTTGCTGGTAGCGCTGGCCGGCTGCGGGGTCACCGACCGTATCGGCAAACGCATGGAAGACAGCTGGGCGGCCGACATGCTGGCCGACAGCGAAAAGGTCATCCTGACCTCCGACGGCGGCAACCAGCTCAACCCCGACGCCGAGGGCAACCCGCTGTCGGTGGTGATGCGCGTGTACCAGCTGACCGACCTCGAGCGCTTCGCGGCTACCGATGCCGAGACCCTGTGGGACGCCCCGCAGAAAGCCTTGGGCAGCACCCTGGTGGAGACCCGCGAGATTACCCTGTTGCCTGGCATCGGCCAGATCGACCAGTGGCCGCTGGCCAAGAGCGCGCGCTACGTCGGCGTGGCGGCGTTCTTCCGCGATGAGCAGGACGCGCGCTGGAAAGTCGCCTTCGACGCCAATTCGCTGCGCAAGGACGGTATCTGGTTCTCCTCCGACGGCCTGCGGGTGCTGGTGGACAACACCGAAATCAGCGCCATGCGGGGCGTGGACGTACTGAACAAACCGCCGACCGCCGACCAGCTTGCCGCTGCGCAGAAGGCCAAGGATGCCGAGGCGACCCTTAGCGACAAGGTGCAGGACGCGGTCGTCGACAAAGCCACCGACGCCGCCAGCCAGTCGGCCAGCAACGCCATGGATTCAACCTTCAATTCTTTAGTGGATAGCGTCAAATGAGCAAGCAGAGCCGGGTGATGTGGTCGGAAGGCATGTTCCTGCTGCCCCAACACTTCCAGTATCAGGACGAATTCCATCAGCACCAGTTGGCTGAGGCGACCCTGCGCAGCACTCCTTTCCATTGGGGAGTTCAGGCGCTGCAGGTGGACGAGGACGCCCTGGCCACTGGTTCACTGCAGCTCAAGCGCCTGAAGCTGGTGTTCCCCGATGGCAGCCTCTACGACGCGCCGCAGCACGATCCGCTGCCGGCCGCGCGCGACCTCAAGGATCTGCTCAAGGCCAACGACCTGAAGGTGTATGCTGCGCTCAAGCTGCCCGAGCCATTCGGCCGCAACTACGTCGAGGATGGCCACGAACACAAGGCTGCTCGGCGCTTTCGCAAGCAGTTCGACACCCTGCCCGACCTTAATGAAGGCGAGCTGGAGAACGAAATCACCAGCTTGCGCCTGAACGTCGTACTGCTGGTCGACGGTGACAGCCTCGACGGTTACAGCCACTGCCCCCTGGCCAAGCTGACACGCAACAGCATGGGCGGTTTCAACCTTGACCCGCATTTCGTCCACCCCACCTTGCACCTGGGCAGCCACGAGACCATTGCCGGCATCGGCAAGCGCCTGCTCGGCGCCCTGCAGGCCAAGAGCAAGGCGCTTTCCGGCCGGCGCCGCGAGCGCGCCGACCAGATCGCCGAGTTCGGCTCCAGCGATGTCACCCTGTTCTGGCTGCTGAACACGGTCAACCGTGCCCACCCGCAGCTGGCTCATCTACTGGCCCACCCGCGCCTGCACCCGGAGCGCCTGTACCTGTTCCTGGCCGACCTGGCCGGCGGCCTGCTGACCTTCACCCTGGACACCCAGCTCTGCGACATCCCCGAGTACGACCACCACGACCCGGCCGCGTCGCTGGTCAAGCTCGACGAAATGATCCGGGTGATGCTCGACAACGTCGTGCCCAACCAGTGCATTGTCATCAACCTGACCCAGACCAAGCCATCGCACTGGCAAGGCCAACTGCACGACCCGCGGCTGGCCGAAGCCGACTTCTATATCGCCGTGCACGCCGACATGCCCGGCGCCAGCCTGCTGGAGCTGGTGCCCCGCGCGTTCAAGGTCGGTTCGCCGGAAGACATTGAAGTGGTGGTCAACAGCGCCATGCCGGGTGTCACCCTCAATCATGCCGCGCGGCTGCCAAACGCGATTCCGGTGCGCCTGGACAACCAGTACTTCGCCATCGAGCCACACGGCACTGTGTATGAGCGAATGATCAGCGCCCAGGCCATCTGCTTCTATGCGCCCAGCGCCTTTACCAACCTCAAGCTTGAACTGATGGCGGTGCTCAAATGACCGAAGCCGTACTGCAACAGGGCGCCGTCCCGGCTGCCAGCGACAAACCGACGCTCAAGGACCTGGTCCAGGACTTCATCAGCATGGCGTTGATCGTACGTCGCGGCCGCCAGGTCACCTCGGTGCAGGCCTTCGAAGGTAGCGTCGAACGCTTCTTCGCCAACCTGGAACGTGATGCCCGTGCCGCCAACTACAGCGTCGAGCAGGTCAAGGACAGCCAATACGCGTTGTGCGCCTTCCTCGACGAAAGCGTACTGCGCTCGGACGACAACGCGCTGCGTCGGCACTTCGAGCTGCAGCCGTTGCAGTTCCGCTATTTCGGCGTGCACCTGGCCGGCGAAGGCTTCTTCGAGAAGGTCGAGGCGCTGCGCGCCGACGTCAAGCAGAACATCGACGTACTCGAGGTTTACCACCTGTGCCTGGCACTGGGCTTCGAGGGCAAGTTCAGCCTCGGCCAGAAAGACCAGCTGCGTTACCTGGCCAATACCCTGGGCCAGGATATTGCCCGCTACCGCAAGGCGCCCAAAGCCCTGTCACCGGACTGGGCACTGCCCGACCCGGTGTCGCAGATGCTGCGCCATGAAGTACCGCTGTGGGTGTATCTGGCGCTGATCGCGTTGGTCTGCGTCGCCGTGTACCTGACGCTGGACTGGTTGCTGGACAAGGACGTCGCCGCCCTGTCCGAACAAATCCGCCAGCTGTTCAGTGCCTGAGCACATACCAGGTAGCCGAGTCAGGAAGACATGAAAACATTACTGCGTCTGTTGAAAAGTTTCTGGGTGCTGCTGCCACTGCTGTGGCTGGCTAGCCTGTTGATTTGCTGGCTGGCCGCGCCGCTGGTGCCTTGGCTGCGTCATCACGTGCCTGAAGCGCTGGCAATCATCAGTGCCTGCTTCCTGCTGGTAATCGTGCTGCGCCAATACCAGCGCATTCGCGCCGAACACAACCTGGAGAACCTGCTGCAGATCGAGGTCGACCGCTCGTGGAATGCCACTGGCGAGTTCCGTGACCAGCAGGTGCTGCGTGAGCGCCTGAAGCACGCCATCGCCATGCTGCGCACCGACCGCTCCGCGGGTGGCGGCGGCAAGGCGGCGCTGTCCGACCTGCCCTGGTACCTGGTGGTCGGCATGTCGGCGGCCGGCAAGACCTCGCTGCTGACCCATTCCGGTCTGTCGGCCAGTATCGCTACGGCCAACGACAGTGAAAGCGGTACCCAGCACTGCGACTGGTACTTCAGCCCCGACGCCGTGATGATCGACACCGCCGGGCGCTACCTGCGCGACGACCAGTCGGCCAGCGAGTTCTCAGCCTTTCTGCGCATGCTGCGTAAGCAACGCGGCAAAGCGGCGATCAATGGCCTGGTCCTGGTGGTCAGCCTGCCCGAGCTGCTGGCGGCTAACAGCGATGAGCGCAATGCCCTCGCGGCCCAGCTGGTGGCCCGGGTGGAAGAATACGCCGAATGTCTCGATGCCAACCCGCCGGTTTACCTGATGCTGAGCAAGACCGACCAGTTGCCGGGCTTCAGCCAGGCTTTCGACGGCCTCGACCTGCACGATCGCCAGCAGCCGCTGGGCATGACCTTTGGCCTTTCGGAAATCCGCACCAACGGCCTGCACGCGGTGCTGCAGACGCGCCTGAAGAAGCTGCAAGCTCATATTCGCCAGCACGTCGACGCGCAGATGATCGCCCTCGGTGCCGAAGCCGACAGCACCCTGCTGAATTTCCCACAGTACTTCGCGGCCCTCAGCGGTGTGCTCGAGCAATTCCTCGAACACTTCACCCGCGGCCATCGCGGCGGTGCCCCGCTGCTGCTGCGTGGCCTGTACTTCACCAGTGCATTGCAGAACGGGCAGCAACTGGGGCAGGTCTATGAAGACGTCATCGCCGACGAATTCGCCCTGCAGGCCGCCTACGATGAGCAGGCCGGGCACGTCGGCAAGGCCCTGGGCAACCGCAGCTACTTCATCACCGACACTTTCCGCCAGGTGATCTTCCCCGACCGCGATCTGATCCTTTACCAGTCGCGCCTAGGCCGCCAGGCTGCGTTCAGCCCACTGCTACTGGGCCTGGCCGCCGCCACCGGGTTGCTGTTCATCGGTTGGCAAGCGCTGTCGTTCGCCAATAACCGTCAGTGGCTGGACAGCCTGCGCGGGCAGCTGGCGCACATCGAGCAGGCAGCAGACCGCGAGCAGCAGCTGGCCGCAGGCAAGGGCCTGGAAGTGCTGCGTGAACAGATGGCCAACGTCGAAGCCCATCGCCTGCAGGGAGTGCCCTTGCAGCTGGGTGGTGGCCTGTACCAGGGTGAGGCGATTCACCAGGTGACCCGCAGCGCCTACCTGGCGCAGTTGCGCAGCCAGGCGCTGGAACCGATCGCACGCAACCTGCAAGTGCAGATGCGGGCGTTCAACACCTTCGCCAACGGTATCAACCAGGAGCTGGAATTCACCCCGGCCCCGCTGCCGAAGAAACGCACTGGCAAGCCGCTGGCCCCTGCCGTTGCAGCCAGGGCAAAGGCCGCGCTGGGCAACACCCGTGCTGGCGCCTATGCCGCCAAGGTCAACCTCGCCACTGCCAGCGATGGCGCCGAGCTGTCCGCCGCCACCGGTGGGCTGTCACTGTCCGAAGAAATGCTCGGACGCCTCGACGAGCAGCAGGTGGCGTCGATCATCGAGGCCTACAACACCCTCAAGCTATACCTGTTGCTGACCGAGCCCCAGGGCCATCCAGACCCGGCCTTCGTCGCTGCCAGCCTGCCCCAGGCCTGGGCCAGCGCCGCCGCCGAAGGCACCGCGGCCGACGAAGGCGTGATCGCGGAAAATGCCCCGCTGTACGTGCAGTTGCTGGAACAGGGCCAGGCGCCGTCGTTGCCGCGCAACGAACAGCTGATCAACGAAACCCGGCAGAACCTCAAGTCGTTCATGATTTCCAGCTCGCTGGTCGATCGCGAGTACCTGCGCCTGCAGCTCGAGTCGAGCCGACAGTTCCCGGCACTGAACCTCAACGACCTGGTCCCGCAACCGGGCCGCGCGCTGCTGTATGGAACCGCTGGCGTGCCGGCGATCTACACCCGCCAGGGCTGGGACACCTTCGTCAAGCCCGAGCTGATCAAGCTGGTGTCGGGCAACCTGCGCAACGAATCGGACTGGGTGCTGGACGGCGAAGGTGGCGATGCCATCGTGCAGAAGGCCAACTTCGTGCGCGAGTTCATGACCCGCTACAAGCGCGACTACACCCAGGCCTGGTACAAGATGGTCAGCAGCGTTGGCGTGCGCCACTTCGCCGACCTAGCCTCGGCGACCCGGCAATTGGGGCTGCTGAGCGACGTGCAGAACTCACCCGTGAAGAACCTGTTGCAGGCGGTCAACGACAATACCCGGTGGGACCTGCCGGTCAAGCAAGCCATCCCGGCCCCCGGCAACACCCGCGATGATGGTTTCTGGAGCAAGGTCACCGGTCTGTTCGACGCCAACGACACCCTGCCCGCCAACGTCGCCCCGGTCCTGCCGGCGGTGGACGACGGTAGCCTGGCCAAGCGCTTCGAGCCGGTGGCGCGGGTGTTCGCCGAAAACAACGCCGAAGGCGCCGACAGCACCATCATGGACCGCTACCTGGCCGCCTTGCGCAAGCTCAAGGTACGCATGAACAACATCCAGCGCTCGCAGGATGTGGGCAAGAGCAGCAAACAGTTGATCAGCGAGACCCTGGAAGGCCAGCCGAGCGAAATCACTACCGTGCGCAACTACGTGGAAAGCAGCGTCGACACCAGCCAGGATGGCCTGTCGCGCTCGCTGCAGGGGCTGTTCAGCCTGCCCATCCAGTATGCCTGGGCGACCCTGCGCGATCCGGCCGGCCAGCAGATCGCCAAGGCCTGGGCGCAGCAGATCGCCAAGCCCTGGGAGCAGGTGATGGCACACCGTTACCCGATTGCCGGCAGCAGCCGCAACGAGGCTTCGGTGAAAGACCTGCAACGCTTCGTGGATCCCGACAGCGGGCTGCTGCCGGCCTTCAAGCGCAACGAAATCGGCAACCTGGCCGGTGGCGAAGGTCTGGGTGTGGGCGATGGCAAGGGGCCGGCGCTGGTCAACCCTGGCATGCTCAACAGCATCGACAAGGCCAGCTCCGTGGGCCAGGTAATCGCCAGCCTGTCGGACCGTGACAACGGCTTCGAAATCATGCTGGAGCCTTCAGCCAACTTCACCGACATCGTCTTCACCCTCGATGGCCAGGAGCAGCACTACCGCAACGGCCGCAGCAGCTGGAACCGCTTCGCCTGGCCGGGCAACAGCAACGCTCCGGGCGCGCGCCTGGACGTCGTCACCCTGAGCGGCACACGGGTCACCGTGTTCGACTTCCCTGGGCGGTGGGGCCTGCTGCGCATGAACGAGAGCGCTCGGGTCGACGACCTTGACGGCATTCAGCAACGCTTCAGCTGGAACACCGCCAGCGGCCGCGTAAGCCTTGTCGTGCGCAATTTCGGTGGGGTCAAGCTGACCGATCTGGGTGACGTCAAGGCCCTGAGCGCCCTCAACAGCAGGGGCGCGCAATGATCGGTTGCTTCGGCAAGCTGCCGTCGAGCGCAGATTTCGTCAGCCTGCATGGGGCGGCGGAAGAAGTCTGCGAGTTCGACGCCTGGTTGCAGTCATCGCTGGCAGCCATGCGCTACCGCGATGACTGGCAGGCGTTGTTCGACGCGCTGCCGATGTGTTTTTTCACCTACCGCGCACGCAACGGCAACTGGCTACTGGGTGGCCTGCTCAGCTCACGCGATGCCAGCCAGCGGCGCTACCCGTTCTTCATCTTCCAGTTGCTCAAGGGCGATGACAATACTGGGCTGGTCAACCCGTTCACGCTTGGCGAGCTGTTCAGCGCGCAGATCAAGCCGATGCTGCACCAGGCCGTGCAAGGCGCCGACTGCACCCGCCTGTTCGAACGGATCAAGGCCTTGCGCCCGCTGCAGCGCCAGGACCTGGACCTGTTCCGCCGGGTGCACGCCAAGTTCCTGCATGATTTCAGCTTCGCGGATGTGGCCCGTGCCCTTCATGGGTCCTGGCCTGGTTTCGACAGTGCCACTGCCCTCGCCCACCTGCAGCTCGGCCGTGCCTCGCTGCAGGGCGACTTTGCAGGCGGCATCGAATTGCCGTTGCCGGCCGAACGTGGCCTTAAAAACCCCACTGCCGACCTGTGGCTGACCTGGTTGGCCCGCATGAGCGAACACCGAGAGCTGCCGGCAGTGAGCCTGTTGGCCGACGACTTCATGCACCCGCAGCTGTATTGCTTCCCGGCGCGCCACGCCAGTTGTGCCTACCGCCTGCTCAGTGGCTGTGCCGACCCGCGCCAGCACCTGGAGTTGCTCAGCCCGCTGACAACGGTGCCACGGCTGCACGATTACGACCGCCCCCTTGAACATGTCATCGACCAGTTCGTCGATGCACTGGATGCGACGCCTGTATGAACAAGCTCAAGTACTACTGCCTGCGCTACCAACCCTACCTGCTGGGCGTGGCGTTCTTCCTGGCGATCTTCCTGGTCTGGGCCATCGGCCGCGCCTTCGGCTTCGCCTCGCTGCACAGCCTGCTGGCCGGGATCGGCGTGTTTCTGCTGCTGTCGGCGGGCTATGTACTGCTGCTGTACCGCGGAGTGGGTCAGCACCACAACCTTGAAGGCCTGCTGCGCGACGACGCCGACCAGGCCGTACTCAGTGCAGCCCCGGCCGACCGGGAAGAAGTCAGCCTGTTGCGCGAGCGCCTGCTGCAGAGCATCGAGCGCCTGCACAGCAACAAGCCGCGCGGTACCTCGACCAAGGATGCGTTGTATGCCCTGCCCTGGTACCTGGTCATTGGCCAGCCTGCCGCCGGCAAGAGCACGATGATCCTGCAGTCGGGCCTGAACTTCCCCTATGCCGAGCGCGAAGGCGTGCGGGTCGCGGGCCTGGGCGGCACGCGCAACTGCGACTGGTTCTTCAGCTCTGAAGCGGTACTGCTGGACACTGCCGGGCGTTACATGAACAGCCCCGAGGAAGCCGGCAAGTGGCGCGGCTTTTTGCAACTGCTGCGCCAGCACCGCCAGCGCCGTCCCCTTAACGGCTTGATCGTCAGCGTCAGCATCGCCGATATCCTGCATGGCTCGGTCGAAGACCAGGAGCGCGTGGCCAAGCGCCTGCGCGAACGCATTCAGGAAAGCTGCGCGCTGCTGGAAGTGCGCCTGCCAATCTACCTGGTGTTCACCAAGTGCGACCTGATCCCTGGTTTCACCGCGTTCTATCGCCAACTGGACGACGCGGCTCGTGGTGAAGTGATGGGTAAAACCTTCTCTCACAAGGGTTACGAGCAAGCCGACTGGGGCCAGCGCTTCAGCATTGCGATGGACGAGCTGACCCGTTACTGGGGGCAGATGGCGAGCCAGCAGCTGGTGCAGCAGGACATACAAGTCACCCGGCGGAACGACGCTGCCTACCGCTTCCCGCTGGAGCTGGCCGCGCTCAAGCCGCGCCTGCATCAGTTCGTCGACAGCCTGCTGCGTGCCAACCCTTACCAGAATGCCGAAATGCTGCGCGGTTTCTATTTCACCGCGGCGCTGCAGGCAGACGAGGCTCAGTGGGGTTGCCACGGCCAGCATGTGGCCGAACGCTTCGCGCTCGAACACGCAGAAGGTACGGGCACTGCCGGCAGCCAGCCGGCGCCGCTGTTCATCAACAGCCTGTTCCGCAAAGTGATCATTCCCGACCAGCATTTGGTGGCGCTTTACACCAGCAACCACCGTGAACGCCGGCGCAAGGCCGGGTGGGTTGGCGCAGCCGGCCTCGCGGCACTGGTGCTGTGCAGCCTGTGGGGCTGGTCGTACCTGAACAACCGCGCCACCCTGGCCAGCATTGCCGGCGAACTGGCCCAGGCCAAGGCCGACGACCAGGCGGCCAGCGGCCAGTATACCGCCTGGCGAAGCCTCGACCGCTTGCGCTTCTGGGCTGCTCACTACCATGAGCAACACCACGCAAAGGGCGTGCCCCTCGGCATGCGCCTGGGCCTGTACCAGGGCCATGAGGTCGAGCCGCTGCTGCGCGACCGCTACTTCGCCACGTTGCAGAATGTGATGCTAAAGCCCACGGCCGATAATCTGACCCGCACCCTGTACCTGCTGACCACGCTCAAGGTCTACCAGCGCAACACCCGTGAGCTGCAGCCAGTGAGCGGCATTGACAGCGTAGAGGCCGAGGCCCTGCCCCATGACAACCGCGCCCAGTCGATCGCCAATTTCGGAAAGGCGGCCCTGGACACTTATGTGATGCTTTCTCCGGGCCAGCGCGAGCATGCCGACCCGGCGTTTCTCAAGGCGCACCTGCCGGACTACTGGTACCCGGCCATCGCCCGCCATACAGGCAACAGCATGGCCGCCGCTGGCAGCGAGGCCGGTGGCAACCAGGACTACCTGTACGCCAGCCGCCAGATCACGTTCTACAGCGACCAGATTCGTGAACCAGATGTACCGCGCATTCTCGACAACGCCTTCCTGATGTCCAGTTCGCGCAACTACATCGATAGCCTGCGGGCCCAGTCACTGCGCGCGATCGAGACCATCACGCTGGAATCCGACACCCTGTTCGCCTTCGGCCGCGCCGACTTCCAGAGCCTGAAAAACGAAGGCCAGAACCAGCTGAGCGCAATTGCCAGCAAGCTGCTGAACACGCCAAATATCGGCAAGATCATCATCTCGGGGCACGCCGACCAACTGGGTGACAGGCAGAGCAATCTGCAGGTTTCGAAACAACGGGCACAAACCATCCGCACCTATCTGGTTGGCAAGGGCGTACCTGCCGAACTGATGGTCGCGCAGGGCGAAGGCAGCCGCAAACCGTTGGTCAACTGCGACATGCAACAACCGCGAACGCAGTTGATCAAGTGCCTGGAGCCCAACCGCCGGGTGGAAATCGAAGTGCGTGGGCTTAACTGAGCCACGCCGCAATAACCGGTCGCCGGGGCCTCACAGGATGAGGCCCGGGCGGCGGCAAGCTACCTCTGCCGGCGCGCCCGGCGAGGTCAAAACCAAGGGGCGCATGAGCAACCCTTTACATGTTGTTAATGGAGAGTTTCACAATGGCATTTGACGCGTATATCCAAATCGACGGCATCCCAGGCGAAGTACTGGATGAAAAACACAAGGACTGGATCGAAGTGCTGGGCTACGAGTACGGCGCCACCCAGGCTACGTCGGCAACCGCCAGCTCCTCGGGCGGTGCGTCCTCCGAGCGCGTTGCCCTGAGCGACTTCAAGATCCGCAAGGCAGTCGACAAGGCATCGGCCAAACTGTTCGAACACTGCTGCACCGGCAAGCACATTGCCAAGCTGAAGCTGAACGTGAACCGCGCCGGTGGCGACAAGGTCACCTACCTGACCATCGACATGGAAGAAGTGGTGGTCTCTTCGGTCAAGTTTGTCGCCGGTGGCAACCAGAATGGTGAAGACAAGGCGGTCAGTGACCTGCCAATTGAAGAAATCAGCTTCAACTTTGCCCGCATCAAGACTACCTACACTCAGCAGAACCGCACCGACGGCCAGGCCGGCGGCAACATCGTCGGTGGCTGGGACCGCACCGCGAACAAAGTGTTTGCCTAAGCACGTGCCAAACCATGGGCCGCTTCGGCGGCCTGTGTTCTGCAGCGCGCCGGATATTCTGGCGCGCTGTTCATTAGCCATGTCCAGAGTGTTCTATGCCTGAAATTCTCAATGACCTCTCGCTGGCCACACTGGTCGCCCCTATCGAGGGTGGCAGTGGCGAAGACTTGAGCTTCTCTGCCTTGTTCGACCAGATCAAGGAGGCACGCCGGGCGGACCCTGACTACCTCACCCAGGGCGACTGGCAAACCGACTTGAAGACTGCCGACTGGGAGCAGGTGATCAACCTGTCGGCTCAGGGGCTTGCGCAGCAAAGCAAAGACCTGATGCTGGTGGCCTGGCTCTGCGAGGGGCTGGCCCAGCGTGAACACTTCGAAGGCATCACCTTTGGCCTTGAGCTGACCGAACAGCTCCTGGTTGCGTTCTGGGAAACGCTGTACCCAACGCTCGAAGACGGCCTGGACGAGCGCGCGGCGCGACTGTCCTGGCTGAAGACCACGCTCACCGACATTGCCGGTGGCTTGCCCATTATCCAGGGGCAGAATTTCGGCGTGTTGCGCTATGACGAATCACGCCATGTAGAAAACCTCGCCTTGCAAAACCCCAAGGCGATGCAGACAGCGCTGAACGAAGGCAAGATCAACGCCGAGATCTTCCAGCGCTCGGTAGCGCTTACCGACACCGATTACCTGCGCGCCAAGGCCCAGCAGATCGCTACCAGCCTGAATGCATGCAAACGCCTGCAGGCCAGCGCCGACCGCTTGTTCGGCCACGAGGCGCCCAGCTTTGCCAGCCTTGCCGACATGCTTTCGCGTGCCAGCCAGCTGGCGGAAAAACTGCTCAAGGACCGCGGCGTAGAGCTACACCCCGCCATCCCGGAGGAAGCACAGCCACAGGCCACGGGCGCCAACCTCCACGAAGCAGGTGAACCGATGAATGCCACGCCCCCGACGACCGCGCCTGCAGCCCTGCGCACCACCCCGCTGACCCGCGACGAGGCATTCACCATGCTTGCGGGCATCGCCCAGTACTTCAAACAGAGCGAACCGCAAAGCCCGGTACCCTACCTGATCGAACGTGCGATCAAGTGGGGCAACATGCCGTTGGAAGGCTGGTTGAGTGACGTGATCAAGGACAACAACGTGGTGGACAACATCCGCGATGTGCTGGGCACCCGCTAGGGTTGGTATGAAAAGCCTTGAGACGAAGTCAGACAAGGCGAAAACAGCCGGCTCCCTGCCCCCCACTGGCTCCATCGGGTAGGTTCCTTGACTGCTGCCCACACAAGGGCGCTGCAATTGCTGTTAACTTGAGCGCCCTGCTCAGCTTCAGACAAGGACTGCTTCATGCCTCCAAGCCCGACCACCCCAAGCGGTTACATCCGCGTCCGTGGCGCCCGCGAGCACAACCTGAAGAACATCGATGTCGATATTCCTCGCGATGCCTTGGTGGTGTTCACCGGCGTGTCCGGCTCGGGTAAGTCTTCACTGGCGTTCTCCACGCTGTATGCCGAAGCCCAGCGGCGTTATTTCGAATCGGTGGCGCCCTATGCCCGGCGCCTGATCGACCAGGTTGGCGTGCCGGACGTAGATGCCATCGACGGGCTGCCGCCGGCGGTGGCCCTGCAGCAGCAACGCGGCACGCCGAGTGCACGTTCCTCGGTGGGTAGCGTGACCACTTTGTCCAGCTCGATCCGCATGCTCTACTCCCGCGCTGGCCACTACCCGGCCGGGCAAGCGATGCTGTACGCCGAAGACTTTTCTCCGAACACGCCCCAGGGCGCTTGCCCGCAATGCCATGGCCTGGGCCGTGTCTACGAGGTGACCGAAGCGACCATGGTCCCCGACCCGTCGCTGACCATCCGTGAGCGTGCGGTGGCGGCGTGGCCAATGGCCTGGCAAGGGCAAAACCTGCGCGACATTCTGGTCACGCTGGGCTATGACGTCGATATCCCTTGGCGCGACCTGCCCCAGGCACAGCGCGACTGGATCCTGTTCACTGAAGAGACACCCACCGCCCCCGTGTATGCCGGCCTGACCCCGGCGCAGACCCGCGAAGCCCTCAAGCGCAAACTGGAGCCCAGCTATCAAGGCACGTTCATGGGTGCACGGCGTTACGTGCTGCATACTTTCATGCACTCGCAGAGCGCGCAGATGCGCAAGCGTGTGTCCCAGTACATGCGCCCCAGCCCCTGCCCGCTGTGCCAGGGCAAACGCCTGAAGCGCGAAGCGCTGGGCGTGACCTTCGCCGAGCTGGACATCGCCGAACTGTCGCACCTGTCGTTGCAGGCGCTGGCCGAGGTGTTCCGCAAGGTGGCGGCAGCCGACTACCTGACCCAACAGCAGGACGAGCTGACCCTGGAAAAACGCCTGGCGGCCCAACGCATCGCCAACGAGCTGCTGGAACGTATTGATACGCTGCTTGACCTCGGCCTCGGTTACCTGGCCCTGGAGCGCAGTACCCCGACCTTGTCTTCCGGTGAACTGCAACGCCTGCGCCTGGCCACCCAGCTGAATTCGCAGCTGTTTGGGGTGGTCTACGTACTCGACGAGCCGTCGGCCGGCTTGCACCCGGCCGACAGTGAAGCGCTGTTCGAAGCCCTGCAGCGCCTGAAACAGGCTGGCAACTCGGTGTATGTGGTGGAGCACGACCTGGACACCATGCGCCGCGCCGACTGGCTGGTGGATGTAGGGCCAGCTGCCGGCGAGCACGGTGGCACCATCCTCTACAGCGGGCCGCCTGCCGGCCTGGCCGAGGTGCAACAGTCATGCACCCGCACCTACCTGTTCAATGCCCCGGTACAGGCCACACGCGCCCCCCGCCAGGCCCGCGACTGGCTGAAGCTTGAAGGCATCACACGCAATAACCTCGATAACCTAAGCGCCGCATTTCCGCTGGGCTGCTTTACCGCCGTTACCGGTATTTCCGGCTCGGGCAAATCCAGCCTGGTCAGCCAGGCCCTGCTGGAACTGGTGGGGGCACACCTGGGCCATGCCGAGCAACGTAGCGAGCCCGAAGCGCAAAGCCTGGAAGACGAACCTGAACAGACCAGCAGCGGCCACGTGAGCGCCGGGCTTGGCAGCATCAAGCGGCTGGTGCAAGTTGACCAGAAGCCGATCGGCCGCACGCCGCGCTCCAACCTGGCCACCTACACTGGCCTGTTCGACCACGTGCGCAAACTCTTCGCGGCTACCGAGCAGGCCAAGGCACAGGGCTTCGACGCCGGGCGCTTTTCCTTCAACGTTGCCAAGGGCCGGTGCGCCACCTGCGAGGGTGAGGGTTTCGTCAGCGTCGAGCTGCTGTTCATGCCCAGCGTGTACGCGCCCTGCCCGACCTGCCAGGGTGCCCGCTACAACCCCGAAACCCTGGCGGTGAGCTGGCAAGGCATGAACATCGCGCAAGTGCTGCAGTTGACCGTCGACCAGGCCCTGCAGGTTTTTGCCGAACAACCGCCTGCCCGCCGTTGCCTGCAAGTGCTACAGGATATCGGCCTGGGCTACTTGCGTCTGGGCCAACCGGCCACCGAGCTGTCCGGTGGTGAAGCGCAGCGCATCAAGCTGGCGACCGAACTGCAGCGCATGGCCCGCGGGGCAACCCTGTATGTGCTGGATGAACCCACCAACGGCTTGCACCCGCAGGACATCGACCGGCTGCTGGTACAGCTGAACCGCCTGGTAGAAAGCGGACATAGCGTGGTGGTGGTCGAACATGACATGCGAGTGGTGGCGCAGAGCGACTGGGTGATCGATATCGGGCCGGGGGCTGGCGATGCCGGGGGCAAGGTGGTGGTCAGTGGCACGCCGCAGGTGGTGGCGGCATGCACCGACAGCCGCACGGCGGCGTTTCTGGCCAAGGCCTTGTGACCCCTGCGCATTGCCAGGTTGCTGGGCCGCCGGCTAGCGCGCATTGACTCAACGGAAATTGCTGTCGTTGCCAATGGCCTACATCCACCAAGCCAGCACCACCGGCAACCAGGCAAACGACAGCACCGTAGAACACATCACCAGGTTCGCCACCTGCTCTGGCTCACGGTTGGCCCGCACCGCCATCAGGTAGTTGAACACGGCTACCGGCATCGCCGACTGCACCATCAGCACCGCACGCTCCAGGCTGTCCATACCCAGTACCGCGCCCACTGCCCAGCCCACCGCAGCCCCCAGGCCAATGCGCAATCCGCCCAGCAGCATGCCGCTGCCCACGTGACGCAGGCGAATGCTGGCCAGTGATACCCCCAAGGTCAGCAACATGAGCGGGATGGTCATACCGCCCAGCAGGTCTACGGTGTTGGCCAACCAACGCGGGAGTTCGAAATCGAGAAATATGATGGGCATGGCGCCGGCCAGGCTGATGACGATAGGGTTGCGCAGCAGCGCCTTGAGCGAAGCCGCCGTGCCGGAGATGGCCATGCCGATGGTGAACTGAACGATGGACAGGGTCAGGAAAAATGCCACGGCCAACGCCAGGCCATGCTCACCGAAGGCATACAGACTGATCGGCAGGCCCATGTTGCCTGTATTAGGGAACATGAACGCCGGCAGCAGTACCCGCCAGTGCATGCCCGACGCGCGACACACGAGCAAAGCGGCCAAGGCCATCCCCAGGGTGCACAGCAAGCAGGCCACGGCCATGCTGGTAAAAGCATTCGGGTTCAACTCGGTACGACTGAGGGTAGACAGCACCAGCGAAGGGGTACCGACGGTCATCACCACCCGGGCGATGAAATCGGTGGGGTAATCCAGGCCCTTGCGGGCCCAGGCAAAGCCAATTCCGGCGACGATGAAAACCGGAGCCAGGACTGCGAACAGCGACGCGAACATGGAGGCCTTCCTTGTTGGGGGGGTCAGCATTATGCAGCACTCTGCAAGATTGCCGTGCCGATCTCACCGCACGCAGGAGCAGCCATCGATAATGTCTGTGGAAGACATGTTCATGTCGCGCTGAGACTGCGGCGTCTCGTCGCACACCCATACCCCTTGGCAAAAGCGTCCAAGCCCGTAGAATCCCGCTTCCTTTTCGCCCGTCGCCTTGAACGGTGGCAACCAGCAGCAATGACAGAGTCAGCGCCTGAACACATGAACGCACATGTGAAGTAGGCTCAACCCTCCCCGCCCGGCCAATCTCCCATAGCGCCCAGCGGTTGAGTCTTGCCCAGGTCGCATCCGTGTCGCCACTCGCCCCTTGCCGGGTCGAGCCGGTGTGCGCGCCGAGAAGGTGCTCATTCCGCTCATCCAACTAGAGGTACGTATGTCTCCGCGTTTGCTGGCCATGGCGCTGGCGCCCCTGCTCGGGCTGTTCATCATTGCCCTGGGCAACGGCTTCATGTCTTCCCTGACCACCCTGCGCCTGGGCGCCGCCGGTGAGTCTGCCACTACCATTGGTATCGTCTCGTCGACTTACTTCATCGGCCTGACCCTCGGCGCCATCTTCAACGACCGGCTGATCCTGCGCATCGGCCACATCCGCGCCTATACCAGCTTCGCCTCGCTGATCGCCGTGACCATCCTGCTGCAAGGGTTGTTCTACGAGGTCACCTGGTGGTCGGTGCTGCGCCTGATCAACGGCTGGGCGGCAGTCGGCGTGTTTCTGGTGATCGAAAGCTGGCTGCTGCTGGCCGGTGACGCAAAAATTCGTGGCCGCCTGCTGGCGCTGTACATGATCGCCTTCTACGGCGCCGGGGTGATCGCCCAGGCCGGCCTTGGCGAAATCACCCAGCTAGGCGATACCGCCCCGTTCATGCTGGCCGGCGTGCTGGCCGCCCTGTCGGTGTTACCGATCGTGATCCTGCCGCGGGTGTCGCCGCTGCTGGACCAGGTCGAGCCCCTCAAGCCCCGCCAGTTGCTGGGTGTGGCACCGTCGGGCCTGGTCGGCTGCTTCGGCTCGGGTGTAGCGATTGCCGGCATCTATGCGCTGCTGCCACTGTACCTGCAACGCATCGGCCTGGAGGTGGGTGAGGTCGGCAACATGATGGCCTGGGTGATCCTTGGCGCGATGCTGCTGCAATACCCGGTCGGGCGCTGGTCCGACCGCAAGGACCGCCTTGATGTGCTGCTCGCGCTTGCCGCGTTGTGCGTTGTCCTGTCGCTTGTAACGGTGTTCCTGCCATCGGACTCGTTCCTGCTACCGGCCATGCTGTTCCTGTTGGGTGGTGGCGTGTTCACCCTGTACCCGGTGGCGGTCAGCCATGCGGCCGACCGCGCGCCTTCCGATGCGCTGGTACCGATGATCCAGGGCCTGCTACTGATCAACTCGCTGGGTTCGGCCATGGCCCCAGTGGCCATTTCACCGATGATGACCGAGTTTGGTGAGGCCGGGTTGTTCTGGGCGTTTGCCGTGGTCAACCTGACCATGGTGTGCTTCTTCATGTGGCGCCGCGGCAAGCGCCCGGCAGCAGAGCACCCTGCCCCGTTCACCGCGTCGACCACCTTCTCGCCAACTGGCGCCGAGCTGCGGGTGACCGAAGACCTGATGCATGCCGCGCAGGAGCATCCGCCGCTGGAGCCAGTCGAAACCCCGGCGCCCGCACAGCACTCGGCATCCTGATGATTGCAGGGGCCGCTCTGCGGCCCAATCGCGCTACCAGGCCGTTCCCACAGAAGATCCCATTCCCTTCTGCGGGCGGCCTTGGGTGTGACGGGGATTTACAGCCCCTCAGAATTTGCCACTCGTCGCCCAGAAGGCACCCCGCCAGCCGCCGCCAGCCAAACGAATGACTGATCATCCGCAAAGGAGAAGTCCCATGATCCGCATTCGCCCGCTATCCCTGTGCCTGGCGCTCGCCCTGACCAGCCTCACCGGCACTGCCTTCGCCGCCACCGACACCCATACCGACAGCCATCCGCAAACCGACCCCTCTGGCGGCAAGACCGTCGGTGAAGGCAGCAGCGTCAACAGCCCCGGCAGCGGCAAAGGTAACGACAGCAGTGACACAGGCAGCAACACCGATGCCGCCGACGGTGCCGCTGGCGGCTCCAACAATACCGGCGAAGGCACCGGATCTGGTGCCGGTGCCAGCGGCGGCACTGCCGAGGACCAGGACAGCCGCTGAAGCCGAGCTGGACTAAACTGAGCCCTGACGCCCTGCCAAGGATTGACCATGCACCTCAGACACTGGCTGTTCGCTGCTTTGCTGCCGTGTACTGCGTTAGCTGCCGCAGGCAACCAAGGCGCGATGTCGATCAGTTCCTCGTCATTCACCGATGGCGGCGTCATCGCCCTGCAACAGGTCGGCCCGGACCCGGCATGCGGCGCCGGCGAAGAGCGGACCCCGCAACTGAGCTGGGACAACTTGCCCGCAGGTACGCGGTCGCTGGCCCTGATCATGTTCGACCCGGACGGTGGCAAGGGCGTTGGTGTGGTGCACTGGATTGCCTACAACATCGATCCCGAACAGGATGGGCTCAAGGCAGGCACGGCAGGGCTGAGCGGGCCATCCGTGACAGTGGGCCGCAACTCCCGTGGCACCCTCAGCTACCGCGGCCCCTGTCCACCCGCCGGCGACAACCCCCATCATTACGCACTGACCCTGATCGCCACCGACCTGCCCTTGGGTACCTTGCCTGAAGGGCTGGATCGCAGCGGCCTGCTGCAACTGCTGCAAGGCCACGCCCTGGGGGCTCAAAGCCTGGTCGGGCGATACGGTCATTGAACCAGTCAGTACAAAAACAAATGATTGACCCCATAGCATTTATCCATTGAATGGCCCGTGCGAACTGAAGTAAGCTCGGGCTCATTCACTGGAGAGCAACATGCCGAAACACACCCGCAACCACGCCAACCACACCGGTCGCAGCCTGCGCCCTGTGCTGGCCGTTGTCGGCTGCGTGGCACCTGCCAGCTATTACTTTGGGTATTGGTTTAGCCACTAGGCGCCGATACCCATCCGGCGTCCACCTTCGAGGGGCCGCCGAACATGAGAATACTCAAACCCCCGGTCGGCTCCCCGACCGGGGGTTTTGCTTTTCAGGCCTTTGACCAACACCGATTCACGTTGAGGACAGATTCATGAACTACGCCACTTATTACTACGCAAACACCTCTGCCTGGCGATTTAGCCAACCCCGCTCGGGCCAGCCTGCCGCCTCCGATCGGTCTTCCACAGGTGGCAATGCAGCAGCCAATACGAATTCAACGATCTGTCGAACACCTCGATAGGGCCGACAATGCGGGCTTGAACCCGCTGTCCGCCCAGGGAAAAACGCCATGCACGCTTCCAGCCTCGCCCTGCCCCTGACCCAGCCGCAAGCGGCCAACACCACTGTCAGCAAGCGCCTGCCCAGCCCGCACCTGCTCAAGCAACAGATGCCACTGTCCAGCGAACTGGCCCAACAAGTCCAGGCCCATCGCCTGGCCATCCGCGACATCCTCGAAGGCCGCGACCCGCGCCTGCTGGTCATCGTCGGCCCCTGCTCGATCCATGACCCACGCGCGGCCCTGGAATACGCCGACCGCCTGGCCGCCCTTGGCCGCGAAGTCAACGACAAACTGCTGCTGGTGATGCGCGCCTACGTCGAAAAACCGCGTACTACAGTGGGCTGGAAAGGCCTGGCCTACGACCCGCACCTCGATGGCAGTGACGACATGCACGCGGGTATCGCTTTGTCCCGCGGGCTGATGCTGAGCATGATCGAACGCGGCCTGCCGATCGCTACCGAGTTGCTGCAACCAATGGCCGCCGGCTACTTCGATGACCTGCTGGCTTGGGCGGCGATCGGCGCACGCACCACCGAATCGCAAATCCACCGCGAAATGGTCAGTGGCCTGGAACTGCCGGTCGGCTTCAAGAACGGTACGGACGGCGGCATCGCCATCGCCAGCGACGCCATGCGCAGCGCTGCCCACCCCCACCGGCACTTCGGTATGGATGCACAGGGCCACCCGGCGATCATCGAGACCTTGGGCAACCCGGACACACACCTTGTACTGCGCGGCGGCCACAAAGGCCCGAACTACGATGCCAACAGCATCGCCATGGCCCGCCAGGCGTTGGCCAAGGCCGGCCTGCAGGCACGGATCATGGTCGATTGCAGCCACGCCAACAGCGGCAAGGACCCGGCGCGCCAGCCAGCGGTCTTCAATGAGGTGCTGGAGCAGCGCCTGGCCGGCGACCGTTCGCTGGTCGGCGTGATGATCGAAGGGCACTTGTTCGATGGCTGCCAGGCGCTGGGCAAGGGCGCACTCAAATACGGTGTGTCGATTACCGACGGCTGCCTGGGCTGGGCCTCGACCGAAACCCTGTTGCGTGAGGCGGCACAAAAACTGTAGGCCAATGGTTGCAAGCCTGGCGAGACATACCCCGGACAAGTGCGCTAGGCTTGCCTTTTTTACCCCCAAGGAGCAGTACCCATGGCCCGTGCAACCGCCCGCCACATTCTGGTCAGCAGCGAAGACAAGTGCAACGAACTGAAAGCCCAGATCGAAGCAGGCGCCGACTTCGCTGAAATCGCCAAAGCCAACTCCACCTGCCCGTCCAGCCGTCAGGGCGGTGACCTGGGCTCGTTCGGCCCAGGCCAGATGGTCAAGGAATTCGACACCGTGGTCTTCAGCGCCCCGGTCAACACCGTGCAAGGCCCGGTGAAGACCCAGTTCGGCTACCACCTGCTGGAAGTGACCAGCCGCCAGGACTGATTCACCCCTCCCGGTGATCAGCCCCCCTGTGGCAGCGGGTTTACCCGCGAAGAGGCCAGACCAGACAACCTCGTTGCCTGCTCCGACGCATTCGCGGGTGAACCCGCTCCCACAAGTATTGTGGGGGCTTGTATTTTCGTGCGTGGGCTTTACGGTCCAAGCGGCTACCACCCACGCCCTCACCGTCTACGGTGAAGCCCCCCGCTACGCCGCCAGCTTCCGGCATTTCGACTATGTAAACCCCGACGCCCCCAAGGGCGGCATCTTGCGCCGCTCGGCCATCGAGATCGGCCAGTTCGACCACATCCTCCCCTACATCGACAAAGGCATCGGTGTCAGCGAAGTCGATGGTCTGCTGTACGCGCCACTGGCGGTACGCTCGTACGATGAACCCTATACCGTTTACGGCCTGATCGCCCGGCGCATGGAGCGCGGCCCCAAGGATGCCTGGCTGCGTTTCGACATCGACCCGCGCGCCACCTTCGCCGATGGCAAGCCGGTGCGCGCCGAAGACGTGCGTTTCACCTTCGAACTGCTGATGAGCAAGGGCAGCCTCAAATACCGTACCCAGTTTGCCGACGTGACCGGCGTGACCGTGGAAAGCCTGCACAGCGTACGATTCGACTTGAAGCCCGAGCACGGCCGCACCCTGGCGCTGGACCTCGCCAGCCTGCCGGTAATGCCCGAGCACGATTGGCAGCAGCGCGATTTTGCCAACGGTGCCGGCTTCGACAAGCCGGTTGGCAGCGGGCCATACCGCATCGGGCGCATCGACAACGGCCGCAGCATCACCTTCGAACGCGACCCGACATGGTGGGCACGTGACTTGCCGGCCAGCCGTGGCCGCTACAATTTCGACAAGCTGCGCATCGAGTACTTCGGCGACACCGAAGTGGCGCGCCAGGTACTCAAAGGCGGTGGCTACGACTATAACCGCGAGTTCTCCGCCACGGCCTACACCTTGGGCTACAACGGTGCGCAACTGGACGACGGCCGCCTGCAACGCGCCCACCTGGCCCCGGCCAAACCGCAGGTGGCCCAGGGTTTCGTGTTCAACCTCGACCAGCCGCAGTTCAAGGACCGCCGTGTGCGCCAGGCGCTGGGTATGTTGTGGGACTACGAGTGGAGCAACCGGCAGATGATGCGCAACCTGTACATCCGCCAGCAAAGCGTGTTCTCCAATACCCCTTTGGCCGCTCGCCAGTTGCCGGATGCGGGGGAGTTGAAGCTGCTCGCCCCCTTGCGCGGCCAAGTGCCAGATGAAGTGTTCACCACGGTGTTCACCGCCCCGGTCACCGACGGCTCGGGGATCATCCGTAAACAGCAGTTGCAGGCCTTGGCCCTGCTCGAACAAGCCGGCTGGCACCCCGAAGGCGACCGCCTGGTCAATAGACAGGGCACGCCGCTGGCGTTCACGTTCCTCAATGGCCAGGCGGGCCTTGAACGCCTGCTGCTGCCGTGGAAGCGCAACCTGGCCCAGATCGGCGTGAGCCTGAACATCCGCAACGTCGACTCGGCCCAGTACGTCAATCGGCTGATGGCGCGCGATTACGACATGATCGTCACCGGCTACCCGGTCACCCTGTCGCCCGGTACCGAGTTGTACAACTACTTTGGCTCGGCGGCCGCTCACGACCCTGGCTCGAACAACCTGATGGTCCTGCAGGACCCGGCCGTAGACCATCTGATCGACGGCCTGGTCGGCGCCGACACCCAGGCCGACATGCTGCGCCACGCCCATGCCCTGGACCGCGTGCTGCAATGGAATTACTACTGGATCCCCAACTATTACCCGCCGGGCAGCTCTACCGTCTGGTGGAACCGCTTCGGTCGGCCCAAGGTCCAGGCCACTTACGACGAAGGGCTGGACACCTGGTGGGAGGTCAGCCCTACCCCGCTGACCAACGCGCAAATGGCCGAACGCCGGAATTCCTCGCCATGACCGCTTATATCCTGCGCCGTCTGTTGCTGATCATTCCGACGCTGCTGGCAATCCTGCTGGTCAATTTCGCCATCGTCCAGGCCGCGCCGGGTGGCCCGGTGGAACAAGCCGTGGCGCGCCTGCAGGGCATCGGTGGCGGCGCACCTGGCGCGCGCGCAGAAGTGGTTCATGGCGAATCCCGCGCCACCCGCGGCCTGGACCCGAAACTGATCGAAGAGATCAAGCGCCAGTACGGCTTTGACAAATCCGCCCCCGAACGCTTGTGGTTGATGCTCGGCCAATATGCCCGGCTGGACTTTGGCAACAGCTTTTTCCGTGGCGCGAAAGTCACCGACCTGATTCTCGACAAGTTGCCGGTCACCCTGTCACTGGGCTTCTGGGCCACGCTGATCACCTACCTGGTGTCGATCCCGCTGGGCATCCGCAAGGCGATGCGCCACGGCAGCCGCTTCGATGCCTGGAGCAGCGCGTTGATCGTGATCGGTTACGCCCTGCCTTCGTTCCTGTTCGCACTGCTGCTGATCGTCCTGTTTGCCGGCGGCACTTCGCTCAACTGGTTCCCGGTGCGCGGCCTGGTCTCGGACAATTTCGACGAGCTCAGCCTGCTGGGCAAGGTCGCCGACTACTTCTGGCACCTGGTGCTGCCGGTCGCCGCCCTGGTGATCGGAGGGTTCGCCACCCTCACGCTGCTGACCAAGAATGCCTTCCTCGACGAGGTTTCCCGCCAATACGTGGTCACTGCCCGGGCCAAGGGCCTCAGCGAACGCCGCGTGCTGTATGGCCATGTCTTGCGCAACGCCATGCTGCTGGTGGTGGCCGGGCTGCCACAGGCGCTGATCACGGTATTTTTCGCCGGTTCGTTGCTGATCGAGGTGATCTTCTCGCTCGATGGCCTTGGCCGCATGAGCTATGAGGCCGCCGTGTCGCGGGATTACCCGGTGGTGTTCGGCACGCTGTTCATCTTCACCCTGGCGGGCCTGCTGATTCGTCTGATCGGTGACCTGTCTTACACCCTGCTCGACCCGCGCATCGACTTCGATACGAGGGCGCACTGATGCTATCGCCCCTGTCGCGCCGTCGCCTGCAACGCTTTCGTCGCCACCGCCTGGGCTGGGTGTCGCTGTGGTTGTTTGCCGGCCTTCTGTTGCTGAGCCTGGGTGCCGAACTGGTGGCCAACGACAAGCCACTGTTGCTCGGCTACAAGGGCGAACTGTACGTTCCGGCGCTCAAACGCTACACCGAGCAGCAGTTCGGCGGGCAACTGCCGTTTCAGCCCGACTACCGCAGCGCCTATGTGCGCCAACTGATCGCTGAACAGGGTGGCTGGATGCTGTTCGCACCTATCCCGTTCAGTGCCGATACACCAAATTACGACCTGCAGGTGCCCACCCCCAGCCCGCCCAGCGCCAGCAACTGGCTGGGCACCGACGACCAGGGCCGTGACGTGCTGGCGCGGGTGCTTTATGGCACGCGGGTATCGCTGCTGTTCGCCTTCGCCCTGACCGTGGTCAGTGTGCTCATCGGCGTGGCGGCAGGCGCCCTGCAAGGCTACCACGGGGGCTGGGTCGACCTGCTCGGCCAGCGTTTGCTGGAGGTATGGTCGGGGTTGCCCGTGTTGTATCTGCTGATCATCCTCAGCGGTTTTGTCGAACCGGATTTCTGGTGGCTGCTGGGGATCATGGCGCTGTTCTCCTGGCTGACCCTGGTCGACGTGGTGCGCGCCGAGTTCCTGCGCGGGCGCAACCTGGAGTATGTAAAGGCTGCGCGGGCGCTGGGGTTACCGGACAGTCAGGTCATGCTGCGGCATATCTTGCCCAATGCCATGAATGCCACGCTGACCTATGTGCCGTTCATGCTGACCGGGGCGATTACCACACTGACCGCGCTGGACTTTCTGGGCTTTGGCATGCCAGCGGGCAGCGCCTCGCTGGGCGAGCTGGTGACCCAGGGCAAGCAGCACCTGGAGGCACCGTGGTTGGGCTTTACCGCGTTCTTTGCGCTGGCGGTGATCCTGTCACTGCTGGTGTTTATCGGGGATGCCCTGCGCGAGGCGTTTGACCCCCGACGATAAGTTTTCAGGCCCGGTCTTTTCGCGGGCTTGTGCCAATACATGATTCAGGATGTTCACCCATGCACGAAAGCGACAGCCTCAAGGACTACCCCCAGGTACGGCAACTGGCGATCCGCTCGCTATTCGAGATCATCGAACAGTCCAGTGAGGGCACGGTGATCGTCGACCGCCAGGCACGCATCGTCTGGATGAACGAACGCTATGCCCGACGCTTTGGCCTGGCCGACGCCGCCAGCGCCATCGGCCAGCCGTGTGAAGCGGTGATCCCCGGCAGCCTGATGCGCGACGTGGTGAGCGATGGGCGGCCCATCCTGCTGGACATGCTCGACACGCAGAACGAGCCGTTGGTGGTCATGCGCCTGCCCATCCACGACGACCAGGGCACGCTGATCGGCGCCATCGGCTTTGCCCTGTTCGACGAACTGCGCAGCCTGTCGCCGCTGCTCAAACGCTACGCCAGCATGCAGCAGGAACTGGCTTCGACCCGCTCGCAACTGCGCGCCCGCCAGGCCAAATACAGCTTCGCCCAGTTCGTAGGCAGTAGCGCGCCCAGCCTGGAAGCCAAGCGACGCGCCCGGCGTGGCGCCGGCAGCGATTCACCCGTGTTGCTGCTGGGCGAAACCGGCACCGGCAAGGAACTGCTGGCCCACGCCATTCACGCAGCGTCGGCACGGGCGCACAAAGCCTTTGTCAGCATCAACAGCGCAGCCATCCCGGAGACGCTGCTGGAAGCCGAATTCTTCGGCACTGCGCCGGGTGCTTTTACCGGTGCCGATCGCAAAGGGCGCAGCGGCAAGCTGCAACTGGCCGAAGGCGGCACGTTGTTCCTCGACGAGATCGGCGACATGCCGCTGGCCCTGCAGAGCAAGCTGCTGCGGGTGCTGCAGGAAAAGGAATACGAGCCGGTCGGGTCCAACCAGATGCTGCGCAGCGATGTGCGCATCATCGCCGCCACCTCCATCGACCTGCAGGCTGCCATGGCCCGCGGGGCCTTCCGCGCCGACCTGTATTACCGGCTGAATGTGCTGCCGATCGATGTCCCGCCGTTGCGGCAACGGCTGGAGGACCTGCCGCCGCTGTGCGAAGCCATATTGGCTGAGCTGGGCAGCCAGTACGAGCTGGAAGCTGAAGCGCAGCAACTGCTGGCCAGGCATGCCTGGCCGGGGAACATTCGCGAGCTGCGCAATGTGCTGGAGCGCGCGACCTTGCTGGCGGATCAGCCCCGGCTGGGGGTTGCGGACCTGCGTGCGGCACTGGGGCCATTGAGCCCGCTGGCTGAGGCGCCCATACGGCAGACCTACCGCGAGGCGTGCGAGGCCTTTGAACGCGGCCTGATTGCCGGGGCGCTGGCCGAACAGGGAGGAAAAGTACCAGAGGCAGCGGCAGCCCTAGGGCTGGGGCGGTCGACGCTGTACAAGAAGATGGCGGCACTTGGTCTCTGATTGGAGACTCTTGTTTCTTATTTGAGATTACCGCCAGAGCTCTGCCCTTTACCGGAGGCAAGCCAGCGATGGGCTGTAAAGCAGCCCATGGCGTCTCTAAATGTAGACATAGACTTCTAACAAAACCCTTTACCCCTTAAAAATCAGCCAGTTACATAGTTGGCACGATTCCCGCTATCTCCTGTTCAACGATAAAAACAAGACTCACCCAGGAGACCCACCCCGATGACCGTGCTCATCGCACTCGCTGCTCTGGCCTTGCTGATGCTGGCCGCCTACCGCGGTTACAGCGTAATCCTCTTCGCCCCCATCGCAGCCCTCGGCGCTGTCCTGCTCACCGACCCTTCTGCCGTCGCCCCTGCTTTCACCGGGGTGTTCATGGAGAAAATGGTCGGTTTCATCAAACTGTACTTCCCGGTATTCCTGCTGGGCGCGGTGTTCGGCAAGCTGATCGAGCTGTCCGGTTTCTCCCGCTCGATCGTCGCCGCGGCCATCCGCCTGCTCGGCACCCGCCAGGCGATGCTGGTCATCGTACTGGTCTGTGCCCTGCTCACTTACGGCGGTGTTTCGCTGTTCGTGGTGGTGTTCGCGGTGTACCCGTTCGCCGCCGAAATGTTCCGTCAGAGCAACATCCCCAAACGCCTGATCCCGGCCACCATCGCCCTGGGCGCATTTTCGTTCACCATGGACGCCCTGCCCGGCACCCCACAAATCCAGAACATCATCCCCAGCACCTTCTTCAACACCACCGCCTGGGCCGCACCGTGGCTGGGCCTGATCGGCACGCTGTTCGTGTTCTTTACCGGTATGGCCTACCTGCAGCGCCAGCGCAACAAGGCCCTGCGCGCCGGTGAGGGTTATGGCACCGACTTGCGCAACGAACCGGAAACCGCTGCCGACCTGAGCCTGCCCAACCCTTGGCTGGCGCTGTCGCCGCTGATACTGGTGGGGGTGATGAACCTGGTGTTCACCCACTGGATACCGCATTGGTACGGCCCCAGTCACAGCCTGCAATTGCCAGGCATGAGTGCACCGGTACAAAGCGACGTGACCAAGCTGACGGCCATCTGGGCTGTGCAGGCCGCGTTGCTGGTGGGCATCCTGATGGTCCTGGTGTGCGCCTTTGGCGCCATTCGTACACGCTTGGCCGAGGGCACCAAAAGCGCGGTGGGCGGTGCCTTGCTGGCAGCCATGAACACCGCCTCGGAATACGGCTTTGGCGCGGTAATCGCCTCGCTACCGGGTTTTCTGGTGCTGGCCGATGCCCTGCGCGGCATCCCCAACCCATTGGTGAACGAAGCCATCACCGTGACCTTGCTGGCCGGCATCACCGGCTCCGCTTCGGGCGGCATGAGCATCGCCCTGGCGGCCATGGGCGACACGTTCATCGCCGCCGCCCACGCAGCCGACATCCCGCTGGAAGTGCTACACCGGGTAGCCGCCATGGCCAGCGGCGGCATGGACACCCTGCCACACAACGGCGCGGTGATCACCTTGCTGGCGGTGACCGGCCTCACCCACCGCGAGGCTTACAAGGACATTTTTGGTATCACCCTGATCAAGACCCTGGCGGTGTTCGTGGTCATCGCCACGTTCTACGCCACTGGCATCGTCTAAGGAGCATTGCATGACCCTTGAAGGCAAAACTGCACTCGTCACCGGTTCCACCAGCGGCATTGGCCTGGGCATCGCCCAGGTATTGGCCCGGGCTGGCGCCAACATCGTGCTCAACGGCTTTGGCGACCCGGGCCCCGCCATGGCGGAAATTGCCCGGCACGGGGTGAAGGTTGTGCATCACCCGGCCGACCTGTCGGATGTGATCCAGATCGAGGCCTTGTTCAACCTGGCCGAACGTGAGTTCGGCGGCGTCGACATCCTGGTCAACAACGCCGGTATCCAGCATGTGGCACCGGTTGAGCAGTTCCCGCCGGAAAGCTGGGACAAGATCATCGCCCTGAACCTGTCGGCCGTATTCCATGGCACGCGCCTGGCGCTGCCGGGCATGCGCACACGCAACTGGGGGCGCATCATCAATATCGCTTCGGTGCATGGCCTGGTCGGCTCGATGGGCAAGGCAGCCTACGTGGCAGCCAAGCATGGTGTGGTCGGCCTGACCAAGGTGGTCGGCCTGGAAACCGCCACCAGTCATGTCACCTGCAATGCCATATGCCCGGGCTGGGTGCTGACGCCTCTGGTGCAAAAGCAGATCGACGATCGTGCAGCCAAGGGTGGCGATCGGCTGCAAGCGCAGCACGATCTGCTGGCAGAAAAGCAACCGTCGCTGGCTTTCGTCACCCCCGAACACCTCGGTGAGCTGGTACTCTTTCTGTGCAGCGAGGCCGGTAGCCAGGTTCGCGGCGCCGCCTGGAACGTCGATGGTGGCTGGTTGGCCCAGTGACGGGCGGCCTGGGCCTGGCGACGGCCGCGCATTCGTTTATCAGCAAGGAGGCCTTATGCGCCCTACCCCAATGACCGCGATTCTGGCCCTGAGCCTGGCCGCCGCCGCACCTGCGATGGCCGCCAGCCTGAAGGACATCGCGCCCTACCCCGAGGCGGAAAAAGGCTTCACCCGGCAGGTTATCCACCTGCCGGCCCAGGCCGACGAGTCGGCCTATAAACTGGAAATCCTCGCTGGCAAGACGCTGCAGGTCGACTGCAATCGTCAGCGCCTGGGCGGCAACCTGGAAGCACGCACCCTGGAAGGCTGGGGCTACAATTACTACCGCCTGGACAACGTCAGCGGCCCGGCCAGCACGCTGATGGCCTGCCCGGACGGCAAGAAGACCGAGGCCTTCGTGCCGGTGGTCGGCGATGGCTTCCTGCTGCGCTACAACAGCAAGCTGCCGGTGGTGGTGTATGTGCCCAAGGATGTCGAAGTGCGCTACCGCGTGTGGTCGGCATCGCAGGATGTGCAGAAGGCTAAAGTAGAGTAGGCAGGACCGCTTTCTCTGCAGGGTCAGCCTCTTCGCAACACGAGGCTGATCCTGCCCTGAGCCTGCTTTTGTTCCGGTAAAGGAGATTCGGCATGAACGATGTGCTCTGGCGCCCGTCCACAACGCAGATCGAGGCCAGCCGGATGGATGCCTTCCGCCGCCGGGTCAACCTGCGCTACAACCTGCAACTCGACGATTACCAGGCCCTGCACGGCTGGAGCATCGAACAGCGCGGCGCCTTCTGGCAAACCCTTGCCGAGTATTTCCACGTGCATTGGCATACCCCGCCCAGCCAGGTGCTCAGCGAAGGGCCGCAGATGCCCGATGCACAGTGGTTCGCCAATGCCACCCTGAACTTTGCCGAACACCTGCTGCGCCGCCGCGACGACCGCCCGGCCGTGGTCGCCGTACGCGAAGACGGCCAACGCGAAGTGTTCAGCCATGCTGAACTGGCCGCACAGGTGGCCGGGCTGCAAACGGCATTCAAGGCCGCAGGTATCGTCCCGGGCGACCGGGTAGCGGCCATCATGCCCAATACCTGGCAAACACTGGTGGCCATGCTCGCCTGCACCAGCCTTGGCGCGGTCTGGTCTACCTCCTCGCCCGAGTTCGGCGTGCACGGCATCATCGACCGCTTCGGCCAGATCGAACCCAAGCTGCTGATCGTCTGCGCCGGTTACCAGTATGCGGGCAAGGCCATCGACCAGGTGACCAAGGTCAACCAGGTGTGCGCGCAGTTGCCTGGCCTGGAGCAACTGATCGTGGTGCCCCATACCCGCAAAGGCACCCGTGCCGACGAATTCCAGGCAGCCAACGTCAGCCTGTGGGATGACTTCTTCCAGCCCGGCGGCGAGCCCCGTTTCACCCCGCTGCCGTTCGACCACCCGCTGTACATCCTCTATTCCAGTGGCACCACCGGGGTGCCCAAGTGCATTGTCCATCGCGCCGGAGGTGTGCTGTTGCAACACCTCAAGGAACACGGCCTGCACAACGACCTGAAGGCCGATGACGTGCTGTTCTACTACACCACCTGCGGCTGGATGATGTGGAACTGGCTGGCCAGTGGCCTGGCGGTGGGTGCCACGCTGGTGCTGTACGACGGCTCGCCGTTCCACCCGGGCCCCGAGCGCCTTCTGGACCTGATAGAGGCCGAGGGTATCCACGCCTTCGGTACCAGCGCCAAGTACCTGGCGGCACTGGAGCAGGCAGGCCTGGAACCCGCCACCAGCCACTGCCTGACCAGCCTGCGGCTGCTGATGTCCACCGGTTCGCCGCTGTCACCGCACAGCTATGACTATGTGTACGACAAGATCAAGGCCGACCTGTGGCTCGTGTCCATGTCGGGCGGTACGGATATCGTCTCCTGCTTCGTGCTGGGCAACCCGACCCTGCCTGTGCGTCGCGGCGAAATCCAGTGCAAGGGCCTGGGTATGGCGGTGGAGGTGTGGAACGAGCAGGGTCAGCCCGTGGTGGACGAAAAAGGCGAGCTGGTGTGCACGCGCAACTTCCCCTCGATGCCACTCGGTTTCTGGAACGACCCGGACGGCCGCCGTTACCACGATGCCTACTTCAGCCAGTTTCCGGGGGTGTGGGCCCAGGGCGACTACGCCGAGCAGCGTGCCAGCGGGGGCATGGTGATCCACGGTCGCTCCGACGCCGTGCTCAACCCGGGCGGTGTGCGCATTGGCACGGCGGAGATCTACCGCCAGGTGGAAAAGGTCGAACAGGTTGTGGAAAGCGTGGCCATCGGCCAGGACTGGAACGGGGATGTGCGGGTGGTGCTGTTCGTGCGCCTGCAAGAAGGCCTGCAGCTGGATGAAGCCTTGCGCCAGCACATCCGCCAGGTAATACGCCAGTACACCACACCCCGCCATGTGCCGGCGGTGATCGCCCAGGTCAGCGACATACCGCGCACCATCAGTGGCAAGCTGGTGGAACTGGCGATTCGCGATGTGGTGCATGGGCGGCCGGTGAAGAACACCGATGCCCTGGCCAACCCGGAGGCACTGGAGCAGTTTCGCGATCGCGCAGAGCTGAAGAGCTGACATTCATCGCGGCCATTCAGGCACGATCGCTTCTGCTGGATTCAATCAGGCATAATGCCGCCTTTTTTCCCGATACACAGGTAGCCCATGAAAGCCCAAGCCCGCCACATACTGGTCAAGACCGCTGACGAAGCCGAAAAGCTCAAGCAGCGCATCGCCAACGGCGAGGCTTTCGACGTGCTCGCCAAAAAGTTCTCTCTTTGCCCATCCGGCAAGCGGGGTGGTGACCTGGGCGAAATCCGCCCAGGGCAGATGGTCGGTGCCATCGACCAGGTGATTTTCAAGAAGCCTTTGCGTGTGGTACACGGGCCGATCAAGAGCAAATTCGGCTACCACCTGGTGCAAACGTTCTACCGCGACTAATGCGCTAGCCTTTTGCCACCTGACATTTTTGCCAGTTGTGATCGTGACGCACTCCTCTATACAACCCCGGTAACCCTGCACACCACGCGTGGTGCGCAGGTCCCCCTGGTGAATGGAGGTTTTCCTGATGCGTCTACGCCTGATGCTGACCCTGGGTTCGCTGCCGCTGCTGGGCATAGTCACGCCCGCGGCACACGCGGCTTGCACCATCTCACCCGGCCCGGGTAACGACACCTACACCTGTGACAGCGGCACTGCGCCCTCGCTGGTGGACTCCAGCGGTGATAACCGCCTGGTATTCCCGGCATCCGGTAGCGGCGCCATCACCGGCGACGTAACCTTTGGCGCCGGCAGAGACAGCATCGACATGGCCTCTGGCAGCGTTGGCGGCAACATCCACCAGGGCGCCGGCATCGATGACTTCGCCATGAGCGGCGGCGTCATCGAAGGCAACCTCAACCAGGGTGATGGCCTGGACACCTTTCACATGACCGGTGGCTGGATCAAGGGCACGTTCGACAGCGGCGACTATGCCGAAATGGACGACGGGCGTATCGGCAACGTCAACATGCGGCTGGACGAGAACACCTTCATCATGCATGGCGGCAGTGTCGACCGGAACGTCATCGCGGCCTTCGACAAGGACTACATCGAAGTCTTCGATGGCAACATCGGCGGCAATATCAGCGTCAGCGGTGGCGATGACCAGGTCCTGATGCATGGCGGCCAGGTTGGTGGTGATGTGCTGCTGAGCACTGGCAACGACCGCTTCACCTGGGACGGTGGCCGTATTGGCGGGCGCGTGGATGCGGGGCCAGGTAATGACACGGCACTGCTCAAAGGCCTCACGCCCGAGGTACTGAGTATCACGTTGGACGGCGGCGGAGGTAACGACAGCCTGACGTTCGATGCCAGCCAGCCGGCAGGCGGTGCCCACTATGTGAACTGGGAGCGCGTGGCGCTGAACAACGGCAGCCGGCTGGCACTGGATGACACGCTGGTACTGGGCGACAGTGACAGCAGCACGGGCAGCCTCACCCTCGACGCCAGCAGCAGCATCACTTCACGCCAAGGGGTGATCACTGCGTTTGCCCCAGGCCAGCGCGCCGCAATCAGCAACGCAGGCACACTTGACCTCACCGCCGGCAATGATGCCATGGGCCGCTTGAGCATCGAGGGCGATTACACCGGCAACAACGGCGCCCTGCGCCTGAACAGCGTGCTGGCCGGCGATGGCGCTGCTTCCGATCGCCTGGTGATCAGCCGCGGCGCGATCGCTGGCTCTACACAGGTGCTCATCAACAACCTCAACGGCGCAGGTGCAGCGACTGCGCAGAACGGCATCCAGGTGGTCGAAGCCCTTGGCGGCGCCACCAGCACGGCCACCGCCTTTGTACAGCCCCAGAGGCTATCGGCCGGTGCCTACGACTATCGGCTGTTCAAAGGGGGTGTCACTGCTGGCAGTGAAAACAGCTGGTACCTGCGCTCGACGCTGGTTGCGCCGCCCGCTCCAGCCCCTGTGCCGGCACCGGGCGAGGCGCCGGTGATCGCCCCGGCCGTCACCCCGCCCGTCGCTGCGCCCGCGCCCGGCCAGGCCGAGCTGCCTGCCCCAGTGCAGGGCGAAAGCCTGCCACTGTACCGCCCCGAGGTCCCGGTTTATGCCGCAGCGCCACGGGGTGCCGCGATCATCGCCCGTCAGGCATTGGGCACCTTTCACCAGCGCCAGGGCGACCATCTGTTACTCCAGGGTGAAGGCGCCCTGCCCGCCAGCTGGGGGCAAGCCTACGGTGGCGCGTTGCGCCAGCAATGGAGCGGCACGGTCAGCCCGAGCCTGGATGGCGACTTGTACGGTTTCAAGGTGGGCCAGGATCTGTATGCCAAGGTTGGCGAGAATGGTTACCGCCAGCATGTTGGTATCTACGTAAGCCACAGCCGCCTGGACGCCGACGTCAAAGGGTTTGCCCTGGCCGTTCACAACCGCGGCGTGGGCGACCTGAAGCTCGATGGCGATAGCGTGGGCACCTACTGGACGCTGGTCGGGCCACAGGGCACGTACCTGGACGCGGTGTTGCAGTACACCCACCTGGATGGCCGCGCCCGCTCCGATCGTGGCGACACGCTGAACCTCGACGGCCACGCCTGGACAGCTTCACTGGAATCGGGCTACCCCATCACCCTGTCCGAGCGCTGGCGCGTGGAACCGCAAGCTCAACTGATTGCGCAAAAGGTCGCGCTGGACAGCGCCAGCGACAGCGTCTCGCATATCAGTCATGACGCCCAGGTCGAGCTGACCGGCCGCCTGGGCCTGCGCCTGGAGGGTGCGTTCACGGGGAGCAGCGGGCGCCTGTTACAGCCCTATGCGCAGGTCAACCTGTGGCACGGCGACGGTGGGCGCGACACCTTGACCTTCGATGACGCTGACAAGATCAAGACCGATTACCGCTATACCTCAGTGCAACTGGAAAGCGGTGTGGTAGCGCAGGTCAACGAAGCGCTGAGCCTGCATGGCGGCGTGCAGTACACCGCCAACCTGGACAGCCGCCAGCAGGAAGCCAGCGGCGTGAACCTGGGCGTGCGCTGGCAGTTCTAGCGGCGCGCAGCCAGCAGACCGAGACCCGCGCAGCCCAGCAAGGACGCGCTGACCCGGTTGAACATCCGGCGTGGGCCGGGCTGGCTGAACCAGCGCTGCATATAGACGCCCAGGCCTGAATAGATGGCAATGGCCGCCCATTCCAGCAGCAGGAACAACACACCCAGCCAAAGGAACTGCTCACTCACCGGGGTGCTGCTACCGACCGAGACGAACTGCGGCAGGAAGGCGGTAAAAATCAGGATGGCCTTGGGGTTGCCGGCCGCCACCCAGAACTCCTGGCGCGCCAGGCGCCAAGTGCCGCCTGGGTGATCGCTTGCCACCACGGACTCGCTCACGGGTGCGCGCCACAGTTGCCAGGCGATGTAGAACAGGTAGGCCGCGCCCACCACCTTGATGGCCAGGAACAGGTATTCGCTGGTATGCAACACCACTGCCAGGCCCATCGCTGCCAGGGCGATCATGCCGCAGAAGGCAAGGATACGGCCGCCGCCGGCCACGCAGGCGGTGCGCAGGCCGTAACGGCTGGCGTTGTGCAGTGACAACAGGTTGTTTGGCCCTGGCGCCATGTTCAAGGCGAAGCAGGCGGGGATGAAAAGCAGCAGGCTTGAAAGGTCCATTCTCGTTTTCCTCTGACAACAGCCCTCTATTTCGGCGCGTTCCGGGCCCTGCGGTCAAGTAACAGCCAGCGATAAAAACTGTACGGGTTCACGGTACCTGTTAACCTGCCGGCAATACCGAGGAGCCTGTAATGCCCCGTTCCCACGCCGACCTGTGGCGCGATCCGGCCCTGCCACATGTCGAAAGCCGGCGCGCCTGCCACAGCCGGGCCTGCTACAAGGCCCACAGCCACCCGACGTTTTCCATCGGTGCGGTGGATGCTGGCCGCAGCCATTTCACCGGGGCTGCCGACGGGCAGCATCACTTGGCACCCGGCACGCTGGTACTGGTCCCGGCCCACCGCGTGCATGCCTGCAACCCGGCCCCCGGCCTGGCGTGGAGCTATCAGATGCTGCATGTGGATGCCGACTGGCTGACGCAGTTACGCCTGGAGTCGGGCCTTGGCGGTATCGAAGCTGGCGAACCGGTGCGTATCTGCAGGGAGGCTGAGGTATATCGGCAGTTCTGCGCGCTGAACAGGTTACTGTTTTCCAGTGCCTGCAACGGCGAGAAAGATGCGGCGCTGATTGCCTTTCTGGGGGACCTGGACGTTTCCGCACACCCACCGCTGGCAGCGGCCCCCGCCCTGGAAGCCGCCACCTTGAGCGGGTTGCTTGCACACATCGAACACCAGGATCCTGCCCAATTGAGCCTGGAGGTGTTGGCGCGGGAGGCGGGGCTTGGGCGCTATCAACTGATCCGCGCGTTTCGTGCGGCTACCGGGTTCACGCCGCATGCCTACCTGCTCAATGCCCGGGTCAATCGTGGGCGGCAACTGTTGAGTGAAGGGCTGGCCCTGGCGGAAGTGGCCTACCAGCTTGGCTTTGCTGACCAGAGCCATTTCCAGCGGGTGTTCAAGGCCCATGTGGGGGTTACGCCGGGGCAGTACCGCGGAAACTGAAGGCTGCTGCAGGTGCAATATTGTTCAATACGCCAGAACGGGCCCGGCAGCAGACTGCGGTTTTTTCCGTAGAGCAGCCCCCAATGCAACAATTCATGATCATCGCCCTGGCCCACTTCCTTGCCCTGCTCTCACCTGGCCCGGACTTTTTCCTGGTCGCACGCAACGCGATCAGCAGCGGCTGGCGCATCGCCAGCGGCGCCTGCCTGGGCATAGCACTGGCCAACGGTGCGTTCATCGTCATCGCCTTCACCGGGCTCTCGGTTCTGCAGCAGGGCAGCCTGCTATTTACCGCCCTGCAACTGGCCGGCGCCAGCTACCTGCTGTACATCGGCGTGCTGTTCCTGCGCCATGCCGGGCAAACCAGCCTGGGCACAGTCACCGGCAGCCAGCGGGTGCATGGCTGGTGGCGCAGTTTGGGCATGGGCTTCTTGTCCGGCATCCTCAACCCCAAGAACGCGCTGTTCTATGCCAGCCTGGCCAGCATGGTCGCCAGCGTCAGCCCCGGCTGGAAAACGGCCTACGCCGTATGGATGTTCAGCATCGTCCTGCTCTGGGACTTGCTGGTCGCCGTGGCCATCGGCAACCAGCGGGTACTGCGGCGATTCGCCCGCAGCCTGGCGTGGCTGGAGCGGGCCTCGGGGGTCATGCTGGTGTTGTTGGCAGGGGCGTTGTTGCTGCATCTGGCCCAGGGCTGACCCGCTGCAAGGTGCGCATGTCGACCAAGGTGAAATGCCCGCTGGACCAGCCCCCCGTGTCCAGGTGCCACACATTGCCCAGCAGCTTGGCCTCCAGCACCGGGGTGTGGCCGACCAGCAGGGCTCGCAGGCCCTGCACCGGTTGGGTGTCTCCCTCTTTCAGGCGCCGACGCGACCACTGGCACACTTGGCGCACGTCAGGGTCGTCATCCAGTTCCAGCCAGGAGCGTAAGACTGCCCAGTCGGCAAACGGGCTGTCTGCATGCAGCAGGCCTACCAGCCCGTCTGCACTCTCCACTTCCATGGCAATCGGCAGCTGCTCGAAACGCTCCACGAAACGCAGTTGCTCGCGCCGCGGCAAGTCGAGAAACCAGCCACCGCCGGCGGCGCGGTACATGCCCAGGTCGAGCCGCCCCCCGCGCACGCGGGTGATTGCCAAGGCCTCATGATTGCCCTGGACGGCATGGAACCAAGGCTGGGCCAGCCATTCCAGCGCTGCCTCGCTGTGCGGCCCACGGTCGACCAGGTCACCTACGCTGAACAGGCGGTCCACCGCCGGATCGAACCCTACCGCATCCAGGCATTGTTGCAGGCGCTGGAAGTGACCATGGATATCGCCCACCGCCAGGTCCCGTCCCCGGATATTGGCGATCAGCCGCCGAAACCGTGCCATTACCGTCTTCCTCTGCTGGTGGCACCATGCCCGCCTCGCGCGTGCCCTGCTCATGGCGCTGTCACTGGACAGCATGGCACAAGGCACCGCGGCTGCGCGGATCTTGGTGCGTTGCGTTGCGCACTCGAGGCTTCCTGAAAACCCTTCACTGGTACAGGCGTTGGTGCCAATAGTATGCTCGGTACTTGAACCTCTACCAAGGAAGGGTCTTGATGAAACTGTGCGCCGTACAACTGGCGTCGCTCAAGGGCGATTTGCCAGCCAACCTCCAGCGCCATCTGGTTTGCATCGAGCAGGCTGCTGCCCTGGGTGCCGAACTGGTCGTGTTTCCCGAGCTGTCACTGACCGGCTATGAGCCGAGTGTGGCGCGTCAGGCCGCCCTACCCGTCACCTCCACGCGCCTGGACCCGCTGCAGGCGGCGTGCGACCGCTTGGGCATTACGGTTGCCGTGGGCCTGCCATTGCCGACACCCGACGGCATACGCATCGGCATGCCCATCTTCTGCCCTGGGGCGCCGCGCCAGGCCTATGCCAAGCAGCGCTTGCATGATGATGAGCTGCCTTATTTCACCTCAGGTGATCAGGCATTGCTGCTGGAGGTAGGTGAACACCGGGTGGCGCCGGCGATCTGCTACGAGTCGATGTTCCTGGCGCATGCCGCCGTGGCCCGCGAGCGCGGTGCCGATCTGTACCTGGTCAGCGTTGCGAAAAACGCCAAGGGTATCCGCGAGGGATATGCGCACTACCCAGAGGTGGCACGCGAGCTGGGCATGCCGGTATTGATGGCCAACTGCGTGGGGCCGGCCGACACCTTCATCGGTGCCGGCGGTTCTGCCGCATGGGACAGCCAGGGGCAGTTGCTGGCCAGCCTGGATGACCACAGTGAAGGCCTGATCGTACTCGACACCCGCAGTGCCAGTGCGATCACCCTGCCCTTGGACCCGTACCTTGCATGATCTATCTGTTTCTAGCGTTGCTGAGCTACGCCTGCACCTACTACCTGGTCGGTTTGCTGATTCAGGGTCAACTCGCCGATGTGGCCGAGGGATTGCGCCATCGGCCCGATGCGCCTACGCCCGGCGAGTACCTGCGTGAGGTCGAGCCCCGCGCACGTCAGGCGCGGCGGCAATACACCCTGATCGCCGGTTCGGTGCTGGCCGTGCTGGCCTGCCTGATCGCCAGCGGGTTCGGTTGACGCCTTACAGGTCCAGCGCCAGGCTTTGCCGCCCTTCCAGCGCCAGCAGGTACTGCTTGGCCGCCAGGCCACCGGCAAAGCCGGTCAGGCTGCCCGACGCGCCGATTACCCGGTGACAGGGAGCGATGATCGAAATCGGGTTGCGGCCATTGGCAGCGCCAACCGCGCGTACTGCCCTGGGGTTGCCGAGCTGCCGGGCAATGTCGCTGTAGCTGCGGGTTTCGCCGAACGGTATCGCCAGCAACGCGGCCCACACCTGGCGCTGGAACTCAGTACCGGCAAAGTCCAGCGCCAGCTCGAAACGCTGACGCTTGCCGTCAAAGTACTCGCCCAGCTGGCGAGCGGTTTCCCGCAGTACCGGGCACTGGTCGTCCCGGTGCAGTGCGCCCAGGCGTACGCGGTTTTCCCGTTCCTCTTCCCACAATACGGCTGCCAGGCAATTGCCACGGGCCACAAGGGTCAGCATGCCGACGGGCGATGGCATGATCGTGAATGCGCTGGACATAGCAGGCTCCTGCAAGTTGCGACCGCCCAACTGTACGCATCCACAGTCTTTCATGCACCCGCTTTCTTGCTCAGGTAACTGCGCAGCCAGCAATGTGCCGCGCCTGGCTGAGCGTGACCTTGGGGATCAGTTCAGCGGGAATGCGTGATGTTGCCGACAGGTTGTAGACGTGGAAATGCTCGTTGACCACTTCCCTGGCCATCAGCTTCAGCGACGGCAGGATACGGCTGTCCCAATGCTGGTCGAGCCCGCACGGCGAACACTGCCCTTGGCCGTTTTCGTAAAAGCGCCCGGCACTCTGATCGAGGTCTACCCCTACCAGCAACACTTCTTCAAAGCCCAGGTGATAAGCCAGTTGCAAGGCCACATAAGCTACTGTGCGAGCATCGAAGAAACCGTGGGCCAGGTTTTTGCTGAAGGCGATGGAGCGGCTGCGTTTGCTCCACAGAGCACGGTTGCACACACAACTGTCACCATGTCCGCGCAAACCGTCCAGCAGCCCCGGCGTGACGGCTTTCTGCAAGGCATAACACTGGGTGTGGGCTGGCACATCGGCACGCGCATACTGCTCTGGCCACAGGGCCAGGCGTTCGCTGTCGCGCACGGCAGTGGCGAACAAGGCCGGCTGTTGCTGGCAAAAGCTTTTGTCGGTGCACACGTAGAAGAAGGGTTTGATGCCGTGTTCGGCAGTCATGGCGACCGAGCCATTCATGGCGATGATGGGCAAATGCGCAAACTCGCCCAGTGGAAACTGTTTGGCAGAAGCGCCGGAGGCAAGGATCACCACGGGGCCTTGCTGGGTATTGCGACACGCCTCGAAATGGGCGAACGCCCCGCGTTCAGCACTTGGCTGCAACGGATGTGTGTTCATCAATGGCATCTTTAACCGGACAGTACAAACCACAAGACTGATCAGTTTATATGCCGCCGCCGCTTTTACCTAACTTTACCTAGCTGAACTTCAGTCAACCGCCAATCCCTTGCTTGGCGGGGTTTCAGCCTAGCGAATAGCGGCTTATCCAAGTGCCATGACAGCCCCCCGGTGAAAAAGTGTTCCCCTACTGTGGATCAGGAATAGCGATAACCATCACCGATGGTGACGGACGGGTACTAAGGCCTTTCGTCATGAGCCTGCTTGATGCTTACCACTGGCGAGACTAATACTTAAACATCTGCCTGGGGAGGCACGAAAAATGCAACCAAGATTCGTTATCGTTCCCGCTGTGCCGATCGAAAAGGAGTCGTTCCGCGTAGGCAGCCGCTACTACGCCGCTACCGTTTGTGGAGGGTTCGACATTTATGACAATCAGGCAAAGGAGCGGCTCAAGCCCAGCTACGCGAGCCGGAAGGAGGCGCAGGTGAAGTGCGAGCATTTGAACAAGCGGGATGAGGCGGGGTAACCGCAGGAGATCTGCGCGGCTCAGCAAGCTCGGGTTACTGACTCAGTCCAGACATTCCTTGGCAGCCTGGCGTAATTTGTCGCCAGATAGAAAGCTGCCCTTGTAGAAGGTCGCGCGGCTGCCCTCACGAGCTTCGACTACGTCAAGCACATCGTCGCTTGCCACGGCGCTTGGCGCCGTCAGCCGGTAGCCGTGGGCTATCGACTTCTGCGTGGCCTGGGGTGCCAGCGCCTGCCATTTGGGCAGGACACAGGCGGCGTACTGCTGCGGCGACTTTTGGGTAAGTTTGCTGGCTGTGGGTTTGCCAGGGGTTGCGCAACCGGCGAGGCTGGCAACCAACACCGTGGCGATAAAAATACGAAAGTCAGGCATTTGCAATCGACCGTTATGGATAGGCTGCATTCTAACGGCGGTGACGCCGCGTTACTAATCAACCAAAGTCTTGCTGCAGGACGGCGCCCAAGCGGGGACAGTGTAGCGCACCTGATATTTCTGCCAGTAGCCGGGGGCACGCCGCAACAGTGAAACTCCCGAGGGACATCACACCACGACTCGGCAGGGGCTTCAGACCATGCAAACCAACGCCAACCACACTCAGTTCTTCTATCAGAATGGCAAACTCGTCACCCTTAAAACCGGTGAACAAGGCCGTAGCCTCTTTCGCTCGCCGGACGTACCACTTGCCGAGCGACAATCAGACGACACCGACGCCGGCGGATTGCTGGCAACTGACGACAAGGGTTCGGTGCTGCAGGTACAGCAGAAAAGCTGAAGTCGTCATGATGCTCCGGCCCCATTGCGAACCAAACGCGGGCTCAGGGCTTGGCTCCCCTGTACAACACGATGGCTGCTATATCCAGGACCAGCACACTGCCGACAATCACAAACATGATGTACTGATCTTCAGAGAGCATTGCCGTATCCCCCAGATGCGCCGGTTTCAAAGGGGTATGCAATTACTGATCCCGTCAGCGCATCAGGTAGCGAACTGAGACTCAGCTGAACTTCAACTTGACCACTTTGCTCAGCGCCCAGCCACTGAAGACATAGAACGCATCCAGGTAGAAGCGCCCTGCATAGTTGGTCAACGGCGTTTGATTCAATAGCACATCAGGCTCGGGCGCAGGAGGAAACAGTGCATAAAAGCCGTTGGGCAGAACTGCCAGCGTCAGCAATAACAGGTAAGTCGAGGCTTGTAGCAGGGTGGCACGCTTACTGGATCTGGCGGACCACTTCAGCCCGTAGTAGGCCACCAGGCCGGCAACAGGCAAAACCCAGAAATGCGTCGGAATCCCAATGAACATTTCGGCGACTACGCTTCTTGCTTCCACCTGCGACTCTCCATCCAAATGCATCGATTATTACGGGCGGGGCCGGCAAATGCAAAAAACAACGCTGCTCAAGCCATAGGCCGTTTCTTGGGCACGCAAGGTTATTCGCCCCTCAGACAAGAAGCCCGCTCTCGACAGCGGGCTTTTTGACTTGGGTCTGAGATTTACGCTTTTGAACACATCAGTGCAGCATCCAGCAACCTGCCATGGTCGTACCAGGCATCACGTTGATAGGCCGTGAAGTGGCGCTCGCTTCCCGTGCCCCGCAACTCTACAAGACCCTCTGCCTTGTCGGGGTCAGTGCTTTCGACGAAAAGCCTGACCGTGTTATCACCCTCGACTTCATAGGTTTTCACATTCCCTTGTAGCTCGCCTTTGACGCAGCCCAGATAGGCGGGCGGGCTTTTCATGGTAGTGCCAGCCGTATAATCGTGGCTGTCACGCACATCAGGGTTTTGTGCGCAGCCTGCCGTGAACAACGTGGCTACCCCGGACACAAGTAGTGCGCCTGCTAGCGATCTTGAGTTTCTCATGCGACACGCTCCTGCAGCCCCATCGAAAACTGGGAAATGTTGCCAAGCAGCCTGCCCTTTTTTTGGTTTTGGTGTGCCCATGTTACTGCGCCATGACGACCGTGCATCAGGTTTGTTAGCTATATAGGTTTCGGGGCGTTTCCCTCACGCCCTGCCTTGCCCCCGATTACGAGTAAGGCCTACCCCATAACCGGGGTCAGGGGATGGCATTGAGAAACACATAAGTCGCCGCCAAATCCAGTACCAGCACAGCAACCACGCTGAAAATCATGTAATAGCGGTCATCCTGAGTCATGTCTGCGTACCCCGCATGATCAATGTCTCAGGGGTCACAGCAATTCCCGTTCCAGCGCCCTGATGCAGCCCGCTGACACTGCGCCAGCCCAACCGCGCAATCGCGCAGTCAGTCCTTGATCTGGCATACGCCATTGGCTTTGTTCTTGCCGGTATACGAGACGTCAGGCGAGCCGTCCGGGTTGATCGACAACGATACCGTTACCCCGCCGCCTTTGGCCTCGAAATAGTTGTCATTGAATTTCTTCAGCTTGGCCTCCTTGCCATTGATGTAGACGGGCCCGCCTTTATCGGCATGGACCTCGATATTTCCGGGGCATGTTGCATTCAACAGCGGAATACCGGCATGGGCAACGCCCGACGCGGTGAACAACAGGCCTAGTAACAAACGCTTCATCTGCAGTGTCCTCATGGGGTTGGCGGGGTGCGAGCATTAACGCCGTCCTGCAATGGCGAAGATGCTCATGATTCGTTCGAGATTGTAGGCGAGCACAGGCAGGCTCATCGCGCTACGCATATTTTTTTCATTCAGTGCATCCAGCCCGGCCGTTGGCGGGTATTGCTAATGGGCGGCCTCTGACTGCCCAGCCCAATGACTTTCAGGAGCACTGTCCATGAACTTCAAATACTCCGCCTGTGTGCTTGCCTGCAGCCTCGCCCTTGCGCTGCCACCCGCCCACGCCCAGTCCGCGCTGCCAGAATCGGTCAAAGTCCCTGATGGTCATCGGGTCCTGCTCGAAACCGTCGGCGTCGGCGAGATCACCTACGAGTGCCGCGACAAGGCCAACACCCCCGGTCAGACCGAATGGACTTTCGTCGGCCCCAAGGCAGTGCTCAATGACCGTGCCGGTAAACAGGTGGGCGACTACTTTGGCCCACCCGCTACCTGGCAGGCCAAGGATGGCTCGAAAGTCACCGGCACCCAGCTGGCAGTGGCACCAGCGGACAAAGGCGCCATTCCTTATCAACTGGTCAAGGCCAACCCGGCCGAGGGCAAAGGCGCCATGCAGGGGGTCAGCTATATCCAGCGCCTGGCCACCCGCGGCGGTGTGGCGCCGTCAATCGACTGCACGGCGCAGAACAAAGGTGCCAGGCAGATCGTCCAGTACCAGGCTGACTATGTGTTCTGGACAGCCAAGTGAAGCGCACTTGAGCCTACGCCCTGCGAGTGATGATCTACGCTCGATGGCAAGCCCCCGGCTGGATGGCCGGGGTACCTTGCCTTACACAAGGAAGCCACACACGTTGAACTCGCCGGCCACCCCCTTCGACTTCCACCGCTGCCTGTTAGCCTGTGCACAGGGTGACCGGCGGGCCCTGCAGGCGCTCTACGATCACGAAGGCGCGCGCCTGCTTGGCGTTGCCCGGCGTATCGCACGTGACGACGCCACCGCAGAAGACATCGTCCACGATGCGATCATCCGCATCTGGACCTGCGCTGCCAGCTACGACCCGGCGCGCGGCTCGGCTCGAGGCTGGATCTACAGCATTACCCGCCACCTGGCACTGAATTCGATACGCGATACCCGCCGTGAAACTGTACTGACCGATGCCGACACCGAAACTGCGTCAACATTGCACGGGAGGGTTGATGACCTTGACCTCTGGTCCGGCTCAGCAAAGATCTACCGCTGCCTTGAACAACTGCAGCCCGCACCGCAGCGCTGCATCCTGCACGCCTACGTGGACGGCTGCAGCCACGCCGAGATAGCCGGTTTATTGGGCGCGCCACTGGGCACTGTCAAGGCCTGGATCAAACGCAGCCTCAAAGCGCTACGGGAGTGTCTGGAATGAAGCCCGATTCTGCCGAAGAACTGGACAGCCTCGCCGGGGAATATGTGCTGGGGACCTTGTCGCCGGAGCAATATGCCGCAGCGGCCGAACGCCTGCGTACCGACCCCGCGCTCCGCGCCGCCGTGGATGCCTGGGAGGCCCGGCTGCTGGAGCTGACCGCGCTGTCTACCCCGCAGCCACCAAGCCCCCGTCTGTGGCGCCGTATCCAGCGCAGCCTCGATGAGCTACCCGCATCGCGCACGCAGACTCGCTTGTGGCAACGCCTCGGCCTGTGGCAAGGGCTCAGCGCCGCGGGGCTGGCTGCAAGCCTGCTGCTGGCGTTTACCTTGCTGACCACGCCCCCCTCTACCACGGAATACCTGGTGGTGCTGGTGGCGCCGAACAGCCAGGCCCCCGGCTGGGTGGTGCAGGCCAGCGACAGCCACATGATCGAACTGCTGCCGCTGGGCCAGGACACGGTCCCCGACGGCATGGCCTTGCAGTTCTGGACCAAGGGCGAGCAATGGCGCGCCCCGGTTTCGCTTGGCCTGGTCAAACCGGGCGAACCCTATCGAGTTCCGCTGGAAAGTTTGCCACCCCTGGAGGCCAATCAACTGTTCGAGCTGACGCTGGAGAAAGCCGGTGGCTCGCCGACCGGTCTGCCGACAGGGCCGGTGAAGTTCATTGGTCGCGCGGTGAAAGTGATATGACACGACAGGGCCGCAGAACGCGACTGCGGCCTTCGCAAGGCTGGACCTATGGTCAGGCGCGGATCACCTCGAGGCGATCCCGCCCAGCCTCTGTGATGGCGTTCTCCCCTTCATCGCTGATGCGATAACGTCCTGACACCATTTTGGTAATTGAGAACCGGACCAGCCCGCTTTGGGACAAGGCTTGGCCTGCTTCGAAGCTCATTGCCTGCTCCAGGTCGAAGATCTTGATTTCTCCGATCTTGTAGCGTGCAAACGCGACCAAGGCGTTATCCAGTTCTTGTTGACTGATCGTTGTAGCGACTTCCATTCGACCTCCCAGGTCATGAGAGCCCCGGTCCGTGGGGTTGGAGGCAACGAACCGGGTGGCTTGTTGAAGGCGGACCGTACTATGCAGTCACGGAAGTCGCTACTGGCTTTCCATCCATGCTGGATGGGTAGGCAGCACGACACCCGCCACACCTACGGTCACTTCAGGAACCGTCGCCGCATGCCCCGCGTCACCTGCTTCGCGTGTAAACCCGCTCGCAGATCCCCCCTGCACCCTGCTCAGACCATGCTCATCACTGCACGCAGCGCCAGCAGGTAGGTTTCGACACCAAACCCGCAGATCTGTCCGCGCACCACCTCGGCAAATACCGAGTGATGGCGGAATGGCTCCCTGGCATGAATGTTGGACATGTGCACTTCAACCACCGGCACTTCGATAATGGCCAACGCATCACGAATGCCGTAGCTGTAATGGGTCCAGGCACCGGCATTGATCAGCACGGCATCTACCCGGTCCTCATAGGCCTGATGGATGCGTTCGCACATGGCGCCTTCGAAGTTGCTCTGGAAGCTCTCGACCTGCGCCCCCAGCTCTTCGCCCAGGGCCTGCAACGCCTGGTCGATGTCGGCCAGGGTCGCGGTGCCGTACTGGCGCGGGTCGCGCTTGCCGAACATGTTGTGGTTGATGCCATGCAGCATCAGTACATTGGCGACCATCGACCTACTCCAAGGGAATCGTCAGCTGATCGATCACCGCACATGTGTCGGGCCGCACCCCGCGCCACCAGGCAAACGCCTCGGCGGCCTGCTCCACCAGCATGCCGACGCCATCGGCCAGGCGCGCCTGACCCTGCTCGCGGGCCAGGCGCAGGAAAGGCGTGAGGCCTTTGCCATAGGCCAGCTCGTAGGCCAAGGCCGCCTCGCCCAGCACATCAGCCGGCAGTGGCGGCAAGTCAGCGGTCAGGCTCGCCGAGGTGGCGTTGACCACGATGTCGAACGATTGCCCTTCCAGCGCTTCGTAGCGGCTGATGCGCAGAAGCGGGTGATCGAGCTCGTTACGCAGCGCCAGCGCCTTGGCCATGTCCCGGTTGGCGATCACCAGCTCACGTGGCCCCGCCTGCAGGAACGGCAGCAACGCCCCGCGCACCGCGCCGCCAGCGCCCAACAGCAGCACACGGCGGTTGCGCAGCGGCTCGCCAAGGTTCTGCTCGATGTCTCGCAGCAAACCGATGCCATCGAAGTTCTCGGCGACGATGCGACCATCCTCGAACTTCAGCGCATTTGCCGCCCGTGCCAGTTGCGCCCGCTCGCTGCGCCGGTCGGCCAGTTCGAAGGCACGCAGCTTGAACGGGGCGGTGATGTTCATGCCCTTCCCGCCTTCGCTACGAAACTGCAGCACCTGGGCTTCGAAGTCTTCCAGCGAGCCTTCAATGGCCCCGTATTCCAGCTGCTGGTTGCTGGCCTGGGCGAACAGGCCATGAATCAGCGGGGATTTGGTGTGGTTGATCGGCCGGCCGATCACTGCGTAGCGGTCGCTCATCGTGCATCTCCGTGGGTGAACAGTACACCGTCTGCCTGCAGGGCAACGATTTCTTCGGGGCTGAAGCCAAGCCCGGCGGCCACTTCGGCGTTGTGCTGGCCAAGGTCCGGGGCTACTTGGTGAATCGTGGTGTCGCAGTCGGAAAAGCGGAACGGCAGGTTGGGCAGGCGCAGCGTGCCGTAGCGTGGGTGCTGCTGCTCGATGACCATGTTGCGTGCCTGGATCTGCGGATCGGCCAGCACTTCGTCGATGCGTTGGACCTTGGCACTGGGGATGTCGATGGCATCGAGCAACGCCAGGATCTCGGCCACCCGACGCGCGCCGACCCAGTCGCGGACCACCGCCAGGATCGCCTCACGGTGGGCGTTGCGGCCGTTGAGGTTGTGGTAGCGGCGGTCGCTTCCGAACCCGGGCGGGCCGCCGTTGGCTTCGAGCATGGCCGCGAAGCGTTGCCAGGCATCGTCGACCTGGGCAGCGATCACCAGGTCGCCGTCGGCAGCGCGGAACACGCCGTACAGGGTCGAGGTGGGCATGTCGTGGCCGGTCTGCTGGGGCAACACAGTGCCACCGGACAGCGTGTAACACTGCACCGCGTATTCGTGCATCGACACCAGGGTGTCGTACAGCGCCATGTCGATATGCTGGCCACGGCCACTGCTCACCCGGCCGAGCAGCGCGGCATTGATCGCCGCCACCGCGTGAATGCCGGTGTACATGTCGCCCAGGGAAATACGCAGCAGCGGCGGTGCCTCGCCCGGCACGCCAACCATTTGCATGATCCCGCTCTTGGCCTCGGCGATCAGGCCGAATCCGGCGCGGTGGGCGTCCGGCCCGGTATGGCCGTAGGCGGAAATCGAGCAGTACACCAGGCGCGGGTTGCGCGCCGACAGCTCGGCGTAGCCCAGGCCCAGCTTGTCCAGGGCGCCGGGGCGGTAGTTCTCGATGAACACGTCGGCCGAATCGGTCAGGCGCTGCATGAACGCCTTGCCGCGCGGGTCCTTCATGTTGACGCTGACGCCCTGCTTGCCCATGTTCAGCTGCAGGAAATAGCCGCTCTGCTGGTCGTCCAGGGTGAACGCGTGCTGGCGGCCAGCGTCGCCGCTACCCGGCCGCTCGACCTTGATCACCTCTGCGCCGAGCGCCGCCAGGCAACGGCCGACATAGGGGCCAGCGAGGAAGTGGCTGTAATCAACGACGCGGATACCCGCCAATGGCAATGCCTGGCTCATGCTGCTGCCCTCCGCGGCACCATCAACCGGTGCTCGCCACGTTGCACGACTTCGCCGTGCTGGTTGATCAGTTCCGAAGGCAACACCACGATGCCCCAGCCAGGTCGGCTGTTGCTCGGGCGCATCGCACCCACTCGCATGCGTACGTGGAGCACGTCGTTGACCTTGATCGGCAGCACGAAGTCCCAGGTCCAGCCCAGCGACATACCCGGTAGGAAGCGGTACTCGCACTGGGTCTTCAGGCCGTCGGCGATCGACAGCCCGAACAGGCCGTGGGCGACCAGGCAGCCAAAGTGGCTGGCGTTGGCGTAGGCCTCATCGACATGCACCGGGGTGTGGTCGCCGGTGAGGTCGGCGTAGGCCAGGATGCGTTCGCGGGTCACGGTGTAGGTCGGGCTGATGCACTCATCGCCTTCGCGGGCGTCGTCCCAGTACTTTTCAATCACGCTCATGCCTGCACCTCCGCGCGCGGGTCGATGGCCAGTGCCTGGGCTACGCACTTGGCCGGCAGCGCCTGGATGAACTCCACCGCCAGGCCATCAGGCAGGCGCAGCCAGTTGCGGCCCTGGGGCATCTCACTGACGCCAAAGCGTTGGGCGGCGGCCAGCGCCGCTTCCAGGTCTTCGCACATGATGCCCAGGTGCGCCAGGCGCCCTTCCGGGCCAGCGAAGTCCGGCTGGTGAATGAACTGCAGGCCGCCGAGTGTCCAGTACTGCGCCGGTTGCTCGACGTCACCCTGCACTTCACGCATGGTCATGCCGCACACCTCGCTGAAAAAGCGGATATGCCACTGAATGTCCTGCACCCAGAACGCCACGTGTTCGAGGTAGGCTTTTGGCTGGCTCATGGGGTTTCCCTCTTCTGCTGATCGGCCATGGCGCGCTCGATACCCTTGATGCAGGCCACCAGGGTCGCGTTGACCGGCGTGGCCACGCCATGGCGCTGGCCCCAGCGCACGACGGAGCCGTTGATGAAGTCGATTTCGGTGATCGAGTTTTTTTCCAGGCTCTGCAGCATCGAGGTGCGGAAGCTCGCCGGCAGGCCTTCGGCGGCCAGTGTCCAGGCAGCTTCGGGGCTGGTCAGGCTCAAGCGGATGCCGGCGCGCTCGGCCACGGCGATGGCCTCGGCCACAGCGGCCTTGGCGGTACTTTCCAGTAGCGGCTCGCTGTATAGCTGGCCGTAGCTGAGCATGGTGATGCCGCTCAATGCACCGGTGGCGACGTTGACCAGCAGCTTGTCCCACATGGTGCCGAGGATGTTGTCGCTGACCGTGGTGGCTAGCCCGGCGTGGTTGAACGCTTCGGCGATGGCCTGCACGCGCGGCGTCAGCTGGCCGTCGAGCTCGCCGATGAAAGTCTGTTTGCCGACGACACCGGCGCGGACCGAGCCCGGCGCGAGCAGCACGCCGCCGACATAGGTCTTGCCAGCCAGCACCCGCTCACGCCCCACCGCCTCGGCCAGGATGTCCTCGTGGCCGAGGCCGTTCTGCAGCGACAGCACCAGCGTCTGCGGCCCGATCAGCGCGACAGCGCCGGCTATGGCCTCGGCGGTGTGAAACGACTTCACCAGCACCACCACCAAATCGGTCACGCCAACGTCTTCGGCTTCGATGGCCGCGTTGACCGGTACATAGCGCTCGCCCCGTTCGTCCTGCACCCGCAGCCCGTGCTGGTTCATCGCCTCGACGTGCGCGCGGCCGCGGTTCAGCAGCCAGGTTTCATGCCCTGCCTCGCTCAGGGCTGCGCCAATGGCGCACCCCAGTGCACCGGCGCCCAGAATGCAAATTTTCACGTCGCAGACCTCCTGTGATTTGCGGTCACCTTATGCAGCAGGGATTATTTGCGCTATACAATGGCCTCAATACGACTATTGAGAATCGCAATGATGGCTACCCAGGAAGCCCTGCCCGAACCCAAGCTGCTGCAGCTGTTCGACGTGCTGTACCAATGCCGCAGTGTGACCCGCGCCGCCGAACAGCTAGGGCAGAGCCAGCCGACCATCAGCATCTGGCTGGCGCGCCTGCGCGAGCAATTGAACGACCCACTGTTCGTGCGCACGCCGGGCGGCATGGCCCCTACCCCGCGCGCCGATCAGCTGATAGGGCCGTGCCGCGAGGTGCTGGAATCGCTGCGCCGGCTGACCGCCTGGGAGCCGCAGTTCATCGCCGCCACGGCGCAGCGGCGTTTTCGCCTGTGTGTCAGCGATGCCAGCCATATCACCTTGCTGCCAAGCATCCTCAACTATCTGCGCAGCCATGCGCCGGGCATCCGCCTGGAGGCAGCGCGGATCGACGGCAATACCGAGAGCGCGCTGGAATCGGGTGAAGCGGACTTGGCCATCGGCTTCGTGCCCTGGCTGGGAGGGGGGATGTACCAGCAGGTGCTGTTCGAGCAGGACTGGGTGTGCCTGAGCAATCCGCAGCATCCGCGCCTGGGCAATGGCATGAGCCTGGAGCGATATCGGGCCGAGGGGCATGTGCAGATCAGTTTCGGCACCGGGCAAAAGCTGCTGGAAGCGGGATTGGCGCGGGCCGGGATCGAACGGCGGATCATGCTGGAGCTGCCAGCGTTTCTCGGGTTAGGGATGATAATCGGGACTACCGATCTGCTAGGCACCTTGCCGCGGCATATCGGGCAGACACTGGCCGATATGCATGGGCTACAGGTCCATGACTGCCCGTTCGAAGTGGAGGGGTTCACGGTCAAACAGCATTGGCATGCCCGATATCATCAGGACAATGGAAATCGATGGTTGAGGGACGTCGTGCGCGGATTGTTTCAGCAAGCAAGCCAAGCATGATCCAGTTTCGACTTGGAAGGCTGCAACCTGGAGAGCCAGTGGGGAAGCACACATGTACTCCACTCAATTGACATCAGGCCCCTTCATTGATGAAAAATTGTCCTCAGAGAGAGGAAAAACCGCCAAAGATAGGCAAATAAATAATCAATAGACTGGCGGGCATTTCCACCGGGGCGTCCGCATATGTCTGCATATGAATCCTTTTCTCAAGCTGCTACTCCCACGAAGGGCGTTGGGCTGAGCATCTCAATCCTGGCCCTCTCGGCCTTTCTCATCGTAACGACCGAGTTTCTGATCGTGGGCTTGCTGCCTGCGCTTGCCCGAGATCTTGATATTTCAATTTCTGTAGCAGGGCAATTGGTTACCCTTTTTGCCTTCACCGTCATGATCTTCGGCCCGCCCCTGACCGCTGCGCTTTCTCACCTTGATCGAAAGAAATTGTTCATCTCGATCTTGCTGATCTTCGCCATAGCGAACGCCCTGGCGGCAGTGTCCGACAGCTTCTGGCTCCTCTCTGTGGCCCGCGTAGTGCCTGCTTTAGCACTACCAGTTTTCTGGGGAACTGCCAGTGAAACTGCTGGGCAGCTTGTAAGCCCACAGCAATCTGGCCAAGCCATCTCGAAGGTCTACCTGGGTATTTCGGCGGCAATGCTGCTCGGTATTCCGTTGGGCACCATTGTGTCGAATGCGATTGGCTGGAGAGGCGCGTTTTGGTTATTGGCAGGTTTGTCGCTGATCATGGCACTAGCGATGTGGGCGTGCATGCCCACTGTCGCGCGTACCGAGAAAGTGGATTTTTTGAAGCAAGCACGCATCTTTAAAGAAACCTATTTCCTTTCGAATGTGCTCCTCTCGATTGTGGTGTTTACGGCTATGTTCACCGCTTATACCTACCTAGCCGATGTCCTTGAAAGAGTCGCAGGCGTGGCTCCGGAGCATGTCGGATGGTGGCTGATGGCATTTGGCGCAATCGGCCTGATCGGAAACTGGGTCGGTGGAAAGGCCGTCGACAAATCTCCAATCAAAGCAACTGCGCGCTTCCTGATAGTGCTGGCGATTGGCATGGCCGCGATTGTTCCACTCGCACATGCAGGCATGATTTTCTGCGTTGCTCTCGGCCTCTGGGGTATTGCCAATACCGCGCTTTATCCGGTAAGCCAGGTGCGAGTCATGAATTCGGTTTCCCACTCTCAAGCACTGGCGGGCACAACCAACGTATCGGCAGCAAACGCAGGTATCGGCATCGGCGCCATTGTTGGAGGGATGACGATTGCAAGCCTCGGCGTTGAATACCTAGGCTACATGGCATCTGGTGTGGCAGTGATTGCCTTGGCGCTGATACCTATCGTTCGCAAGCTTGCCCCAAAATAATCAGCACACAGCGGTCTTCTGCACCGCCTAGGCTGTTTTCAACGCAGCATGAACAAGTATCAAGGCTTTTCGTACAGAGCCCAGGCGTCTGAACGGAGCAGAATCGTGCATGATTACTGCTCCGTCAGGCGTTCAGCCTAAAAGCGGCTCAGGCGGTTGTGCGCCGTGCGGTGTTAGCCTGGGAAGCAGATAGTCCAGTAGCACGCGAACTTTTGGTTGCCCTTCCCGGCTTTTCAACCAGACCAGATTCATCGGTAAGCCATCGGTGGCTAGATCTGGCAGCACCTCTACGAGCTTTCCTTGGTCAATGTGACGCTGAGTTAGCCACGTCGGTAATTGACCTATACCGTGTCCGGCAAGCACCGCTGCTACTTCGCCTTCGCCATCCCCAACCGCAATGCGGGTGTAGACCGTTCGACGCTCCATTTCGCCCGGTTGACGCCCTTTAAAAAACCAAGGGCTGACGAATCCATCGCTTTGCCCGTATCCAACACAATGATGGTGGTCGAGATCACGCTCGTATTGCGGTGTGCCATGTCGCTCCAGGTACTCCGGGGACGCGCAGAAGATCAGCCGCTGGGCCCCGAAATACTGATGGCCAAGATTCGCTGGCCAGGCATCAGAGCCTCCAATCCGCACGACGATATCGATGCCCTCGTACACAGGGTCAATGAACCGATCAGTGAAAGAAATGTGGGGTTGCAGCATGGGGTGAAGACGGACAAAGTCCATGATCAAGGGGAGAACGTGTAGCCGCCCATAGGAGGCAGGAAGGTCGATCCGCACCCTGCCATGCGGCTCATTACCCTCGGCTGTAATCACATGCTCGACTTCTTCGAGATCTGTCAAAACTGATGTGCACGTCCTGTAGAAGACGATACCGGCCTCGGTAAGAGCCAGCGTCCGGGTCGTGCGGTTGAACAGACGAGTCCCGAGGCGATTCTCCAAACGTGCCACGCTTTTGCTTACGGCCGAGCTTGTGAGACTCAGTCGTTCGGCAGCAGCGGTGAAGCTACCGAAATCAGCTACAGCGACAAAGACATCAATACCTTTCAGTCGCTCAGACGAGTACATCGCAGTCTCCATTATTGAATAGCATTCCAGACACTTCGGAAATAATTGCCCAGATAAGACCAGAATTCTCCAACAGGCTAAATCACAAGCGACGTTTAGTTAAGACATCAGATAAAGCCGCACACGCGTAAGGCTGCTGCAGCCTTCAGGCTCGTCTTTGGCGCCAGCAGTGAACCTTCGTGGCTGTCTGGGCTCAGTTGTCCAGAGCACGTTTGCGACATCGACAAAGGATTGCCATGGGACATGCCTCCTCCACCGCCCTCCCCCAGGTTCGCATCGAACGTGAATTGAGCCTGCGGGCGGTGCTCACCGGCACGGTGCTGGGCATCTTGCTCACGCCCTCGAATGTGTACGCAGGGCTGAAGATCGGCTGGTCATTCAACATGTCGATCATCGCCTTACTGATCGGTTTCGCCCTGTGGCAGGGCCTGGCAGGGCGCCGCGACAACCGCTCCGCGTGGACGTTGCACGAAAGCAACATCAACCAGACCGTGGCGTCAGCCGCCGCCTCCATCATCTCCGGCGGGCTGGTCGCGCCGATCCCCGCCTATACCCTGCTCACCGGACACCAACTGGACCCGCTGCCGATGATGGCCTGGGTGTTCTCGGTGAGCTTCCTGGGCATCTGGATCGCCTGGTACCTGCGCCCCGCCCTGCTCAACGACCATGGCCTGAAGTTTCCCGAAGGCATGGCGACCTTGGAAACGCTGCAGCAGATCTACAACCACGGGCGCGAAGCCATGGCGCGGATCAAGGTGCTATGCAGCGCCGCGCTGCTTTCAGGGCTGGTCAAATGGGTAGACGGGTTCGTCTGGGCGATACCGCGCTGGGCGCCCACGCCGGCGCTCGAGCGCCTGACCTTCACGGTCGACCCTTCGCTGATGCTTATTGGCTTCGGCAGCATCATCGGCATTCGCGTGGGCGTGACGTTGCTGGTCGGCGCCGCACTGGCCTGGGGCGGACTGGCGCCCTGGTTGATCGAACAGGCCCTGGTGGTGCTTGCTCCGAACGCCAGCGGCCCACAGTTCGCCGCGCTGGTGGAATGGCTGTTGTGGCCGGGCGTGAGCCTGATGGTCTGCGCGACGCTGACTTCATTGTTGGTTCGCCTGTTCCAAGTGCCCCGGCGATCGCCCGCTGAACAGCGAACGCCGCGCGCCAGGATGCGTTTTAGCCCATGGCCAGCGTCGGGGCTGCTGCTATCCATGGCGCTGATCATTACCCTGCAGGTGTTGTTGTTCGGCATCGACTGGTGGATGGCGCTGCTGAGCATTCCGTTGGCTGTGTGCCTTGCGGTGGTCGCGGCGCGCGTGGTCGGTGCCACTGGCATCGCACCTATTGGCGCCATCGGCAAACTGTCGCAGCTCAGCTTCGGCCTGATCGCCCCCGGCCAGGTGGCGATCAACCTGATGAGCGCCAACACAGCGGGTGGCGCGGCCGGGCAATCCACCGACCTGATGAACGACTTCAAGGTTGGCCTGGCGATCGGCGCTACGCCGCACAAACAGCTGATTGCTCAGTGCGTCGGTATTTTCATCGGTAGTGTGGTCGGCGTGCTGGTGTATCGAGTGCTGATTCCCGATCCGCAGGCCTTGTTGCTCACCGAGCAGTGGCCGGCACCGGCCGCGGCGACCTGGAAAGCGGTCGCGCAGACGCTGACCCAGGGGCTGGGGGCGCTGTCGCTGGAGTCGCGCTGGGCGATTGCGACAGGGAGTGCTGTTGGCGTACTGCTGGGGGCACTGGACAGCCTGTTGCCGCAACGGGCAGCCCGCTGGCTGCCGAGTACGGCGGCGCTGGGGCTGGCGTTCATCCTGCCTGCATCGATCAGCCTGATGATGGGGTTTGGTGCCGTGGTGACCTGGCTGGTCAGTTGCCGGTGGCCGAGGGTGACGGAGCGGTTTGCGATTACCGCGGCGGCGGGGTTGATTGCCGGTGAGAGCATCATGGGGGTGGCGGCATCGTTCTGGGAGATGCTTCGGGGGTTGTAGATACTGCCTATCACCCCTCGCCCAGCCCGGGCTGGGCTGGTGGGAGCTGGCCTCGCGGCGAATCGGGGTCGGCTACGGCCAATTGCAGCGGTGGCTTTCGCCCCTTTTCAGGCGGTCGGTGCAACATTGGATAGCGGCTATCTGGCGTTCCGACTCATTTGCCGTTCAGCTCACCGCCCTCCTCGACACTCTGCGTACTACCGCGCGCTTCTGTCGACCATTGCGATGATCGTTTCGAACAGTTCCTCCCGCGCCTGCTCGGGTGTGATTTCTCCGGCGGCGGCGGCATGGGACAGGGCCTCGGCCGCACCAAGCATCGCCCGAAGACTCGCGGGGGCGATAGCCCCCCCTCTGGTGAAGGGAGAGAGAGCCGACCGGCACTTGTTCATGAAGATCGCTTCGTATTCGCGCTTGATCTTTTCGAGCTCCGGTGAACTGGCCAATGCCGCGATCACGCCGGGTATCTCGTTGCCCTGGAGAAGCACGCAGTCGACGTAAGACGATGCGATGACCGTCGCCGTACCCGGCAAGGTGGCTTCGCTCGCCTGAAGCGCGGCATCCATGAGTGCGGTCTGGCGTGCATCGAACTCCTGATAGAGCGCTGCCAGCAACCCGGGCCGCGTGCTGAAATGGTCATAAACCACGGGTTTTGTCACACCCGCTTGCTCGGCCAGCCGTCCAAGCGTCAAGGCTTCCGTGCCTTCTTCCCTGACTAGCCGCCAGGCGACGTCCAGCAACTGGCGGTATCTCTCTTCCCTTGACATGCGCCGACGCGGCTGCGGACTGGAACCCTGCTCTCTTGTCTCGATGCTTGACATGGCTATATACCAAAAGTAACTTACTAAGCGTAACTTACCAAGAGTATATAAGGTTCGCCCTCTCGCCCTCAATCAGTAGCAGGTGTTTTCGACATGCACGCACTCATCGTTGTCGCTCATCACGATCCCCAGTCCCTCACCCATAGCCTTGCTGCGCAAGTCGCCGAAGGCTTATCCCTGGCCGATCCCGGCAACTCCTTCGAAATCGCAGACCTATCAGCGCAAGCGTTCGATCCGCGGTTCACTGCGGCTGATCTCGCTGTCCATCACAGGGAAGCACCGCCCCCCGCCGATGTTGCCGCCGAGCAGGCGCGGATCGATCGTGCCGATGCCCTTGTGCTGGTCTATCCCGTCTACTGGTGGTCGATGCCAGCGCTTCTCAAGGGTTGGATCGATCGCGTGTTCGCCAATGGCTGGGCCTTCGATTTCAGTTCGGATGCCAAGCTGGTGAAGAAGCTTCGCCACCTGCGGGTTCATCTTGTCGGCGTCGGCGGCGCGGACGGCGGAACCTATGAGCGGCACGGCTATGCCGATGCCATGAAGACGCAGATTGATCATGGGATCTTCGATTATTGCGGCGCATCTGTCGTCACGTCCGAGCTCCTGCTCGAATCGGAAACGCAAGATCCGACTGATCATATGGACACTGCACGAGCCCTCGGTCGCGAACTTTTCACTGCGTCCAAGTGACGCCCGGTCTGCCCTTCCTGCGCCTCGGCCACCTCGCTCATTGCCTCGCGCGCAAATCTGTCGAGCAGGCGTTATACCGCATCCTGCTGCAGCCATTGCGTCGGGCTTGCGCCCACCTTGCGGCGAAAGGTTCGGGCCAGCGCAGAAGGGCTTTCGTAGCCGACCTCATCGGCGATCAGGGCAATGGGGCGCCCTTCGCGAAGGCGTTTCTGCGTCAGGCTGATGCGCCAGTTCGCCGAGGGGCTTGATGATGAAGTCCGGCAAAGCCAGGGTCAGCGGGTTGTTGGCGCCGCCATCGAAATGCAGGGTGGCGCACACCAATTCCGCTTCATCGGCTTCGGTCGCCAGCAAGTGGTGCTCCTGCGGGCGCACCGCCAGAATCAGGCTGGGTTCGGTCAACTCGATCAGTTGGCCACGCTTGCCCCTGAAGGCCAGACGCCCCGAGCGCAGCAGGTGGGCGTGGCCGACACTGTGCTGCCCATACAGGTGGGTTGTTCCACAGAAGCCACCCTGGTGAAACGTGGACGCGTGCAGGTTGAAGTGCTTGAGCAAAGTCGATAGTCGGTCCATAGCCCGCTCAGGTTTAGACGATCTGTTGCATACCTTCGACGATCTGAAGCCGAAAGGAAAGTCTGCCTCCCTAGTATGGACTCCAGGCGTGATAGACAAGCCGTTTAATCAACCTAGTGGAGAACTACCATGACTCGCATCGCTACTCTCTCGCTGGACCAGGCCCCTACTGGCTCGCGCGCAGCCCTCGAAGGCATTCAAAAAGGTCTCGGCTTCATTCCCAATGCATTCAAGACCCTGGCTCACTCTCCGGTCGCACTCAACGGTACACCTGGGCCTCGCCCAAGCCTTGGGTAAAGGCTCACTGAGCGCCGCCGGGCGTGAAGTCGTTGCCCTCGCCACCTCGCAAATCAACGGTTGCGACTACTGCCTGGCGGCACACACCTTCTTTGGCGGCAAGGCTGGGCTGAGCGATGAGGCCGTCAGGCAAGCCCGAGCCGGCACACTCAGCGCGGTTGCCGCACTGACGCAACAGATCACCGCAAGTCGCGGCCAGTTGAGTGACGAGCAGATCGCTGCTGCGCGTGAGGCGGGCCTTACGGATAGCAAGATCGTGGAGGTAGTGGCGCAGGTCACGCTGTTGACCCTGACCAACTACCTGAACAACATCGCCGCTACCGATATCGACTTTCCGCCATCGGCAAGCTAGGAGGGTAACCACCATGAGCCACGTGACTATCTACACCACCCAGCACTGCCCTTACTGCGTGAACGCCAAGCGACTGCTGTCGAGCAAGGGCATTACCCCTGACGAAATCGACGTTGAACAATCTTGGTCTGGCTTGGCCTTGAGGATGGCGAGGGAAACGAGGGGGTAATCTTGTCGGTTCATATCAAGCTTCTGGTCAGTGGCAAGGAGCAGGCGCGGTACTGCCTGCTTGAATGTGTGCATGAGTTTCATCGGGCGTAGCGCCGGGAATAAACGCTGCACGCCTGGCTGTCCAGCCGCTTCGCCGAACTGGAGCGCGACTGATCAGCGGGAAGCCAGCCACCCTGATCGAAAGCATGCCGGCGCCCCGCTTGCGCGCAATCGAATAATTTCGAGAGATGCTTGACCAGGGAGAACGGTCGTTCTACTCTGGCTACATGGATAAGCCAATGACCGATACACGCGAAAAAATCCTGGCGACTGCCGAGAAGCTGATTTACGAAAACGGGATTCATGCCACGGGCATGGACCTCCTGGTAAAGACCTCGGGCGTAGCACGCAAAAGTATTTATCGCTATTTTGCGAATAAAGACGACGTAGCCGCAGCGGCACTCAATGCACGCGATATACGCTGGATGAAGTGGTTTAGAAGTGAATGCGAAAAAGCGCAAACGCCAGAAGCGCGCATCCTTGGGATATTTGATGTACTCAAGAGTTGGTTCGAGTCTGACGGTTTTCGCGGATGTGCGTTCATCAACACAGCCGGAGAGGTTGGTGACGCAGACGATCCTGTTCGACAGATCGCAAAACTGCATAAACAAAAGCTGCTGGACTACACGCTAGAGCTGACCAGCGAATTAGGTGTCAAAGATCCGGCTGGCTTGGCCAAGCAACTTTTTTTGATGATAGAGGGCACGATAACCGTGGCCCACGTCATGGGTGACTACACCGTTCTCGATAGTGCAAGAGAAATCGCAAAGATATTACTCAAGGACGTACAGCACGCAAGCGCTTGACGTTAAAGCAACACCCACTCAACTTGACCATCCAGAAGATTGGAGGCACCACCATGTCCAACGAACACACGCGTCCGCCACTTCCTCCTTTCACGCGCGAATCGGCGATTGAAAAAGTCCGACTCGCCGAGGATGGCTGGAATACCCGTGAGCCGGAAAAGATTGCACTGGCCTATACGCCGAACACCCAATGGCGTAACCGTACCGAGTTTGCAAACAATCGTGAAGAAGCTCGCGACTTCCTCACTCGCAAGTGGAAGAAAGAGTTGGACTACCGCTTGATCAAAGAGCTCTGGGCCTTCACAGACAACCGCATCGCCGTCCGTTACGCCTATGAGTGGCACGACGATTCGGGCAACTGGTTCCGCTCCTACGGTAACGAAAACTGGGAGTTTGAAGCCGATGGCTTGATGTATCGCCGCTTTGCCTGCATCAACGACATGCCCATCAAGGAAAGCGAGCGCAAGTTCCACTGGCCACTGGGTCGCCGGCCGGATGATCACCCAGGCCTGACTGAACTGGGCCTGTAAGTACTGCTAAACCTGATCCTTTTACATAAAGGATCAGGTTTTTTTCACCGGGTTAATTGCACTGGCGGGCATCGCGTTGCAAGTACGCAGCCTCACGCCTCAAGATCGCTGGATTCTTCTTTAGCCAGCTCAATGAACACTCGCACGGCTGCACTCAGAAAGGCTTCTTTCGCCGCATGAGTACGGCCGTTCGCTGCAGCGTTCTGGCTCCAGCGGGATGGCCAGCAGATCGTCGTGGGCCAATGCAGTTTTGGCAGGCAGTAAAGTCGACAGGTTCGTCCGGCGAACGATTTCAATCACTGCGCCAAGGGCATTGACCTCCATCCGCACTTGCTCGCTCAGTAAGGGGAAGGCCTCGATCAGCGGCCCCACCAGATAGGTCGTGAATGTCGGCTGATGCAACTCAGACCGAGGGCGGACGACGCCGGGCCACACCCAGCCTTTTTGGCTGGGCACTGCCATGTGCTTACGCATATTTCTTAGCCCCGTAAACGCAGATCACAGCACCCAGCGTCACGAAAAGCATGGCCCAGCTGACGTGCTCGTGCAGAAGCACCGCTGCCAGCCCAAGCCCCATGAACGGCTGAAAGAGTTGCAGTTGGCCCACAGCCGCAATCCCACCCTGGACGAGCCCTCGGTACCAGAACACAAACCCGATCAGCATACTGAACAGTGAAACGTAGCCAAAGCTGAACCACGCAGGGGTACTTACCCTGGCAAAGTCATCAGGGGCAGGAAGATTGACCACCGTCAGCAGCAGCATGAACGGCAACGCTACCAGCAATGCCCAGCTGATCACCTGCCATCCCCCCAATGTCCGCGACAGACGCGCGCCTTCGGCATAGCCCAACCCACAGACCGCAACCGCAGCCAACATCAGCAGATCGCCCACCGCCGACGCCTCGCCTCCGTTCATCAAGGCATAGCCAGCGACCAACCCGGCACCTGTCAACGAGAACAGCCAGAACAATGGCCGAGGTCGCTCACCGCCCCGCAAAACGGCAAAGCCTGCGGTACACAATGGCAGGAGCCCGACAAAGACAATGGAATGAGCAGAGCTGATGTGCTGAAGGGCAAATGCTGTCAGTAGCGGGAAACCGATAACAACGCCGAGCGCTGTTACGGCCAAGGGCGACAAGTCCTCCCGTTTGGGTCGAGGCTGGCGTAGCACGATCAGAAAAAGCGCGCCCAGCATGGCGGCAATTGTTGCCCGGGCACAGGTGAGGAACGTCGGTTCGAAGTCGGCCACTGCCACTCGGGTTGCCGGCAACGAACCCGCAAAGATGGCGACGCCTATGAAGCCGTTGATCCACCCGCTTGCTGATTTTTCCATCGGTAAGTCCTCGATAAGCCAAGGCTCAGTACATCACCGACAGGCTCACCCAGGCCATGTACAATCCAATACACTTAAACCAAACTGTTATGCATATGACTCCAGCACAGTTGAGGGCGCGATGAAACGGGACGGAACGCGAATTCGAGCTGTCATGGGTGAAATCCAGTCGCGGATCGCCTCTCGAACCTACACACCGGGCGCGAGAATTCCCTCGGTCCGCGCTATGGCGCAGACCATGCAAGTGTCGGTTTCCACGGTTCTTGAGGCCTATGAAAGGTTGATGGCAGAGGGTGTACTCAACTCTCGCCCTGGCTCTGGCTTCTACGTAGCCGGACCAGTGGCGCCCTTGGTACTCACCGAACTCGGCCCCAGGCTTGATCGTGAAGTGGACCCGCTGTGGATCTCCCGCCAGTCGCTTGAAACCGCTAGCGATGCGTTGAAACCGGGATGCGGGTGGCTACCTCCCTCCTGGATGTTCGAAGCGGGCTTGCGGAAAGCGCTTCGAACCGTTGCCCGTTCTGACACGCTGAAACTGACTGAGTACGCCTCACCGCTTGGGCATCTGCCACTCAGGCAATTCTTGTCACGAAGGCTGACAGGCATCGGGATCGAAGCCCCTCTCGAGCAGATCATGCTCACGGAGTCCGGCACCCACGCCATCGACCTGATCTGCCGTTTTCTGCTGGAACCGGGGGACACCGTGCTGGTCGACGACCCCTGCTATTTCAATTTTCACGCGCTGCTCAAAGCACACAGGGTCAACATCGTAGGCGTACCCTATACGGCGACGGGCCCGGACATCGATGCTTTCGGTGCTGCCCTGCTTACGCATGCTCCCCGGTTGTACATAACAAATGCAGGCATCCACAACCCAACCGGCGCCACCCTGTCCCCGGTCACGGCACACAGGCTGCTGAAGCTGGCCGACAACTCCAGCCTGGTGATTGTAGAGGACGACATCTTCGGGGATTTCGAGAATGCTCCAGCACCACGGCTGTCTGCCTTCGATGGCCTTTCTCGTGTCATCCAGATCGGCAGCTTTTCCAAGACCATCTCCGCGTCGATTCGATGCGGCTACATCGCGGCTCGCACTGACTGGATCGAGAGCCTGGTCGATCTCAAGATTGCGACCACATTCGGGGGTGGCCGCCTGGCCGCGGACATCATCCATCTGGCGATTACCGATAGCGGGTACCGCAAACACATGGAAAGCGTTCGCCTCAGGCTGGCCGAGGCCATGGAGAGAACGGTAGCGAAACTAAGGGCCGTTGGTATCAAACCCTGGATAACGCCCCAGTCAGGCATGTATGTCTGGTGCCAACTCCCTCAAGGCACGGATGCAGCCACGCTGGCCCGGGCCTGCTTGAATGAAGGTGTAGTGCTGGCGCCCGGAAATGCGTTTAGCCAGTCCATGACTGCGGGTGATTTCATCCGTTTCAACGTTGCCCAATCGGCTGATGCCAGAATTTACGACGTGTTGAAACGGGCTCTGAGTGCTTAGTCGCCAGACCAATCCACGTTGTGCAAGGATTCATTGAAACGGGGAATAGCAGGCGCTATAAATCAGGTTTACAGCAGTTCGACAAGGCACATCATGCAGCTGCATTTCCGACCTCTCAGCGACGCCTCCATCGCTGACATCATCGCGCTCAACAACAATCCCGATGTCTTACGCCAAATGCCCTTGGGTCGTCCCGATTTTGACGAAAGCAAATGCAAGGTATGGGTTGCCCAAAAAGAGGCCCAATGGGCACTGAATGGCTATGGCCCCTGGGCATTTTTCGTTGAAGATGAATTCGCCGGCTGGGGCGGCCTGCAGCAGGAAGGCGGTGACGCTGATCTTGCCTTGGTGCTTCATCCAGACTACTGGGGGCTTGGCAAGGTGATTTTCGATGAGATCGTACGGCGCGCGTTCCAGGAGATGGGGCTTGAGTCGATCACCCTACTGCTTCCACCAACCAGAACACGAATCAAGGGTATTCTTCGCCTGGGGTTTCGCCTTGACGGAGAGGTGGATATCGACGGCACGCCCTTCTCGCGCTATCGGCTACTCGCCACTGCAAAACATTGACGTGTTGGCTGGATCGCCGGGGCACGCACCCTGCCCTTTTTGGATTGCGGTATACCCACCCGTCTGCAGCATGACACGGGCGCTATCACAGCGTTGCGCTCTGCTTTACCGGCAGTTGTACACGAAACGTTGTGCCGACTCCGACCTGGCTTGATACGGTTATCTCGCCACCGTGTTTCTTCACAATGCCGTAGGAAAGGGACAGGCCTAGCCCGGTTCCTTGGCCGACGGGCTTGGTGGTGAAGAAAGGGTCGAAGATTTTCCTGATGTTCTCCGGTGCTATCCCTGCGCCTGTATCCGCAACTTCGATGCACACCCAGGTGCCTTGATGAACAGTGCCCAATGTGATGGTCCCCCGCTCAGGGCCCATGGCTTGGGCGGCATTGAGCACAAGGTTCATTATCACTTGGTTGATCTGCGACGGCAGGCATTCGACCGGGGGTAACGGCTGGTACCGTTTTACGACGTCAGCTTTATGTTTCAGTTCGCTCGCGACGATGTTCAGAGTGGAGTCAATGCCCTGCTGCAAATCGGCTAATTGCCACTGCTGAGCGCTGTCAACGCGCGAGAAGTCTTTGAGGTCCTTGACGATATGCGCCACTCGACCGATTCCGTCCTTGGACTCCTTGATGAGGATCGGGATGTCTTCCAGGAGGAATTCCAGTTCAGTCTGCTCACGAAGCCTTTGCAAAGACCCCGTGATTTCGCTTCCGCCGAGCATCCGTTCGGCCTGGCGATAGGCGTCGAGCATCGCCATCAGTTGCTGGAAATACCCTCCCAAAGTACCCAGGTTGGAGGACACAAAACCGATCGGATTGTTGATCTCGTGCGCCACGCCGGCGGCCATCTGCCCCAACGAGGCGAGCTTCTCCGATTGCACCAGTTGGCTTTCCAGCTGCTTGCGCTCCTCGATCTCCTGCTGCAGCGCCTCGCTGGCTTGGGTCAGTTGCTGGGTACGCCGCTCTACCCGCTGTTCGAGCTGGTGCATTTTCAGCGAGGCTCGTTGGGTCATTTCCCATTTGGTCAGCAAGGTGCTGGCCATTTGCTGGACCTCGATATTGTCGAACGGTTTTTTCAGGATCAGCAGGCGATCGTGGGCCTGCAGCCGGTCGAGCAACTCATCCCAGGAATAGTCCGAGTAGGCAGTGCAGACGACTACCTGCAACAGCGGGTCCTCTTCCCACAGGTGCTCAATGGTTTGAGCCCCGTCCCATCCACCTGGCATTCGCATGTCGACGAAGGCTAATGCGTAGGGCTTGCAGGCCTGCAGCGCCCGCTTCAGCAGGCCAACTCCTTCCTCACCGCCATAGGCTGAATCGAGTTCGAATACCGGTCGTTCGTTCTTGACCTGCTCGCCAAACAACAACCCTTCCATCTCGTCCAGCTCAGTGTTCTGCGCTTTGGCCGGGGCAAGGATCTTGCGAAAATCCTCGTGGATTGTCGGCATGTCATCGATCAGCAGGATCCGGCGATTGGTCATGTCACTCATGCAGGCTCCGTCACCGCGATCAGCGGGATCCTCAGGGTAAAGACAGCACCCAGGCCAGGGCCGTCGCTGTGTCCGGTCAGGTGACCATTCATCTCGATGGCGGCCAAGGCGCAACTGTGCAAGCCGAAGCCATGCCCGTCCTTGCGCGTGGTGAAGCCATGGGCAAAGATCTTCTGCAGGTTTTCAGGGGCAATGCCTTCGCCTTCGTCCAGCACGCTCATTTCCAGGAAGCCCCCCTCAACGATGCGCGTCCTGAGGATCATCGTCCGCGGGTCGCTGCCGGGGCCGGACATGGCGTATTTGGCGTTGCTGATCAGGTTGATCAGAATCAGCAACAGCCGATGCCGGTCGCCCATCACCAGAGGCAGATCTGCGAAGTCGCGCACTACCCTCACCTGATGCCGGGTCAACGCGCCTGCGTTCATGCGCAGCGCGTCCTCGACCAGGTCGTTCACCGACAGCGGCTCAGGCACATTTTTAGCGCCGGCATAGGATTGCTGGGTGGCCACCACTTCCTTGATGTGGTCGATGCTCTTGTTCATTCGTTCCAGCTCGATCACCATCTCCTTCTGCTCATCGGCGATCGCCTCGGTCAACTGGTTGAGGTAGCCGGGAAGCAACCGGCCTCTGGGATCCTCGTCGAGAAACCGACCGATGTCTGTGGCATGCTCGCGGAACAGTTGCATGGCTTTGCCCAAGCCCTGGGTTTTGCTGCTGCGCAACCTTCGAGCGATGAGATCAGAGGATGTGTTCACGCTGTTGAGCACATTGCCCACGTTGTGCAACACATTGGTGGCGATCTCCGCCATACCAGCCTGGCGCGCGGCGTTGAACAGCTCGCTCTGAGCGTTCCTGAGTTCCAGGGTGCGTTCCTCGACTCGCTGCTCCAGGACGTCATTGGCGCTCTGCAATGCGTTGTTGACCCGTCTCACCTCGGCGAAGCTGCGCACCAGCAGCGCAGCCAGGCAGATGACCGAAAACATCAGCAGGCCCGATAGCCATAGCGTGTAGAGATGGTATTTACGGTTGATCTTTTCGAACTGTTGTTGATCCCTGTCCAGGAGGCTGGTGATCGTATCCAGGCGTTCGGCAACCGGAATCGCCTCGATCTGCTCGAGCAGGCGGTTGACGACAGGTTGCTCGCGCAGGATCAACGCCACGTGATTGCTCAACAGATTGAGGGGCGTCTGGAATTCTTTGGGCAGGTTCTCCGCGTTAACAGCCAAGTTGCCTAACCCCACCTCTATCTCGGCAGCCCTTTCCACAGAGGTAACCTGCGCGAACTCCAGGGCACTTAGCAAGAGGTCATAAGTGTCAGTGACGAATACGTGTACCTCCTGCCGATTCGGGGCCAGCATGGTGTTGATCTGGGCCTGAATACCGTCCTCGGCTGTGGGTAGAAATGCCAACGAATTTCGCAGCAAGGCATTGTGCGACTTGAATTGCTCCACGAGCCGAGCCTTTTCCCCGAACGCAGAAAGAAAACCGTCATGGGCATCGCGCCACTGGTTTGAGTCATCACGCCCTTGCTCGGCTTCCCGACGGTCGAACCGTGCCCACAGCCGCTTCATCTCCTTGAGAGGGATCACAAGTGGATCGTAGTTATGGGAGACGGCTACCCGGGCCTTGAGCACCTCGTTTTCCCATACAGCATCCTGTTGCTTGAGCTGACGGATGAGATCTCGGGATTCGTTGTAGGTCTGGGTCTGCTCTGACCCGGAATTCAGGTACAAGTACAGCAGCATCGACGCCAGTACAAGGACCAACCCACTGAATAGAATCAGGCTTGTGCGCCGAGAAATCACCCTCATGGCTGACCCGCCTTTTCAGCAGTGAGGGTCTTGAGGAACAGCATGATGAGCCTGCGGTCCTCATCGCTTGGGATTCGTCCAAGCTGATACTGGAACATCACGTCGATCGCACGCTCCAGCGTAGGCGCCGAGCCATCGTGGAAATAGGGCGCGGTCATCGCCACATTGCGCAGGCTCGGCACTTTGAACACACCCCGGTCGGCCTCCTCTCCGGTCACGTTGAAGCGGCCCTGATCCGCCTCGGTGGGGTTGCCGCGGTCCGCGATGTAGTCGCCGAACACGCCAAACTTCTGGAACATGTTGCCCCCAATATTCACCCCTTGGTGGCAGGCGATGCAGCCATAGTCCTTGAAGCGCTGGTAGCCGTATTTTTCCTCCAGGGTGAGCGCCTCGGTATCGCCCTGCAGGTAACGATCGAAGCGTGCGCCTGGGGTAAGAAGCGTCCTTTCGTAATCGGCCAACGCGCTGAGGATGTTGTCCTTTGTCACCGCGTCCGGGTAGGCATCCTTGAACGCCTGACGGTAACGCACGTCTGCGGCGATGCGCTGCTTGATCACCCGCCAGTCTCCGCCCATCTCGTGAGCGCTGGTGATCACCGCATCCCCCTGCTCCTCGAGCGACTCGACCCGGCCATTCCAGAACTGTCGGAAATTAAGGCTGGCATTGAGTACCGTTGGCGTATTGAGCGCAAGCGGCTGGCCATCAGCACCGATGGAAAACGCCCGGTCATCGGCCCCGTACTTGTCCAGACGGTGACAGCTGGCACAGGACAGTGTGCTGTTGAGCGACAACCGTGGATCGTTGAACAACTGGCGCCCCAGTTCCACACGCTCGGGTGCCAGCGTGGGTATCGGAGGCAGCGGCTTGAGCGGCTCGTCCAGCGGCTCGGCCCCGCTGCCCGCACTCAGGACCAGTAGCACCCACAGGCTCAGACAACGTCGCAAGCGCTGCAGGTGAAGAACGGAACGATAACGACAGATTATGTGCACGGACATCCGGGAGAATCCTTTTTCCCTGGGCTGACGGATATGCAGATGGGTGGTGCCCTGCCGTCAGGTTAGATGCCTTCCAGACAATTCGCCTGCCACACGCCACACCATGCCCCGACACCTGTCGCGGCAAAATGAACTAGCCTTTGACCTAAGCGCTCGTTGAGCTCGAGTGCCTCCATCGATCGACCAGGTGAGGCCTGCCATGGACGTGCAACAGCCCCCGAATTCACCCTATCGGCCGACCGTGTTGCTAGTAGACGATGAGGAGTCGATCCTTAGCAGTCTGCGTCGGCTATTGCGTGGCCAACCCTATGACGTGAAGCTGGCGACCAGCGGCGAACAGGCACTGGCGCAAATGGCCGAGGGCCCGGTAGACCTGGTGATGAGCGATGCGCGCATGCCAGGTATGGACGGCGCCACCTTGTTGGCGCAGATCAATCAGCATCACCCATCGACCGTCAGGATCTTGCTGACCGGCTATGCCGATCCGAGCGCAATCATCAAGGCCGTCAATGACGGTCAGATCCACCGTTACATCAGCAAGCCCTGGAACGACGACGAGATGTTGCTGACCTTACGCCAGGCCCTGGAGCACCAGCATTCCGAACGCGAGCGCCAACGCCTGGAGCTGCTGGCACGTCGGCAGAACGCCCAGTTGAGGCGCCTCAATAACGACCTGGAGAAACGCGTTGCAGCCCGTACCGCGGAGCTGCAGCAGACCGCTGACATGCTCGATCTGGCCTACGAAGAGCTTAAACACAGCTATGTTACCGGGACTGAGGTGTTCTCGATGTTGGCTAATCTGCGGCTGCCTCCAGCCAAGCAGACCAATCGGCAGATCATCGAACTGGTGCGTTGCTACTGTAGGGCCCACGCCTTGGACGAGGCGATAAGCCGCGATCTGGCCATGGCTGCGGCGCTGTACAACATAGGCAAATTGAGTTGGCCGGATAGCATGATCGTTGCCCCTTCGGACCAGCTGATGCACAGCGACCGCGACCGGTATCGCGACTATCCACGCCAAAGTGAAGCGCTGCTGATGACCCTTGAGCCCATGAAAGATGCCGCGCGCCTGATCCTGCATCACCAGGAGCACTGGGACGGCAGCGGTTTCCCCGACCGGCTCAAGGGTGAAGCCATCCCGCTCGGCGCCCGCTTGCTCAAGCTGGCAGTGGACTTCGTTGAGCTGCAACGGGGTTTGATTCTTGAACGGCAGATGAACAGTGACGAGGCCTTGCTCTACCTGCGCAAGTACGCCGGCCGGTTGTATGACCCGGCACTACTGGAGGATTTCGTCCAGGTTTGCGCGTCGTTCCACAGCGATCTCACCTTGGTGGACCCTGAAGTCCAGGTGTGTACCACGCGTGACCTGGCGCCGGGAATGGTGCTTGCGCGCAACCTCAACGCCGACAACGGCATGTTGCTGCTTAACGCTGGAAAGGTTTTGAGCGCCGCGATGGTGGAAAAACTGGTGGCCTTTGAATCGATGGAGGGTGGCAAGTACTGCATTTTTGTTCGGGTTCCCGCGAACGACCCTATAACATCTGGAAAATCAGACTTGGCGCCGTGCTGAATGGAGATGGGGCGGTCATTCAACCCTTCACCACCAGGACTGCGCGTACAGCATGCCGTCGCCCTCCTCCACACCGGCGATACACCCAAACACTATGCTTGCTCAGGCAGGAGGGCCGCGCATGTGTGGAAGGTTGAGTCAGTACCGAGGCATACACGATTTTGTCGAAACCCTGAGCCTGCCAGAGGCCTGGCGGAACAACGTCGGCGACCAGCCACTTGGCCGGTACAACGTCGCGCCGACCACGCTGGTGGCAGTGCTGCGAATGGATGAGGCGGGCACGCGGGCGGACCTGGTGAGATGGGGCTGGCGGCCACATTGGGCGACCGACCGTGCTGCGCCGATCAACGCCAGGGTCGAAAAGGTGGCACACGGCCCCTTCTTCCGGGCGATCTGGCCGCACCGAGGCATAACGCCGATCGACGGCTGGTATGAATGGGTCGATGAAGGCGGACCGAAGAAACAGCCGTACTACATCCGACGCCGGGACGGGCGCCCTTCCCTTTGCGCCAGCATCGGCCAGTTCGCTGGCGGCGAGCATGATGGGTTCGTCATCATTACGGCCGATGCCCAAGGCGGAATGGTTGATGTGCACGACCGCAGGCCAGTGGTTTTGGCCCCGGACCTTGCGCGTGAGTGGATGGAAACCGCGACGCCGGGCGAACAGGCCGAGCAGATGGCGCTCAACCTGGGCGAGCCAGCCGAGGCCTTCGAGTGGTATCGAGTGAGCACCGCCATTGGCAATGTGCGCAACCAAGGCGCCGAGCTGGTGAAGCCGCTTCAGTGACGCGGTAGTAGACCCTTCCCAGGCTGTGTGAACAATCAAGCAGCACATGGAACCGCCTTGAGATCCCCCATTAACTCTGCTGAAAATTTGATAATGCTCGGGCTAGTGAATACGGACTGACGGCGAGCTGAGTGGCAGCTCTTGGTCGAATGGGCCCCTGGCGAGCGGCCGCTCTGGGTCGAAATCGGTAACTTGCGACTGGCAGCTTTCGACCCAAAGCGGACACTAGCCTTGGCTGCTTCGCGTTCCGTTTAAACTGGCAGCCACCGTAGTGGCTACCAGTTTTGCCCATGGGGCTCTGGCCCAGCTAACGATGGAAAGAGTGGCAGCACTTCTTCCGCCAGCTCCCGGATGACCTCTTGCGCTGGGCGCTGTGCCATCTGAATGCCAAGAGCTGCGTGATTGACCCCAGCCTCGCGCCACTCATGCAGCAGTTCGATCAACCCGTTGCGGCCTGTGCGCAATACATAGCCACCCTGTAGCGGTGTTCGCGGGAAGTCTGGGTTTTCATCGAGATCGATCCATTCATTGGTGACATGCGGTCGGAATCCTCCCCCAGGAATGGCCGCTCGCCAGGCCCGGATTTTTTCGGCCAGACGCCTAGGACCGAGGACGCTGTGGGTGGTGTCCGGGTACGTAATCCAGCCATCGGCTTGCTCGCCGAGCCACGGCATGGATTGACGTGATGAGCCGGTCACCAATAATGGGATACGTCCAGTGACAGGCCTGGGGAGCAGGTAGGCCCGATCAAGCTGCCCCAGCGGCATATCGATTGGCAAGGAACTATCTGCCAACAACTGACGGAAATAGTCCACGCTTTGCACGAAACGCTCCCCGCGTTCGTTATGGTCCAGGCCATAGGCGGGAAACTCTACAGGGCGGTCGCCTGAGGCAATGCCCAATACCAGACGGCCACCTGACAGGCAGTCCAGAGTGGCCGCAGCTTTGGCCAGATCGATGGGATGGCGCAGAGCGAAGATCGCGCTTCCGGTTGCCAGTGCGATAGTTCGGGTATGGGCTGTCAGGTAGGCCAAGTAGGTGAAAGGATCGAAAACCTGGCCCGCGTCGCCGAAAGTCGGGTCGTACAAGGGCACATCACGTACCCATACTGCGGCAAAACCCAGCTCGTCGATTTCGCTGACCACTCGCGCCTGCCCGGTAAGCACACCCATGTCACCGTCATAGAAGCGAAGTGGCAGGAAAATGCCGAGGGTCAACTGACCCTGGGCAAACATGCGGCGGTAACCGGGATGCAGAGCGAAGGCATCGGCGTTAGCGCCTTTGATGTTGTTGAGCGTCATAGACAGTCCTTTGTCAGGGGCCCGTGGCCGGAGCGGGAAGACGAATGCCGCGCTGTACTGCCGGGCGCTGCTCGACTTGGCGGTACCAGCGACAGAGGTTGCTGTAGGCGCTGAAGTCGAAACCCACGATCGCGGCAATGTGTAGCCAGGCGAAGCTGGCGATGTCGGCAATCGAATAGGCTTCGCCGGCCAGCCATTGACGTGTGGCGAGCTGCACATCGAGAAGGGCGAAGGCATCTTCAGTGAGGGTGCGATAGCGCTTCTGCGCGACAAGATCTGGTTGGGCCTCGAAGCATTCAAAGTGCACACGCTGCCCCAGCAAAGGGCCCATGCTCGCGCTGTGGTACATCAACCACGTAATCGCCTCCCAGCGCGGCTGCGTGGCCTGTTCGAGCAGTTGGCCGCTGTGTTGCGCCAGATACAACAGAATTGCTGCCGACTCGAACAGCACGATGCCCGCTTCGTGGTCCGCCAAGACCGGAATCCGCCCCGCTGGGTTGAGTGCCAGGAAGTCAGCCTGCCGATGCTCGCCCAGGTCGATGTTCACGTGGACGAGGCGATAAGGCAGCTCCAACTCTTCAAGCGCAATGGTGATCTTGAAACCGTTAGGGGAACTATCGGTATAAAGTACAAGCGCAGGTTCTTGCATGTGTTCACCTTAGTAAAACTGATCCGTGGTAGGTTTGCTGGTGGCCATGCTAAATACTCTTTTAAGGGCCTACTAACGATAATTGCTATCCATAACATCAGTTTTTCTAAGGTTGGATTTTAATGGGTTCCGTGTTGCCTTTGCTCGCGCTGCGCGCTTTCACCGAAACCACACGGCTAGGTAGCCTCAAGGCCGCCGCTGAGCGCATGGGCGTTACGCCGGGTGCTATCAGCCAGCAAATTCGCCTGCTGGAGGACCGTCTCGGTGTCACTCTCCTGACTCGAAGCCGTTATGGTGTGCAGCTCACCGAGGCAGGTGAAAGTCTTTACCCCGGGCTATCACGCGGGTTTGGCCAGATCGAAAGCGCGCTGCTCGATCTTGAAGTGCTGACCCGTGGCAATTCTCTTACTATCAGCACCCAACCTTCGTTCGCTTCCAACTGGCTGGTACCACGCCTGGCTGATTTCAGTGCGCTGCACCCTGAGATCGACGTCCGCGTGCAGTCCACAGCCGAACTTGCCGACCTGCAGCGTGACCCGGTCGACATTGCTCTGCGCCATGGCTTGGGTGATTACCCTGGAGTGGAGTCGATACCGCTGTTCGCCCCCGTATTGCTGCCGGTCGCCAGCCCTGGCTTGCTTGCCTGCGGCTCAGCGTTGGATGAGCCGCAGGACTGCCTGCATTACCCTCTGTTGCAGGACGCCGATCGCGCCGATTGGACGTTGTGGTTGCAAGCCCACGGCGTCGAGCCCGACCACCGCAGTCGCCGAGGCCCCAGTTTTGACGAGGATCTACTGTTGTTGCGCGCTGCGGTCAGTGGCCAGGGCATTGCGCTTGTACAGTCACAGCATGCCGAAGAAGACCTGCGTCATGGCAGGCTGGTGGTGGCTGTGGACCGACCATGGCCTTCGCGTTTTGCTTACTACCTGGTTGCCCGCAAGGAGAAGCTGGGGCAACCGCATGTACGGGCGTTCGTCGACTGGATGCGGCGGCAGATTAAATCGGGGGCGTCGCCAGATAAGCACGCCTGAGATTCTGATCCCAAGCACGCCGCTGAAGGGAGACAACCTGGGGCGGATAGATCTGATTGACTGCTTAGGGTCGAAAACTGCCCAGTGACTGGCAGCTTCTGGCCGTGAACTGCCCTTCGCCAACGGCAGCTTTGGGTTGAAATGGGTCAGCCTCGAATGACCGCTTGCGACCCAGGCTGTGTGAAAACCTTCTGCGCGATCCGGCTGGTTAGAAAACGACCAGAATTTCGCGCTTCTGCGCGAAATCTAGGTTAGCTAAATAACCAAGCCATTACAGATTTCACGTACGCTCGCGCTCTTCAGAGATCCATTTGCGTTTTCACACAGCCTGGACCCATAGCTGCCGTTCGCGAGAGCCACGAGTAAACTGACTATCCCATGTCGGGAACCGCTCCAGGGCCGATAGCCTCCCGCACAAGGGGTGCTTGCGACCTGAACGGCCCCGAATGGGTGATTCGTACTCCGAAGTAGTGCCCCGTTCCTTTGTTCTCAGAACGTTGCACGTAGGGTCAGCATGTAATTGCGTGGAGCCCCGTACCAGTTGCCGCCGTCGCTGGCGTCGACTGTCTGGTAGTAGGTCTTGTCGAAAAGATTGTTGGCGTTGACCTGTGCGGTCCAGTGCTCGTCGATCTTGTACTCAACCATGCTATTCCACACGGCATAGCCGGCTTGGTCGAAGGAGTAGGCTTCTCCTTCGCTCAGGCTGCCATCACCCAAACGTCGTTGGACGGTGCCGCTTTTGTAGGTGTCGCTTTGGATAGTCGCGCCCAGGCCAACTTTCCAGCGTTCAAACTCACCTGGCAGTTGATAGGTCGTAAAGAACTTGAACAGATGCTTGGGCGTCTGCGAACTCATCGGTTTGCCGGTGTTGTTTGGGTTACCGGCGGTGCGCTGCTTGTTGATGTTTAGGGTATAGCCAACGATAGCCTGCCAGCCAGGGGCCAGCTCACCAGAGATCTCGGTGTCTATACCTTTGCTCACCACTTCGCCGGTGGCCGCGTAGTAACCACCGCCAACGCTCACCGCTTCGTTCTCGCGCTTGGTGTAGTAGAGCGCCGAGGAAATGTTAAGGCGGCCTCCGAACAGCTCGCCCTTGGTGCCGAACTCGTAGGTCTCACCCTCGATCGGGTCCAGCGGGTGAGCGTCGATCGACTTGTAAGCGGTCTGCGGGTTGAAAATCTCGGCGTAGCTGGTGTATAGCGACCACTCGTCTGTTACATCCAGCACCAATGCGCCAAACGGCGTGACTTCGCCGCGATTGCTTTCCTTGACCGGCGTATCCATGTTGAAGCGCGGCACGACGGTTCGTACGTAGTCGCGGTAGTCCGAGTAACGGGCGCCAAGGGTCAGGTGCAGTGGTTCGGCCAGTTGGGCCTTGAACGTGGCGTAAGCACCGCTTTTGCGCTGGTTCCAGTCGGGGTTGTAGTAGTAGATGTCCGGCTTGGCAGGCTTGGCAATGGAGCCCGCATCATCATTGATGACATCGAAGGGCACCGTGGCATCGCTGTGGTCGGAGTAGGTGCGCATTACTTCGGAATAGTCGGCGCCGACCAGCAGTTCGTGGGTCAGGCCGAAGGCTTCGAACTTCCCGGCGAGGTTCACATCAAACAAGTTCTGTTCGTTGGTGTAGCCGCGTATCAGGCGGCCGAAAACCGAGCCGTCGGCCGAGCGCGGGTTCTCAGGATCGGCGGCCCAGGCCACTTCGCCAATATCCTGGGTGGAGTCGAACTTGGTCTTGGTGTAGCTGCTGTTGACCCTCCAGTTCTCATCCAGGGCGTGTTCGACCTTGGCGAAGTACTCGGTACGTTTGTAGTTGTTCGACGACCAATCTGCTGCGAGCGATTTGCTGCGCGACGTGCTGATCTCGCGCCCATCCTTGTAGCGCACCAGGCCGCGATCCCAGTAGCCGTCCATGTCACGCCACTCATAGCTGCCACCCACGGCCAGTAGCGTGTCGGGCGTCAGGTCGGCTTCAAGGGTGCCGAAGATGACGTGTTTTTCGCTGTCGGCGCGATCATAGAAGTAGTCCTTGTCCTCGTAGGACATGGCCACGCGACCGCGTAGCGCGCCGTCGAAGCCCAACGGACCGGTGACGTCCACCTCGGTGCGGTAATTGTCCCAACTGCCGGCGGATTGGCTGACCTTCAACTGGTTGTATGGCAGTGCACGCTTGCGCACCAGGTTGATGCTGCCGCCCGGATCGCCAGTGCCGCCGTACAGGCCGTCGGAACCACGCAGGACTTCGACATGGTCGTAAGCCGTCATGTCCGGCAGGGAGTCGTAGGTCTCGTTGCGGAACATCGGCGCACCCCCGTCGGTCTGGATGCTGCGAATGACGAAGCCGCGCGAGTAGAACTCGTTTTTCGAATCATTGCCGCCCACTACGGTGATGCCGGTGGTCTGGTCCAGCACTTGGGTCAGGCTGGTGAGATTCTGGTCTTCCATGCGCTGCTTGGTCATGACCGAGACCGACTGTGGTGTCTCACGCAGGGTCTTCTGAGTTTTGCCGCCGATGCTGGTGGTGCCGGTGGTGTAAGAGCCTGTGCCTTCAGTGGTGGTGCCGAGTCGAGCGCCCACCACATCTGTCGGGTCCAGTGCCACGGCGGCGTTGTCAGGTGCATCCGGGATCGGTACCAGGTGATAGCCGCCATTGTGCTGCGGTACGGCATGTAGGCCGTTGCTGGCCAGCAGCTGTCGCAGTGCCTGGTCGTTGCTGAAGCGGCCTTGCAGCCCCGGCGTGTACTTGCCAGTCAAGTCACCTTGGGCGAACGTGATGTTCAGGCCAGTGGCACGGCTGAGGGCGGTCAGCGCGGTATCCAGCGATCCGGCTGGCAAAGTCAGATCATGGATCATATCGGTCTGGCCAGCTTCGGCCGCCTGAGTCAGGCAGGGAATTGCTCCGAGTCCGAGGCTGGCACAGAGTACGGCATGGCGGATGGCGATGCGAATGGGGGACAGTTGGGTCACGTGAAAGTCTCGTTGGCAATAGAGTTGTTCTGAGGGGTATGCCGGGCGAGAAAGGAAATCCCTTCACATCACGCAATTTTTTTCTGTAGATGTAAAAACCGTCCTTCCAGAGCGTGTCAAACGCTGAAACGCATCCAATAGCGAGTCAGGGTCTGCAAGCGAAGATTGTGCGTCTGAGCGATGAAGGCCAGCGTTGCGTCCGTATCATCGAGGTTAAAATTGCCACTGATTTTGCGTTGCGCTATGCGTTGATCGCACCCCAGATAACCGTTACGGTAGCGGCCAAGCTCACCAACCAGAGTCCCCAGCGGCATCGAGCGAGCGATCAACAACCCATCGCACCAGGCTGGTTCCTGTGCTCTGGCGGGTAGGCGCTGCACGCCGTTGTCCACCATTGCCCAGCTTTCGCCCGCTTGGGCAATGCCGCCCTTGCCGCTCCGGGGTATCAGCTGCACGGCGCCCTCATTCACCCCCAGGTTGCAACTGTGCGGGTACTGGCGCACACCGAACCGGGTGCCGAGCGCTTCGACGCTACCGAAGGCGTTGATAACTCGCAGGGGGCGGTGACGGGGGCTGGCGCCATCGGCACCACTGGTCAGGTAAAGCTCTCCACGCAACAGCTCGATCACACGTGCATCTGCGTTGAAATGCAGGCGTACCGCCGTGTCGGTGTTGAGTTCCAGCACGCTGCCATCGCTCAGAGTCCAGCGCCGATGCTCGCCAACACGGGTACTGTAGTCGGCAACCAGTCGTTGCCAAGGTGCGGCGTCGCGGGCACTCCACGCTGTCGTCGCGGATACGCCGCACAGCGCCAGCAAGTTGAGCATCTGCCTGCGTCGAAGCCGGGTCTCCGGTAGTTTTTCAAGCGCCCGGCGCCCCATTCCGGCGGGCATGCCATCGAGGCTGCTACCTAAGCTCTGCAAACGGGTCCAGGCCAGCTGGTGAGATTCGTCACGGCTCAGCCAAACCTCGAAAGCCTCGCACGTAGCCGGGTCGGGCCGATTGTAGACCATCCGGATGGACCACTGGATGGCCTGTTCGAGCGTCTCATCCGGCAGACTTTGCAACCCAGAGTTATTCATTGTTGGGGCTCGAAGGCTAGCTGGTAGCAATGGCGCAATGCCTTAGCCAGATCGCGCTCGATGGTCGACAGCGACACGCCCAGTTGTTCGGCGATACGCGGACATGGCAGCCCATCGAGTTGGGCCATCAGGAAGATGGTGCGCATCCGTTCAGGGAGCGTATCCAACATACGGTCAATACTAATCAGCGCCTCGATGGCCAAAGCACTGACCTCCGGTGAAGGCATCTGTGCTTCAGGCAGCCCAGCCATGGTTTCCAGCCATGCTTGTTCAATGTCGCGATGCCGCCAAAGATCGATTACCAGGCCGCGAGCGATAGTGCGCAGGTACGCACGTGGCTCCAGCATGATGGGCGCTTGTCGACGCTGCAAGATGCGCAGGAACGTGTCATGGGCAAGATCTGCGGCATCCGTCACGTTGTTCAGGCGGGTGCGCAGCCAGCCTTGCAACCAGCTGTGGTGCTCAACGTAGAGCTGTTCGATAGGGGGCGTAGCGGGCATGCCGAAGCTTCCATTTCGGTATTAATGCTAATCAGTCTCATTAAATCACGGCAGCCTCCATGATTTCGAGTACTTGGCACCGAAAATGGCTGAAGCCAGCGGCAGTGAACTGATGTATGTCTACACGCCGGACGGCAAGCCCAAAGTGATGCAGGCGCTGGCCGATTTCAATCAATGACTGGCTGGGTTCGGAAAAGCTTTACGCATGCAGGCACGGGCGGCCCCAATTATGTGGGCTGCATCATTGATGCGCGATTGTGTCGAATACCTGATTGCGCTGGCCAAGCAAGCCGATATCGACGTGTGGCTCGATCCGTTTTGACGCACGGTCACCGGTTGCTTTCGAACCAGACAGTCACAAGAGGCGGATTTCGCCTCAAAGCGGCCTTGGTTGCAGAGCAGCAAACGGCCAGAAGCCACCGCACGCCAGAAAGCTCTTAAATTCGACGCTCGAATGTTAAATAGCCATTCGCACCGGTACCAGTGCATGAAAAACCTGCTTTCTGGTACATCACGCTTGCGGGATTGTCAGGTCGCACACTCAACCGTAACTGAGTAAACCCCTGAAATGCGGCATCGAACATATACGCATCTAGCAGCGTCGCTCCAACGCCACTGCGACGACAGCTTGGCGTTACGTGGAGGGTACAGAGTTCTGCGTAGACGCCCTCTGGAATCCACAATGAATTGCCTGCGAAAGCATCGTCGATGACAGCGACTGTCAGATGGTCGAAGTTATCGACCCATCGCGTGAGATGCCTCTCCAGGTCACGGCGCCACGAAGCTTCATGCACAGGCTCCCAAGTACGGATATAGCTCTCCTCGCCTCGGTAAATGGCCGGGAGATCGGTCACGCATGCTTGTCTTAGTCGTAGCGTCATTCCATCAGTCCCTGATTGATCTTTTCAGCCATTCTACGTCTGGTGCCACCGGCAGCTATGGGTCGAATCGCGACGGTCATACCTCGACCGTCGCTGGACGCTGTCAGACCTCCGTCTGCTCTGCCATCTCCAATGCGTCATCGACTTCAATGTCCAGGTATCGCACCGTGCTTTCAAGCTTTGTATGGCCGAGCAGGAGCTGAACTGCTCTCAGGTTCTTTGTCCTGCGATAGATCAGCGATGCCTTTGTACGTCTCATCGTGTGGGTGCCGTACATAGCAGGATCTAGCCCAATAGACTTTATCCACGCTTTGACGATTCGGGCGTACTGCCGGGTGGAGAGATGCACTGAGGCGTGTAGCCGGCTTGGGAAAAGACAATCCTCGCTGTGGAGTTGGGCTTGATGTATCCAGGCCTGTAGGGCCAGCCGCGTTTGCTCTGTAATTTCTAACTGCACGGGACGTTGGGTTTTCTACTGCATCACTATCGCCCGCGATGACACGTGCTCCCCATGAGCAACGTCGCGTACGCGAAGCTTGGTCAGATCGCTGGCTCGTAGCTTGGCTAAATCACGAGTTTCCTCCGCGATTTGGAGGCTTACCCGAATGGCCCAGATATCTTTCAGTCGTAGAGGAGCTTTCTGCCCGACCAATTTTCCTTTGTTCCAAGGCTGATGGCTGCTGGTCGTAATGGCGTTCATGGCTTGTCCTCCATGTGAGGTAGGACAAGGATGGTCAACCCAATCCAGAGGCGCTAACCGACCCATAGCGAACCTTTGAATGCTCGGTGATTGCTTCGGTGCTTTTCAATGAGCATCATCGGGGTTCGACAAGGAGACGTCTCTATGCCCAAACCAGTGCTGCATCTCATCTCAGGAAAAATTGCATCCGGTAAGTCAACGCTAGCCAAAAGCTTGGCAGTTGAAGGATCGACGGTTCTGCTGAGTGAGGATCATTGGCTCTCACGGCTATACCCTGAACAGATCAAGTCAGTAAACGACTATGTGCGTCTTGCGCACCAGGTTCGGCAGGTGCTGGGCCCGCTCGTCATCGATATCCTTCGGGCTGGAGTGACTGTCGTTTTGGATTTTCCTGCAAATACTCCTCAAGATCGACTATGGCTGCGCAACCTGGCTGACGCAGCCGAGGTTTCACATTGCGTCCACTACATCGAGGTGGACGATGACACCTGTCGAGACAGGTTGCATCTTCGCAACCACCGTGGTGAGCATGAGTTCGCGGCGACTGACGCGGAGTTCGATCTGATCACTAGCTACTTTCGAGCGCCACATAAGGATGAAGGGCTTCAGATTAAAATTCACCGACATTGACGATCTCTAGTGCGGATTTGGGCCGCTACCGACCCAGAGCGCACCATCACCTTCGTCTATTAGCGACCTCAAGCAACGCCGCAACAATGAACGGCCCCTTTTTCTCCAGATACTCAGCCATACCGCCGATATTGGTGGCTTCCAGTTCAATCTTGAGGTCTTGATATCGCTTCCGAAGGGAGGCGTCGTTCCTGAGCAGATCTCTGAACGTCAGCATCTGGATGACTGAGTGGTGACCACGGCTGCAAATGTGAATCTTGTGGGTCCGCAGCCCGCCAACATTGCGGCGGTAAAAGTGGTGCCCTTCCGACAGGTCACTGCCGCGCACATAACCCAGCGTCAGCAACACCTCGTCTCGCGCTACCTCATTGCGATGCTCTGAAACCTCGACCAGCACATCGATCTCAGGCTTGGCTGCAAGTTGCGGTACAGCCGTGCTGCCTACATGGTGAATGGCGAGAAGCTCATCGCCGAATACCGAGGCGAGCAGCACTTTGACCGCCTCATACCGTTGCGGCCATGCGGAATCGTAAGCCGTGATCTTGCTGGTCAGCGCCATGGGGCCTCCTTGGGCAAGTGAAAATGTCCTGATGCGCCTACACGGCAGGCGCCTGCCGCCACTCAAGCGCGATCTGGCATCTAATGGCCTTGCGCAACCTGGTCAGGCTGCGTGCCCATACTCGCGAGAAAAACATCGGTATCCCGATTGGTTCGTAGGCAGACCACGCGACAGCCCGACGGGGCCGTCGCCACGAATCGCTTTATCGCCTCCCGAGACGAGGTTTTCGTCCGCCACATGAACCTGAAAAACTCCGGCAGGTTGGCCAGCAACTCCGGACAGTTGTCCGGCAAGTCAGGCCGGGATCGACCGCGGTTCAACACCGTTCTGAGGAGCACGCGCCAGAATCGAAGCGGAGCCGAGCGATCAATCCATATCAACATGTCAGCGCGGGCCAGCCGGTTGTTCCATGTGGTCGAATGCCCGCCTTCGAAGATCCAGCGCTCACGGCCCTCGACCTCATGACAAAGACGTGTCTTTTCGTCCCGGCTCCGCTCGACCCACCCTGGCTGCCAATGAATCGTGTCGATGTGCACGACCGGCAAGCCAGTGCGCTCGCCAAGCTTGCGCGCCAGGGTACTTTTCCCAGCCCCTGGCTGACCAATGATCATCACCCGCTGCATTCAAGCTCCCTCTCGCCATGCCTGCTGAATTTTGGGCGCGCGATTCTACGGCAATGGGCGACGCGGTCAACTGCAAGCGCACTCATGCTCTGGGCGTCCTTCGCAAGTCGGCAGCTAATCACTGCTCAAGTGGTGTAACTCATCATGGCGCTGGCCACTGAGTTCGCCGTTTGGGTGATCACGGCCGACAGCTTGGCTTTAGGATTATCCCTGACCGCCTCGAAAGCCTCCAATTGCATGTAGCGTCTTTGCATGCGCCACGCGTCATTCTGCACGCGGATCGCCGCAGAGAGACTGCCTGGGGCCTGGTAGTCGGCCCTGTCAGCCGCAATTGAGCATGAAGGCCGTTGGTGTCACCAAAAGTCGGTATGGCGTTGGCAAGGGATACGGAAAACGATGGTTCAGAGGACTGATGGGGGGTCATCCCACTGCTCGTAGATACGTTCAAAATCTGGTTGCATGAGTTCGACCCATACCCCCACGCTATAGGGCTCATCACGCTGCAATACGGGAAGAGGTAGCGTTGCCCGGACAAAGAATCGTTCGGCGGAAAACAAGCTCAATGTCATCGCTGGCGTGTTCCTTTCCGCACTCATTGCAGATCATCTTAAAAGCTCCTGTTGCTTCTACCGGTTTACTGCCTTGTACAACGTTAGGTACAATGGCTGCGGTTGCCAGCGACGGCTGGATCCATCTGGACACCTGTGGCCTGTGGCTACTGGAATGACGATTCTGACCCAGATGAGAGAACACTGTGAGTCACTACGGAGCCGCTGTGCGGGCCGACTGGCTTCACTTTCTTAGAACTTTGGGCGTCGCCTGTGGCGGTCCAAAGAGCAACCCTTACCCGGGCAGAGCCCGGAGGATGGACAAATGCACGTACTGACGTTTAGCCAGGCTCGCGCCGAACTGAAGCAGACAATGGATGATGTTTGCCGGGACCATGAGCCCGCCGTAATCACGCGACAGCGTGGCGAACCCGTAGTGATGATGTCCCTGGAGGACTACAACGGGATGAACGAGACCATTCACCTGCTGGGATCGTCAAAAAACGCTTCGCGCTTGCGCTCATCCATCGCTCAGCTCCGGGACGGCCAGGCCTTGACGAAGGAACTGGACCTCAATGAGCAAGAACCAGAAGCAGCGGAACAAGGATGAAGCCCGCGACAAGGTAAGCGTGAAGTTCACCAAAGAGGGCTGGGAGGATTACTGTCACTGGCAGAGTGCTGACCTCACCATACTTGGCAACGTCAACCGCCTGATTGACGTGTGTCTGCGCACCCCCTTCACGGGTATTGGCAAGCCTGAGCCGCTGAAAGGCGATTTATCTGGCTTGTGGTCCCGCCGCATCACCCGTGAGCACCGTCTGGTCTACTTCTTCGAGGCCGGTATGCTCACCGTTCTGCAATGCCGCTACCACTACGACGACTAAAGCACCGTACTGTGCTGTGCGCGAGCTGCCTCCACCCCTGTTAAAGGGGCGGTCGGTAAACGAAATCACACGCGCGGTCGTTTGGCGCTGGGTGTCCAGTTCTACGGGATCGGCGATCCGCACGTTCACGCAGAGGCGCACTACCGCGCTGCACGGGAATCGCCGTTCGTCTTGCCTCCCGGTAAGAATGGGGAGCACGTCAAGCAGACGTCGGACCTGCACCACCAGTGGCGGCCAATCCTGAAAGGTTTGGGCATCAGGTACCGCCCCCGTATAACTGCCGCCACACCTATGCGACAATATGCTCAATGTCTGGTCTCAACCCCGCATTTATCGCCCAACAGCTCGGGCATAGCGTGCAGATGCTCTTATCGACTTATGCGCGCTGGATTAACTCGTCCAACGACTGGCAGGAGCTGGAAAAGCTTCAAATTGGTCCGAAATTGGTCCGTAGCTGCGAAGAAGCCACGTAAGTTATTGATAGGTAAGCTCCTTGATCTCCACCGCTAACATCACCATGCAGTTCGGCTCCAAGCCGCTGTTCGAAAACGTTTCCGTCAAATTCAACAATGGCAACCGCTACGGCCTGATCGGCGCCAATGGTTGCGGCAAGTCGACCTTCATGAAAATCCTCGGCGGCGATCTGGAGCCGTCCGCGGGCCAGGTCATGCTCGAGCCGAATACCCGCCTGGGCAAGCTGCGCCAGGACCAGTTCGCCTACGAGGAATTCACCGTGATCGACACGGTGATCATGGGCCACGGGCAGCTGTGGAAAGTCAAAGCCGAGCGTGACCGTATCTACTCGCTGCCGGAAATGACCGAAGAAGACGGCATGGCCGTCGCCGAGCTGGAAACCGAATTCGCCGAAATGGACGGCTACACCGCCGAGTCCCGTGCCGGTGAACTGCTGCTGGGCCTGGGTATTCCGCTGGACCAGCACTTCGGCCCGATGAGCGAAGTGGCACCGGGCTGGAAGCTGCGTGTCCTGCTGGCCCAGGCGCTGTTCTCGGACCCGGACGTGCTGCTGCTCGACGAACCGACCAACCACCTGGACATCAACACCATCCGCTGGCTGGAAACGATCCTCACGGCGCGTAACAGCACCATGATCATCATTTCCCACGACCGGCACTTCCTCAACAGCGTCTGCACCCACATGGCTGACCTGGATTACGGTGAGCTGCGCCTGTTCCCGGGCAACTATGACGAGTACATGACCGCAGCCACCCAGTCGCGTGAGCAACTGCTGTCGGACAACGCCAAGAAGAAAGCCCAGATCGCCGAGCTGCAGACCTTTGTCAGCCGCTTCTCGGCCAACGCCTCCAAAGCCAAGCAGGCCACTTCACGTGCCAAGCAGATCGACAAGATCCAGCTGGCCGAGGTCAAGCCGTCCAGCCGCGTCAGCCCATTCATTCGCTTCGAACAGACGAAAAAACTGCACCGCCAGGCCGTGGTCGTCGAGAAAATGGCCAAAGCCTTCGACGACAAGGTGCTGTTCAAGAACTTCGACATCACCGTCGAAGCGGGCGAGCGCGTTGCGATCATCGGCCCCAACGGTATCGGCAAGACCACCCTGCTGCGCACCCTGGTCGGCGAGATGACCCCGGATGCCGGCTCGGTAAAGTGGACCGACAGCGCCGAAGTGGGCTACTACGCCCAGGACCACGCCCACGACTTCGAAGACGACATGAGCCTGTTCGACTGGATGGGCCAGTGGACCTCTGGCGAGCAAGTGATCCGCGGCACCCTGGGGCGCATGCTGTTCTCCAACGACGAGATCCTCAAGTCGGTGAAGGTGATTTCCGGTGGTGAGCAAGGTCGCATGCTGTTCGGCAAGCTGATCCTGCAGAAGCCGAACGTGCTGGTGATGGACGAGCCGACCAACCACCTGGACATGGAATCGATCGAAGCGCTGAACCTGGCGCTGGAAAACTACCCGGGTACCCTGCTGTTCGTCAGCCACGACCGCGAGTTCGTGTCGTCGCTGGCCACGCGCATCATCGAGCTGTCGGCCGATGGTGTGGTGGACTTCAGCGGTACCTACGATGACTACCTGCGTAGCCAGGGTGTGCTGGTCTGATTGAAGGCCAAGGTTTGGCCACCTTGTGTGGCCAGGCTTCTTCGCGGGCTCGCCCGCGAAGCCCCCCCTCCCACCGACTGCCACGACCCGACGAATAATTCGTTAGCCTGCTTTCTTTTCCTTCGCGCAACGGCCATGATGGGTTCACGCCCAACCGCCCGCCCGCGAAAGAGCCCATGACCGCGCAACAACCTGCCCCCGCCAGCAACACGCTGCACATCACCCTGCAGATCCTGTCGATCGTTTTCTATACCTTCATTGCCTTCCTCTGCATCGGCCTGCCGATTGCGGTACTGCCCGGCTATGTGCACGACCAACTCGGCTTTGGCGCAGTAATCGCCGGTGTAACGATTGGCCTGCAGTACCTGGCCACGCTGCTGAGCCGCCCGTTTGCAGGGAGGGTGGCGGACACCTTGGGAGGGAAACAGGCCATCCGCTTTGGCCTGCTTGGGATTGCCGGTTGTGGGGTGTTGACGTTGCTGTCAGCCTGGACCCTCACCTTACCGCTGCTGAGCCTGGCACTGCTGCTCGGTGGACGTTTGCTGCTGGGCGTCGCCCAAGGGCTGATCGGCGTGGCCACCTTGAGCTGGGGCATCAGCCAGGTCGGCCCCGAGCACACTGCCAGGGTGATCTCGTGGAACGGTATCGCCTCCTATGGCGCGATCGCCATCGGAGCGCCAATGGGCGTCCTGGCCGTGGACGGGCTGGACTTCAGTGTGCTGGGGCCGGCTTTGCTGGTGCTGGCGACCCTTGCCCTGCTGGTGCTTCGCAAGCGCCCCGACGTGGTCGTGGTACGCGGCGAGCGCCTGCCCTTCTGGTCGGCGTTCGGCCGGGTTGCCCCGTGCGGCCTGGGTTTGACCCTGGCCTCGATCGGTTACGGCACCCTGACCACCTTCGTCACCTTGTATTACCTCGAGCGCGGCTGGGCCGGCGCGGCCTGGTGCCTGAGTGCATTTGGCGTGTGCTTCATCATCTCGCGGCTGCTGTTCGTCAACGCGGTCAACCGCTTTGGCGGCTACAACGTGGCGGTCGCCTGCATGGCCACCGAAGTGCTCGGCCTGAGCCTTCTGTGGCTGGCGCCCTCGCCGCCCTGGGCGCTGGTTGGCGCCGGGCTGACCGGTTTCGGGCTGTCGCTGGTGTACCCGGCATTGGGCGTGGAGGCGATCAGGCAAGTCCCCAGCAGCAGCCGCGGCGCAGGGCTGGGCGCCTATGCAGTGTTCTTCGACATGGCCTTGGCCATTGCCGGCCCGGTGATGGGGGCCGTCGCTGTACACCTGGGGTATGCCTCGATCTTCTGCGTGGCTGCCCTGCTCGCCTTGGTCGGGGTCGGCCTAACGTTGCTGCTGGCGCGGCGCGCTCGTCACAGCTGAACATTGAGCCGGTTCTGCACCCTGTGCATTTGCGCATTGTGTCGAACCCGTGGCATAGATGCAGGTCCACGTGTTTACGTGACCGTTTTCGCGCCATTGAAGGAGATTCATGCATGAGCAAGCCTGCCTACGTGCCACCCAAAGTCTGGCGCAACGACGCAGCCTCCGGCGGCCAGTTCGCCAGCATCAACCGCCCGGTAGCCGGCCCGACTCACGACAAGGACCTGCCGCTGGGCGAGCACCCGCTGCAGCTGTATTCCCTGGCCACGCCCAATGGCGTCAAGGTCACCATTGCCCTTGAAGAGCTGCTTGCCCTGGGCCACGTCGGTGCCGAATACGATGCCTGGCTGATCCGCATCGGCGAGGGTGATCAGTTTTCCAGTGGCTTCGTCCAGGTCAACCCCAACTCGAAGATTCCTGCCCTGCTCGACCAAAGCGTGGAGCCGCCGGTGCGGGTGTTCGAATCAGGTTCGATCCTGCTGTACCTGGCAGAAAAGTTCGGTGCTTTGCTGCCAGAATCGCCGGCTGCGCGCACCGAAAGCCTGAACTGGTTGTTCTGGCAGATGGGTGCGGCGCCTTACCTGGGCGGTGGCTTTGGCCACTTCTACGTGTATGCACCGGAAAAGTTCGAGTACGCCATCAACCGCTTCACCATGGAGGCCAAACGTCAGCTGGACGTACTTGATCGTCGCTTGGCCGAAAGCCGTTATCTGGGCGGCGAGGAATACAGTATTGCCGATATTGCCGTGTGGCCGTGGTATGGCCAGCTGGTACGCGGCAACCTGTATGACGCCGCGCAGTTCCTGGCGGTTGACGAGTACCCGAACGTACAGCGCTGGGCCGAGGAAATTGCCCTGCGCCCTGCGGTGCAGCGCGGTACACGGGTGAACCGTACCTGGGGAGATGAAGACAGCCAGGTGCCGGAGCGCCATAGCGCCGCAGACCTGGCAGGTTGACGCAGACCATGTGGGGGCGGCCCTTTGGCAACAAAAGGCCGCCCCAACAAAGGGCCGCGTAATGCCTGTAAATGCCCCCCGACAATGCCCCCCTGCATAAAACCATTTGCCCCCGCGCAAACCTGCGTCCGCCAAGCCCTTCTTGTACACTCCTCGCATTAGCCCCCACTTGCACATTTTTTGGTGAACGCATGATCGAGGTAACCGAGGTTTCCATTGCCGAGCTGCGCGACGCGCTCGAGTCGGGCCGCACGACGGCGGTCGAGCTGGTCAAGGCCTACCTGGCACGTATCGACGCCTACGATGGCGCCGACACCGCCACTGCCCTCAACGCCGTAGTGGTACGCAACCCGGAGGCGCTGAAAGAGGCCGAGGCCTCCGACGCCCGCCGTGCCAAGGGCCAGGTGCTTAGCCCGCTGGACGGCATCCCCTACACCGCCAAGGACAGCTACCTGGTCAAAGGTTTGACTGCCGCCTCCGGCAGCCCTGCCTTCAAGGACCTGGTCGCCCAGCGCGACGCCTTCACCATCGAGCGCCTGCGCGCCGCCGGAGCCGTGTGCCTGGGCAAGACCAACATGCCGCCCATGGCTAACGGTGGCATGCAGCGCGGCGTCTATGGCCGCGCCGAAAGCCCGTACAACGCCAACTACCTGACCGCGCCCTTCGCCTCGGGCTCGTCCAACGGTGCCGGTACCGCTACCGCCGCCAGCTTCAGTGCCTTCGGCCTGGCCGAAGAAACCTGGTCCAGCGGCCGTGGCCCGGCATCCAACAACGGGCTGTGTGCCTATACCCCTTCGCGCGGGGTGATTTCGGTGCGTGGCAACTGGCCGCTGACGCCGACCATGGACGTGGTGGTGCCCTATGCCCGCACCATGGCCGACCTGCTGGAAATCCTCGACGTGGTGGTAGCCGATGACGCCGACAAGCGCGGCGACCTGTGGCGCCTGCAACCATGGGTGCCGATCCCGGCTGCTTCGACCATACGTCCGGCTTCATACCTTGAACTGGCAGTAGATGCCAGCGCGCTCAAGGGCAAGCGCTTTGGCGTACCACGCATGTATATAAATGCCGATCCCGAAGCGGGCACCGCCGAGAAGCCAGGCATCGGCGGGCCGACCGGCCAACGCATCAACACTCGCGCCACGGTGATCGACCTGTGGCAACAAGCACGCCAGGCCCTAGAAGCGGCGGGTGCAGAAGTACTGGAAGTGGACTTCCCGCTGGTGTCCAACTGCGAAGGCGACCGCCCAGGCGCGCCGACCGTGTACAACCGCGGCATCGTCAGCAAAGCGTTCCTGCATGACGAACTGTGGGAACTGTCGGGCTGGGCCTTTGACGATTTCCTGCGCGCCAACGATGACCCCAAGCTTAACCGCCTGGCCGATGTCGACGGCCTGAAGATCTTCCCCCACGACCCGGGTACCTTGCCCAACCGTGAAGACGACCTGGCTGCCGGCATGGACGAGTACGTCAACATGGCCAAACGTGGCCTGAAGACCTGGGACCAGATCGAGACCTTGCCCGACGGCCTGCGCGGCCTGGAGCAGACCCGCAAGCTGGACCTGGAAGACTGGATGGACAAGCTGGGCCTGGACGCGGTGCTGTTCCCCACCGTAGCCGACGTTGGCCCGGCCGATGCCGATATCAACCCGGTATCGGCGGACATCGCCTGGAGCAACGGTATCTGGGTAGCCAACGGCAACCTGGCAATCCGTCACCTGGGCGTGCCGACCGTCACCGTGCCGATGGGCGTGATGGCCGATATCGGTATGCCGGTAGGGCTGACCTTTGCCGGGAAGGCCTATAGCGACAACGCGCTGCTGAGTTTTGCTACCGCCTTCGAGGCGACCGGCTCGCGCCGGATGATTCCGCCGCGCACACCGGCGCTCGGCTGAGTCTTACAGGCCCCGTACAAGCAGATCGCGATTTTCAACCATATGTGTAAAAATACACAAACAGTTGAATTTGCGATCTGCCATGCCTATCACCCCCAGCGAAGAACGCCAACTCACCCTCACCGTGCTCAAGGCCGCCATCCAGGCCCTGGGCAGCGTTGCCGCGCGCAACATGGAAATTCTCCTGCACGACCTTGACCACCCCGAGCATTCGGTGGTGGCGATCGTCAATGGTCATCTTTCCGGCCGCAGCGTAGGCAGCCCGATCCTCGCCGCACCGGAGCAGGACCAGGGTTTCAAGGCACTGATGCAGGCCTCGGCCGACCAGCACGGCTGTGAGCCGGTGGTGCTGCCCGATTACCCCACTACGCTCAAAGGCCGCACGCTACGAAGTGCTACGGCAATTTTCCGTGACAGCAGCGGCCACCCGTTCGCCAGCCTGTGCGTCAACACCGACGTCACCGGCCTCGATGCTGCCATGAGCTTTCTCCAGCAGTTGCAGCCGCTGGGGGCCATACCTGCGGTCAACGAACCTGCCGACATGGAGCTGCTGATGAGCGAGATCATCCAGGCCGCCCTGCAGCGCAGCGGCCAGGGGCGGATGAACAAACAGGCCAAGGTCGAGGCCGTGCGCGTCATGCAGGAACGCGGCCTGTTCATCGTCAAGGGCGGCGTCGAGAAGGCTGCCTGCGCCCTCGGCGTGACGCGCTACACCATTTACAACTACCTCGAGCAACTACGCGGAGCCAGCCAATGACCTTGCACATTCATACCCCCCTGATCGAATCGCGCCCGCTGTCGTTGGCGGCCGGTCGAAATATCTGGCTCAAGCTCGATGCCCTGCAACCCTGCGGTTCGTTCAAACTGCGCGGTGTCGGCCACGCCTGCGAGGTACACCAGGCGCGCGGCGCCCGGCACTTTGTGTCTTCGTCAGGTGGCAATGCCGGTTTGGCAGTCGCCTACGCCGGACGCAAGCTGGGGGTGCCGGTGACCGTGGTGGTACCCGAAACCACCACCGAACGGGCCAAGGAACTGCTGCACCTGGAAAACGCCAAGGTGGTGGTGCACGGCAGTTCCTGGCAAGAGGCCAACGCCTTGGCACAGACACTGGTAGGCCCGAACGATGCCTTCATCCACCCGTTCGACGACCCACTGCTGTGGGCCGGGCATGCCAGCCTGGTGGATGAAGTGGCCGAGGCCGGACTGAAGCCGGACGCGGTGGTGCTGTCAGTCGGTGGGGGCGGCTTGCTCAGTGGCGTGGTCGAGGGGCTGAAGCGCAATGGCTGGGGCGATGTGCCGGTGCTGGCGGTAGAAACCGAGGGCGCGGCGTCGCTGCATGCGGCCATGCAGGCCGGCCATTCGGTGGAGCTGGAGCGTATCGCCTCGGTGGCGACGTCGCTGGGGGCCAAGCGTGTGGCTGATCAGGCGCTGATGTGCGTGCAGCAGCATCCGGTGCACAGCCACCTGGTCAGCGATCGCGCAGCGCTGGAGGCCTGTGAGCGGTTCCTGCTGGACCACCGTGTGCTGGTCGAGCCCGCGTGCGGGGCGGCGCTGGCAGTGGCCTATGATGCCAAAGCACTGGGCGCCTTGCGCAATGTACTGGTGGTGGTCTGTGGCGGGGCTACCGCAACACTGGAGCAGATCAAGGCGTGGCTGCAGCAGGCAGATTGAAGCTGCCATCTGTCGGGGGTGATTACGATAGTCACATACACCTGATCTACTAGCCTCGCCGCAACCGAAAAGCCCTCGCAATCGCGTCAACCCTGACGAAATGCGTATCCCGCCCTTTCGGTCTGCGGCAAGTGAAGGCACAATGCGTGTCCTTTTTTTGGCCGGCCTGGCCGGGGGCCTTTAAATGATCAAGACGCCGTATTACCTCATCGATAAAACCAAGCTGCTCAGCAACATGGAGAAGATCGCCTACGTGCGCGAACACTCCGGTGCCAAGGCGCTGCTCGCCCTCAAGTGCTTCGCCACCTGGTCGGTGTTCGACCTGATGCAGCAGTACATGGACGGTACTACCTCGTCCTCCCTGTTCGAGCTCAAGCTCGGCCGCCAGAAGTTCGCCGGCGAAACCCATGCCTATAGCGTGGCCTGGGCCGACGACGAGGTCGAGGAGATGCTTGAGAACTGCGACAAGATCATCTTCAACTCGATCGGCCAGCTGCAGCGCTTTGCCGAACAGTCCGAAGGCAAGGTGCGTGGTCTGCGCGTCAACCCGCAGGTCAGCAGCTCCGACTACCTGCTGGCCGACCCGGCCCGCCCGTTCAGCCGCCTGGGCGAATGGGACCCGGCCAAGATCGAGCAGGTGATCGAACAGATCTCCGGCTTCATGTTCCACAACAACTGCGAGAACGGTGACTTCGGCCTGTTCGACAAGATGCTCACGCACATCGAAGAGCGTTTCGGCCACCTGCTGCACAAGGTCGAGTGGGTCAGCCTGGGTGGCGGCATTCACTTCACCGGTGAAGACTATGCAGTAGACGCCTTCTGCGCGCGCCTGAAGGCGTTCTCGGAAAAATACGGCGTGCAGGTTTATCTGGAGCCTGGCGAAGCCGCCATCACCAACAGCGCCTCGCTGGAAGTGACCGTGCTCGACACCCTGTACAATGGCAAGCACCTGGCCGTGGTCGACAGCTCGATCGAAGCGCACCTGCTCGACCTGCTGATCTACCGCCTCAACGCCAAGATGGCCCCCAATGACGGCGAGCATACCTACATGGTCTGCGGCAAGTCATGCCTGGCCGGTGACATCTTCGGCGAGTATCAATTCGACCGTCCGCTGGCCATTGGCGATCGCCTGTCGTTCATCGACACGGCAGGTTACACCATGGTCAAGAAAAACTGGTTCAACGGGCTGAAGATGCCTTCCATCGTGGTCAAGCAGCTCGACGGCAGCGTCGAAGTCGTCCGCGAGTTCGGTTTCGAAGACTACGTTTCCAGCCTGTCGTAAGACCGGCTTTCAAGTAAGGAGCAAAAGGTAAATTGAAGAAGAACGTTCTTATCATTGGTGCAGGAGGTGTCGCCAAGGTGGTGGCCCACAAGTGCGCGCAGCATAACGACGAACTGGGTCGTATCGCTATCGCGTCACGGAACATCTCCAAATGCCAGGCCATCATCGACAGCGTCAAGGCCAAGGGTAGCCTCAAGGTGCCCGCCGACATCCAGGCCTTCTCGCTCAATGCCCTCGATGTCGAGGCAACCAAGGCGCTGATCCGCGAAACCGAATCGCAGATCGTGATCAACGTAGGTTCCGCCTTCCTCAACATGTCGGTGCTGCGTGCCTGCATCGATACGGGTGTCGCCTATCTGGACACCGCCATCCACGAAGAGCCGGGCAAGATCTGCGAGACCCCGCCGTGGTACGGCAACTACGAGTGGAAACACCTCGAAGAGTGCCAGGCAAAGAACATTACCGCCATTCTCGGCGTCGGTTTCGACCCGGGTGTGGTGAACAGCTACGCCAAGCTGGCGCAGCAGCAATATTTCGACAGCATTGAATCGATCGATATTCTCGACGTCAATGCCGGTTCGCATGGCAAGTACTTTGCCACCAACTTCGACCCGGAAATCAACTTCCGCGAGTTCACCGGGCAGGTGTGGAGCTGGCAGAACAGCCAGTGGACCAGCAACACCATGTTCGAGGTCAAGCGTACCGACGACCTGCCAGTGGTAGGTTCGCAAAACCTGTACCTGACCGGCCACGATGAAGTTCACTCGATTTCGAAAAACCTCAACGTGCCGAACGTGCGCTTCTGGATGAGCTTCGGTGAGCACTACATCAACGTGTTCACTGTTCTGAAAAACCTGGGCCTGCTCAGTGAGCAACCGGTGAAAACCGCCGAAGGCCTGGAAGTGGTACCGCTGAAAGTGGTCAAGGCCGTACTGCCAGACCCGGCCTCGCTGGCCCCTGGCTACACCGGCAAGACCTGCATCGGTGACCTGGTCAAAGGCACCAAGGATGGCCAGCCGCGCGAAGTGTTCATCTACAACGTGGCTGACCACGAAGAAGCCTACGCCGAGACCGACAGCCAGGGCATTTCCTACACCGCCGGCGTACCGCCAGTGGCTGCCGCCCTGCTGGTCGCTCGTGGCGAGTGGGATGCCAAGCGCATGGTCAACGTCGAGGAGCTGCCAGCCGAGCCGTTCCTCAAGGCGCTGGACGTGATGGGCCTGCCGACCCGCGTCAAAGATGAAAAAGGCGATCGTCCTTGGGACGCTGAAGCCTAAGCAACAAACAGAAGGGGTGCCATGCAGCACCCCTTCTGCTTTCCAGGTCCAGGATCGCCACAGGCCTGAAAACAAGCACGTAACCTGTGGGAGCGGGCAAGCCCGCGAAGAGGCCGGCGCAAGATCACCCTCTACTTGCGGGCCTCCAGAATCAGGTTGAACGGCGTCTGCGTCGCCCGCCGGAACCTGCTGAACCCTGCCTCCTCGAACACCGCCCGCAATCGCGCCTCCCCGGCCTGCGCCCCCAACCCCAGCCCCACTTCCTGCGACAACGAATTGGGCGTGCAGATAAACGTCGACGCTGCATAGAACAAGCGCCCGACCGGTGTCAGGTTACCCTCCAGCGTGTCCTCGGCATACGGTTCCACCAGCATGACCGTGCCATCCGCCTTCAAAGCACGGTAGGCATGCCGGGCTGCCCCGACCGGGTCACCCATGTCGTGCAGGCAATCGAAGAAGCACACCAGGTCATGGTCATGCCCCGGGTACTCCTTGGCGCTGGCCTGCTGGAAGCTCACCCTCGCCTCCAAATCCGCTTCACGTGCACGCTCGTTGGCGGTTGCGATCGAAGGCTCATGATAGTCGTACCCCACGAAGGTCGACGCCGGAAACGCCTGCGCCATTACCAGTGTCGAGGCGCCATGACCGCAGCCCACGTCCGCCACCTTGGCGCCCGCCTGCAGCTTGGCCACCACACCCTCCAGCGCCGGCAGCCAATCCGCGACCAGAAAGGTGCGATACCCCGGCCGGAAAAACCGCTCGGTACCACTGAACATGCACGGGTGGTGATCGCCCCAGGCCAACCCGCCATCGCCGCGCATGGCGGCTACCAGCTTGTCCTTGTCATGGAACAGTGCCGCCACCACTGCCGCGCCGCCGGCCATGTAGGCCGGGGAGTCCTCCAGCGCCAGGGCCATGGCCTGCTCTTCAGGCAACACGAAACGGCCCTTGTCATGGATCATGTAGCCCGATGCCGCCTGGGCATTCAACCATTCGCGCACCAGCCGCGGGTGGCAGCCAGTCTTTTCCGCCAGTTGCTCCGGGGTGACCGCCTGGCTGTCGGCCATGGCCCGGTACAGCCCCAGTTCATCGCCGAGAATGACATTGGCCAGCGTCGCCGCTGCGCCCATGTCGCCCACCAGCTTACCCATGAAATCGTGAAGCCTTGCCTCGTCCATGACGTGCCCTCCTCTGCAAGAAGGCCATCGCCCACGAGGGATGTCTGCTCCGGGGAGGCGGTGGTCGGTTCAAGGGTTTCCGCTCGCGGTACAACACGCTAGCGCGAGCTGTCAGTAAGTTTAGATGCTCTGCCTGGGCGACGTGGAATAACGGCCATATGGCGCAAGAGCACATCCTTCAGGTCACAATTCCTAAACATCGATGTGACATTTTTTTTCAGCTTTCCTATCAAGGAGCTGTCAAATGAAGGTCACGGTTTTCGGAACCGGCTATGTCGGCCTGACCCAGGCGGTGTGCCTGGCCCAGGTGGGGCATTCGGTGCTGTGCATGGATGTCGATGCCGATCGGGTTGCCAGCCTGAATGAAGGCCATTGCCCGATCTTCGAGCCCGGCCTTGCGCCGCTCCTGGAGAAGAACCTCGCCTGCGGTCGACTGCGCTTCACCACCGATGCCGCAGCGGCTTCCAACTATGCCCGGTTGCAGTTCATTGCCGTCGGTACTCCGCCGCAAACCGACGGCAGCGCCGACCTGAAGCACGTTTTCGCCGTGGTCGACAGCATCCTCGAACATGCTGACGGACCCAAAGTAATCGTCAACAAGTCCACCGTGCCGGTGGGTACGGTACACCGCATCAAGGCACGCATCGCCCAGGCCGTAGCCGATACCAGCCGCTTCCAGGTGATCAGCAACCCAGAGTTTCTCAAGGAAGGCTCTGCGGTGGATGACTGCTTGCGCCCCCAGCGCATCATCATCGGCGGCGCAGAAGCGGCCGAAGTGGAATTGCTACGCGAGCTTTACCTGCCGTTCAACCGCAACCGCGAAAAGTTTATGGTCATGGACGCGCGCAGTGCCGAGCTGACCAAGTACGCGGCCAATTGCATGCTGGCCACCAAGATTTCCTTCATCAACGAAATCGCCAACCTGGCCGAGCACCTGGGGGCCGATATCGAAATGGTGCGCCGTGGCATCGGCTCGGACCCGCGTATCGGTTACGACTTCATCTACGCTGGCTGCGGTTTTGGCGGCTCGTGCTTCCCCAAAGACTTGCAAGCCCTACGCCACAGTGCCGAGGCAGAAGGCTGCGAAACGCAGTTGTTGCGCGCAGTAGAGTCGGTCAACGAGCAGCAGAAGGGCCGGCTGTTCAGCAAGATCAAGCGCCACTACCCTGGCGGCCTGCGGGGCAAGGTGTTTGCCCTGTGGGGGTTGTCGTTCAAGCCCAATACCAATGATATCCGCGAAGCCTCCAGCCGGGTCCTGCTGGAAGCGTTGTGGGCCGCGGGTGCGCGGGTCCAGGCCCACGACCCTCAGGCCATGGAAGAAATCCGGCGCCTCTACGGCCCGCGTGCCGACCTGCAACTGGTGCCCTGCAAGGACGATGCATTGCAGGGCGCCGATGCCCTGGTGATCGTCACCGAATGGCAGGACTACCGTGTGCTCAACCTGGACGAAGTGCCGCAACAGCTGGCCGACCGTGTGGTGTTCGATGGCCGAAACCTGTACGAACCCGAGCACATGGCCTCGGCAGGCCTGACCTACTACGGCATCGGACGTGGCAACAATGCGCCACCTTGACTGCAGTGAATACCGGCTGGCCACTCCCCAGGCAGTCAGCCGGCTTCATCGACGCAGGGTCGTGTATGACTGGCGCAAACCACTTGCAATCCATCAAATCTCAAAATACTGTATGAATATTCAGTATAGCGAGACAGCGCCATGCAACTCATCGCCAAACTCGGCATCCTGGCCGACGCCGCCAAGTACGACGCGTCCTGCGCCAGCAGCGGCGCGCCGAAGCGTAACTCGCGCGGCGGTGACGGCCTGGGCGCTACCAACGGCATGGGTATCTGTCATAGCTACACGCCCGACGGCCGCTGCGTATCACTGCTCAAGGTACTGCTGACCAACTTCTGCCTGTATGACTGCCAGTACTGCGTCAACCGCCGCTCCAGCAACGTGCCACGCGCGCGCTTCAGCCCCGAGGAAGTGGTACGCCTGACCCTGGACTTCTACCGGCGCAACTGCATCAGCGGCCTGTTCCTCAGCTCCGGCATCATCCGCTCGGCGGACTACACCATGGAGCAGCTGATCCGTGTGGCCCGGCTGTTGCGCGAAGAACACAGCTTCCGCGGCTACATCCACCTCAAGGCCATCCCCGATGCCGACCCGCTGCTGATCGAAGAGGCCGGGCGCCTGGCCGACCGCCTCAGCGTCAACATCGAACTGCCCACCGACGCCAGCCTCAAGCGCCTGGCGCCGGAAAAGCAAGGGCGCACCATTCGCCAGGCCATGGGCGTGATTCATCAGGGCCAACAGGCTGTGGCCAACGAGCCCAGGGCGCCGCGCTTTACCCCGGCCGGGCAAAGCACCCAGGTCATCGTCGGCGCCGACAGCACCGACGACAGCACCTTGCTGCGCAATGCCGAATCGCTGTACCAAGGCTACGGCCTCAAGCGCGTGTACTATTCCGCCTTCAGCCCGATCCCTGACAGCCCCGGCAGCGTGCCCCTCGCCGCACCGCCGCTGCTGCGCGAACACCGCCTGTATCAAGCCGACTTCCTGCTGCGTGGTTATGGCTACAAGGCTGGCGAGCTGCTGGGCCACAGCGGTAACCTGGCACTGGACATCGACCCCAAACTGGCCTGGGCACTGGCCAACCGCGAAGTGTTCCCACTGGACGTGAACCGCGCCGAACCGGCGCTACTGGCGCGTATCCCCGGCATCGGCCTGCGCAGCGTACAGCGCCTGGTCGCCCTGCGCCGGGAGCGGCGCATCCGATATGACGACCTGATCCAGCTGCGCTGCGTGCTGGACAAGGCACGGCCATTCATCGTGACCAGCGACTACCGCCCGGCCCAGGCCGAATTGCGCAGCGGCTTGCTGCGAGCACGCTTGAGTGAGCCGCCAGCGCCCGTGCAGATGGGGTTATGGGGGTGATCGCGCTCGACTGCGACGACCTGTTCGCCACCTGGCGCGATCAGGCCCGGGGCTTGTTGGGGCATGGCATCGACCCATCGGAAGTCACTTGGTCGCAAGGCCCGATGGCGGACCTGCTGGCCGTGCCGGCAGCGCCGCCTGAAGGGCCTGGCCCTTTCCGGGCCAAAGTCCCGACCGCACTGCTGAGCCAGTTGGAGCAGGCCTCTCGCTACCGTGGCGAACAGCGCTGGAACCTGCTGTATGAAGTGCTGTGGCGCGTCGCCCATGGCGACCGCACGGCAATGCTGGCGGGTGACCGGCTGGGCAGTGAGCTGCAACGGCGCATCAAGCAGGTAACCCGCGAGGCGCATCACTTGCACGCGTTTGTACGCTTCGTGCCGCTGCCTGAGGAACTGGCTGAGCACTTGCAGCTCGATCTGGTGGCCTATCACGAGCCGGCACACGACATTCTGCACAGTGCCAGCGCGCACTTCGCCGACCGCCTGGGGCGTTTGCGCTGGTTGATTGCCACGCCACAGGATGGCATTCGCTTCGACGGCCAGGCGTTCGACTACCAGCGCCAGTGCCCCGAGCCCTGGCGCCAGTGGGCCCGCAATGCCGAAGACCCGGGCGCCGAACTCTGGCGCACCTACTACCGCCATACCTTCAACCCCGCCCGCCTGAACCCGGAAGCCTTGCGCCTGCACATGCCAGGACGGTTCTGGCGGCATTTGCCGGAAGGCATGCTGATACCGCAGCTCGAAGGCCTGGCACGCCAAGGCAAACAGCGGGACGGCCAGGCCCTTGAGGTGGCCTCCCAAACCGGCAAGACAATCAGCAAACCTGCGCGCTCGGTGTAGCCGCGGAGCCCGTTGCGGCCCCGTCGAGACACAAGGCCGCTGCTACGCCGAAGCCATCATGCTCAACTGAAGAGCCTGGCCAGGCAGGCCAGCTTCTTCTTGTACGAACGCCGCGCCTCCAGTGCCTGCTCCAGGCTCACCGGCAGGAACCGCGCCTGCTGGTTGGGCTGCATCTGCCCGATCAGGTCGAGGTCGGCACTGATCACCGTGCCGATCATGGCGTAACCGCCCCCCGACACCGCATCGCGATGCAGGATGATCGGTTCCAACCCTGCCGGCACCTGGATCGATCCGATCGGGTAGCAGCTGTCGACGATATTCGACGGATCCGACCCGGCACCGAACGGCTGCTCGCGCGCCTGGAAACTCAAGGCGTTGCCGCCTTTGTAGCGATAGCCGATACGGTCCGCTTCGGAGCCAACCGTCCAGGCGTCGGTGAAGAAACGTTGCGCTGCCGCTTCGGTCAGGCGGTGGAAGTACAGCCCAGGCACCACCCGCAACACCACCTCGCCCCCCAAGGCCTGACGCAGGGCCATCGGCAAGCTTGCACCGGCGCGGGTCTTGCCGCTGGGCACGCCGACCGGCAACAGGTCACCGGCCATCAACTTGCGGCCCTGAAAGCCACCCAAGGCCCCCAGCGCATAGGTTGAACGGCTACCCAGCACCTCCGGCACATCGATACCGCCAGCCACTGCCAGGTAAGCCCGGGCGCCTGCAGTGGGGAAGCCAAAACGCAGCACTTGCCCGGCGCGCACGGCAAACGCCGTGTCCGGGCGCTGCTCGCGTCCATCCAGCAGCACTGGCATCTGTGCCCCGCACACCGCCACCAGCGTATCCTGCTGGAACTCCAGTTCCGGCCCCACCAGCGCACACTCCAACCCTGCGGCGCCCGCCGGGTTGCCCACCAGGTGGTTGGCGGCGCTCAGGGCATACTGGTCGAGTGCGCCGGATGGCGGAATGCCCAGGTGGTAGTAACCTTCGCGGCCAAGGTCCTGCACGGAAGTCGCCAGGCCCGGTTTGAGTACCTTGATCATGCCAGCACCTCCTGCAGCGATTTCGGGTAGCCGACCGGATCGGCGAGAAAGGCGTCCAGAGAAAACGCCACGGGACGAATGCGCAGGTCAAAACGGCCCTCCTCCACATCCGCCACCGCCTGGTCATAGGCACGGCGGTCGATGGGTTTGAACTGCACGATGTCACCTGGTCGGAAGAACACCATGTGCTCTTTCAGGTAATTCAAGGTCTGCTGCGGGTCGTAGATCGGTGCCGGGGTGACGCCGAACATCTGGTAGCCGCCAGCCCCGCGCACCGAGTAGATGCAGCCGAAGCAGCCGCCATGGCCCAGGGTGTGCTTGGGCGTGTCGGTACGGGGGCGCAGGTACTTGGGCACCTGCAGCTGCCGCTGGCGCTCGACCATCTGGAACATGAACGGCAGGCCGGCGACGAAGCCGACCATCGACACGAACCATGGCGCACCGCTGTGCGCGGCAATGAATGCGTCGACATCGGCCAGGCCGTTGATGCGCGCGGCGTACTCCAGATCAGTACTGGTCGGGTCCTGGTGGCGATCCCTAAAGCGCATCAGGGTTTCATGGGTCCAGGGGTCGTTGTACAGCACCGGAATCTCGATGATACGCGTCTGCAGCGAGCGCTCGGCCACCGCCTGCGCTTCGGCGCCGCGCACGGCCTCAAGCAGTGCCTCGGGGGCAATACGGTCCGGGTCGAAGCGGATCTGGAACGACGCGTTGGCCAGGCACACATCAAGCACGCCATCCAGGGCCAGCCGCTCCACCGCCCGGGTGACGGCCATACCCTTGAAAAAGGCCTCCAGCGACATGCTCTCGCTGACTTCGGCAAACAGGTGCTCGTCGGCGCCGAAGCTGTAACGGATCGGTGTTGTAGCAAGCGGTTCGGCCATGACAGTTCCTTTTCTTGGAATCTTTATAGAAAGGCAGGCGAAAATAAAATGCTCGGGCTCCGGCTTGTCTGTTTGCCGGATGCCTGATTGATTCAGCGCGGCGCACGCACCACGATGCCAGCCGTATCCAGGGCCCTGCGCGTGGCCTCGACCAGATCCAGCGCGCCCGGGGTGTCACTGTGCAGGCAAATGGAATCGAATTCGATGGCCAGGTCCTGGCCTTCGACCGTACGCACCACGCCTTGGCGGCAAGCGCGCAGCACCCGCTCGGCGACGGCTTGGGGCTCGTAGCCACGCACATTGCGGGTAAACACGATCGACCCGCTCAGGTCGTACTCGCGGTCGGCGTAGAACTCGCGAACTACCGGCTGGCCCAGTGCCTGGGCAATGCGACAGATCACCGAACCCGGCATGCAGAACAGCAGCAGTTCCGGCTCGATCACCCGCAGGTTTTCCACCAGCAAGTGCGCGGCTTCTTCGTCACGCGCCAGGTGCATGTACAACGCCCCGTGCGGTTTGATGTGCTGCAGACGCACGCCCTGGGCACGGGCGATTTCACGCAGCGCGCCCAATTGATAGAGCATGTCGTCCACCAGTTCCTGCGCCGAGGCATTGATATGCCGGCGGCCAAAGCCAACCAGGTCACGGAATCCCGGGTGTGCCCCCACAGCAACGCCCAGTGCCTTGGCGCGCTCGACGGTGCGGCGCATGGTGCCGGGGTCGCCGGCATGGAAACCAGTGGCGATGTTGGCGCTGCTGATGTAACCCATCAGCTCATTGTCGACGCCATCGCCAATGGTCCACGGGCCAAAGCCCTCGCCCATGTCCGAGTTGAAGTCTACTGCTTGCATGACGGCATCTCCTGGCACTTGTGACTGCATGCAAGCCACGTTAGATTCTCTACACCCCCTTGGGAAGATCTATAAACAGATGGGGTACCTTCTGAAAATCAGATACCCCGGGAGCCTACCGTGTCACTGACCCTGCGCCAGGTCCGCTACTTCGTTGCCACCGCTGAAATCGGCCAGATATCCCAAGCGGCGATCCACCTGAACATCTCCCAGTCGGCAGTGACCACGGCCATCAAGGAGCTGGAAGCAATGCTCGGTGTGCTGTTGTTCCAGCGCTCGGCCCAGGGCATGAGCCTGACCGAGGCCGGCCGGCACTTTTTGAACCGTGCCTACGTCATCCTGCGCAGTGTCGACGATGCGTTGAACAGCCCGCTTCCGGACGTGCGCGCCAGTGGCCTGTTGCGCCTGGCGGCGAGTTACACGGTGATCGGCTACTTCCTGCCACACCACCTGCAACGCCTGGAGCACTGGCATCCGGGCGTGACCCTGGAGCTCTACGAGCAGGAACGCAGCGCCATCGAGCAAGGCCTGCTGGAAGGGCGTTTCGACATGGCGGTGGTGCTCACCGCCAACCTCACCCACCCCGACATCGTTTCGGAAACCCTGTTCAACTCCGAGCGCCGGCTGTGGTTGCCCGCGCACCACCCGCTGTGCGAACGCTCGGCGGTGAGCCTGGCCGATGTGGCCTGTGAGCCGTTCATCCTGTTGACCGTGGATGAAGCCGAGCAAAGTGCCATGCGTTACTGGGAGCAGGCCGGGCAGCGGCCGAGCGTAAGGGTGCGGACCAGTTCGGTGGAGGCCGTGCGCAGCATGGTGGCCAATGGCAGTGGCGTGGCAATCCTGTCAGACCTGGTGCACCGCCCGTGGTCGCTGGAGGGCAAGCGTATCGAGACGGTGACCATCAGCGACCCGGTCGCACCGATGAGCGTAGGGTTGGCCTGGCACCGGGAACGGGCGTTCAGCCCGGCGATGCAGGCGGTGCGCAATTACTTCCATGATGCGTTTCTGGCACCGCAGCAGTTGTCGGCCCGGCGCTGAGCCTGCCTTTGCAGGCCCGGCCTCTTCGCGGGCGCGCCCGCTCCCACAGGTGCAGCGCAAATCTTCAGCGGTATGGCAGCCTGTGGGAGCGGGCGAGCCCGCGAAGAAACCAACACCCATCTCGAGCCGAACGTTCAGGCCGCAATGCCGTCATAATCTGAGCCGGTGCCGACACGCAAAGAGGACGCGAAATGACCCAGCCCGACCCGTCATACGTCAAATGGCTCGAAGACCGCGCCATGCTCAAGGCCTCCCAGGCGCGTGCCAGCCTGTACTCAGGCCAGTCGCGACTGTGGCAACACCCCTATGCCGAGGCCCAGCCCCGCCGCGCCACCGAAATCGCCTCGGTCTGGCTCACCGTCTACCCCGACGCCATCATCGCCCCTGAGGGCTGCTCGGTGCTCGGTGCCCTGGCTCACGAAGCATTGTGGAAGCGCCTGTCGGAGATTGGCGTGCAGGGCCTGCACACGGGCCCTATCAAACTGTCCGGTGGCATCCGCGGCCGCGAACTCACCCCTAGCGTGGACGGCAACTTCGACCGCATCAGCTTCGACATCGACCCGCTGTACGGCAGCGAGCAGGAGCTGATCCAGATGAGCCGCATGGCCGCTGCGCACAATGCCGTGACCATCGACGACCTGATCCCCTCGCACACCGGCAAGGGCGCCGACTTCCGCCTGGCCGAGCTCGCCCATGGCCCCTACCCGGGGCTGTACCACATGGTCGAGATCCGCGAAGAAGACTGGACGCTGCTGCCCGAGGTGCCCGCCGGACGCGATGCGGTCAACCTGCTGCCCGCGCAGTGTGACGAGCTGAAGGCGCGCCATTACATCGTTGGCCAGCTGCAACGGGTGATCTTCTTCGAGCCGGGCGTGAAGGAAACCGACTGGAGCGCCACGCCACCGGTCACGGGCGTCGACGGCAAGACCCGCCGCTGGGTGTACCTGCACTACTTCAAGGAGGGCCAGCCGTCGCTGAACTGGCTGGACCCGACCTTCGCCGCCCAACAAATGATCATTGGTGATGCGTTGCACGCCCTGGACTGCCTCGGTGCCCGCGGCCTGCGCCTGGACGCCAACGGCTTTCTCGGCGTGGAAACCCGCGCCAGCGGCACCGCCTGGTCGGAAAGCCACCCGCTGTCGATCGTCGGCAACCAGCTGATCGGTGGCATGATCCGCAAGGCCGGCGGTTTCAGCTTCCAGGAGCTGAACCTGACCCTCGATGACATTGCGCAGATGTCCAGGGGAGGCGCCGACCTGTCCTACGATTTCATTACCCGGCCGGCCTACCAGCATGCGCTGCTGACCGGCGACACCGAGTTCCTGCGCCTGATGCTCAAGGAGATGCACGCCTTCGGCATCGACCCGGCCTCGCTGATACATGCCCTGCAAAACCATGACGAACTGACCGTGGAGCTGGTGCACTTCTGGACACTGCACGCGCACGACATGTACCTGTACAAAGGCCAGACCCTGCCTGGCAGCATTTTGCGCGAACATATCCGCGAAGAGATCTACGAACGGCTGTCGGGAGAACATGCCCCGTATAACCTGCGCTTCGTGACCAACGGCATCGCCTGCACCACCGCCAGCCTGATCGCCGCTGCCCTGGGTATTCGCGACCTCGAACAGATTGGCGCAGCGGATATCGAGCTGATCAAGAAGGTGCACCTGCTGCTGGTCATGTACAACGCCATGCAGCCGGGGGTGGTCGCCTTGTCCGGTTGGGACCTGGTCGGCGCCCTGCCCTTGCCCGCCGAGGCGGTTGCCGAACGCATGCTCGATGGCGATACCCGCTGGATTCACCGGGGCGGCTATGACCTCGCCGGGCTCGACCCACAGGCAGAGGTTTCAGTGCGTGGCATGCCGCGTGCCCGGGCGCTGTACGGCAGCCTCGACAGGCAGTTGGACGAGGGTGATTCATTTGCCTGCAAGGTGAAGAAACTGCTGGCTGTGCGCCAGGCCTACGGCATCGCCACCAGCCGTCAGGTGCTGGTACCTGAGGTGAGCAGCCCGGGGCTGCTGGTGATGGTGCACGAACTGCCAGCCGGGCGGGGTATCCAGATCAGTGCGCTGAACTTCGGCCAGGACACGATTGCCGAGGAACTGCTGTTGACCGGGTTCACACCCGGGCCGGTGGTCGACATGATCAACGAGACGGTCGAAGGCGATTTGACCGAGGACGGGCGCCTGATGGTGAACCTGGACCCGTACGAGGCGCTGTGCCTGCGGATCGTCAACAGCAGCGGGCATGTTTGAATCTGCAGTGGCCCTGCCGTCGGCAAACCGGGTTCGCCCACAAGCACGCCGCCTGCCCCGCGCAGGCGCCAGACTCGCAAGCCGGCTTGCCAGCGAAGAAGCCGGTCTTGCATTTACTGCGCTACGGGCATAGCGTTCGGAAGTTTTCTTTTCCGTGCCCAGGAGCAACTCCATGTACACCGGCATCGTCCAGGCCGTCCGCCCTCTGCTTGATGTGACCACCTACCCGGGCCACAACCAGTTCACCATCGACCTCACCCCGGAACTGCTCGACGAGCTGAAGATCGGTGCCAGCGTCAGTGTCGAAGGTACCTGCCTGTCCGTGACCGAAATCGACGGCAGCCAGGTCAGGTTCGACGCCATGACCGCGACCCTCGAGCGCACCAATCTGCGCAACTTCAAGCCCGGCCAGCACGTGAACATCGAACGCTCAGCGAAGATGAACGCCGAAGTCGGCGGCCACCTGATGGCCGGCCACATCGCCACCACCGCCGAAATCGTCGAGCTGTCGATCAAGGAAACCGGCGCCTTCATCAAGTTCCGCATGCCGCCGCAATGGGGCAAGTACGTGTTCCCGCGCGGGTTCATCGGGGTCAATGGCTGCAGCCTGACGGTCGCTGACGTGGAGGACAACGTGATCACCATCAATTTGATCCCGGAAACCCTGCGCCAGACCACCTTCGCCAGCTACCGTGCCGGTGAGCTGCTCAATATCGAGGTCGACCACCAGACCATGGTGCTGGTCGATGTGGTGGAGCGCACCATCAAAGGTACCCTGGCCCGCGAAAACCTGCTGCCCTGAGGCCTGCACATGCTCCCTAACGCCCTCCCCGCGCGCACAGCCAGGCGTTTGCGCCTGCAGGTAATGCGTGGTCGCGTCGGCCTCGGCCTGGTCGCCGCCCTGTCGGTGCTGGCCGGCATGACCGATGCCATCGGCCTGCTGGCACTGGGCGATTTCGTGTCGTTCATGAGTGGCAACACCACACGCCTGGCGGTGGCCATCAGTGAAGCAGACCTCGCTCTGGTACTGCGCCTCAGTGGCGCCGTACTAGGCTTTGTCGCGGGCAATGCGCTGGGTGTGCTCCTGGCTCGCGGATTGCGTCGTCGAGCCTGGCCGGTGCTGTTGGTGGTTGCCGCACTGCTGGCTTTCGCGGCAGCGTGGCCGTTGCCTGCCACCTTCCCTGCGCTGTTGGCCACCACGCTGGCCATGGGCATGATCAATGCAGTAGTCGAGCAGGTGAATGGCCTGCCCATCGGCCTGACTTACGTGACGGGCGCCCTGTCGCGTTTCGGCCGCGGCCTGGGGCGCTGGCTGCTGGGCGAACGGCGCAATGGCTGGCGGGTGCAGTTGGTGCCTTGGGCAGGCATGCTGCTGGGCGCCGCACTGGGCGCCTGGTTGCAACAACACCTGGGCCTGCAGGCGCTGGCCGGCAGCTGCGCGCTGGCCTGCGTGCTGGCGCTGGTATCGCGGTTCATCCCGCGGTCCTGGCAGCGTGGCTACATGCCGCGCTGATCATTCGATACGCGGGTGCTGCAGGGCCAGCTTCTCGCGCTTGGCTTCCAGCTCGGCGATCTGCGCATCGATTTCCTCGATCTTCTGCTCGATGTTGTCGTGGTGCTCCTGCAGCAGTTCACGCGCCTCTTCGATGTCCGATGCCGCGGGTGCCGCGCCGCGCAGGGGCTTGTTGGCGGTTTCCTTCATGGTCAGGCCGGTGATCAGGCCGACAGCGGCGATCACCATCAGGTAATAGGCCGGCATGTACAGATCGCCTGTGCTCTCCACCAGCCACGCAGCGAGGGTCGGGGTAAGGCCGGCGATCAGCACCGAGATGTTGAAGGCGCTGGCCAGGGCACTGTAGCGGATGTGCGTGGGGAACATGGCCGGCAGCGTCGAGGCCATCACGCCGATGAAGAAATTCAGCAACACGGCAATGATCAGCAGGCCGGCGAAAATAAGCCCGAGCACGCCACTGTTGATCAGCATGAATGCCGGAATGGCCAAGGCCAACAGGCCGACACTGCCGACGATGATGAACGGCCGTCGGCCGAACTTGTCGCTGAGCAGACCGATCATAGGCTGCACGAACAGCATGCCAACCATGATCGCGATGATGATCAGCACGCCATGGTCTTCGCTGTATTGCAGGTTGTGCGACAGGTAGCTGGGCATGTAGGTAAGCAGCATGTAGTAGGTGACGTTGGTGGCAATTACCACGCCGATACAGGTCACCAGACTGCGCCAGTGCTGGGTGGCCACTTCCTTGAACGACACCTTGGGCCCGGAGGCCAGGCCTTCACGATCGCCCTGCTCCAGCTTGTCGACGTGCTGCTGGAACGCAGGTGTTTCTTCCAGCGCATGGCGCAGGTAGAGCCCGATGATGCCCAGCGGCAGGGCCAGGAAAAACGGCAGGCGCCAGCCCCATTCGAGGAACTGTTCTTCACCCAGAACCGTGGAAATGAGCACCACCACCCCTGCGCCCAGCACAAAGCCGGCAATCGAACCGAAGTCCAGCCAGCTGCCGAGAAAGCCGCGCTTGCGGTCAGGCGCGTACTCGGCAACGAAGATCGAGGCGCCGGTGTATTCACCGCCCACCGAAAAGCCCTGGGCCATCTTGGCCAGCAGCAACAGGATCGGCGCCCAGATACCAATGCTTGCATAGGACGGTATCAGGCCGATGGCGAAGGTGCTCAGGGACATGATCACGATGGTCGCGGCGAGGATTTTCTGCCGCCCGAACCTGTCGCCCAAGGCACCGAAGAACAACCCGCCAAGAGGCCGGATCAGGAATGGCACCGAGAAGGTGGCCAGGGCCGCGATCATTTGCACGCCGGGGTCGGCGTTGGGGAAGAACACCTTGCCCAAGGCATAAGCGACGAAACCGTATACCCCAAAGTCGAACCACTCCATGGCGTTGCCCAGCGCGGCGGCTGTGATCGCCTTCTTCATCTTGGCGTCGTCGACGATGGTGATGTCCTTCAGGCCGATTGGCTGGACGCTTTTCTTGCGAGGTTTCATACCCGTATCCCTGTCGATGAATGCTCTAAGGGATCAGATACAACAGGACACTAAATAATTCAGCGCTTACTGTTTTTTTGTGCGTTTGCGGCACCACCAAACGGCGCCCAAAGAAAAGCCGCTGCAATGGCAGCGGCTTTCATGCCGAAGGCCTGGCTTCAGATACCTTCGCGCGCCAGGTCCATGGCGAAGTAGGTCAGGATCAGGTCGGCACCGGCACGCTTGATTGCGCCAATGCTTTCGCGCACCACCCGGCCTTCGTCGATGGCACCGGCCAGGCCACCGAACTTGATCATCGCATACTCGCCACTCACCTGGTACGCCGCCAGTGGCAGGCGCGAAGCGGCGCGGATGTCGGCGATCACATCAAGGTAGGCACCGGCCGGCTTGACCATCAGCACGTCCGCCCCTTCCTGCTCGTCGAGCAGCGACTCGCGCACCGCTTCGCGGCGGTTCATCGGGTTCATCTGGTAGCTTTTGCGGTCGCCTTTCAGTGCGGTGCCACCGGCCTCACGGAACGGGCCATACAACGACGAGGCGAACTTGGTGGAATAGGCCATGATCGCGGTGTCGTGGAAGCCGGCACCGTCCAGGGCGCTGCGGATTGCCTGCACCTGGCCGTCCATTGCCGCCGAAGGGGCAATGAAGTCGGCACCGGCAGCGGCGGCGATGACAGCCTGCTTGCCCAGGTTGGCCAGGGTGGCGTCGTTGTCCACGCCATGGTCATGCAGCACGCCGCAGTGGCCGTGGCTGGTGTATTCGCAGAAGCAGGTGTCGGACATCACCACCATTTCCGGCACGGTGTCCTTGCAGATACGCGACATGCGCGCAACCAGGCCGTTTTCGTTCCAGGTGTCGCTGCCGTCAGCATCCAGGTGGTGCGATACGCCAAAGGTCATCACCGACTTGATACCGGCGCGGGCATAGCGCTCGATTTCCTGGGCCAACAGCTTCTCGGGGATACGGTTGACACCGGGCATGCTGGTGATCGGCACGAAATCATCGATGCCCTCTTCGACGAAGATCGGCAGGATCAGGTCTTCAAGGCGGAACTCGGTTTCCTGGAAGATCGTGCGCAGGGACTCGTTCTGGCGCAGGCGGCGGGGACGAACGGACGGAAATTGGTTGGACATGACAGCTCCAGGGAATTTGAACGGCGTATACCTTATGCCTGTCGCGCGCCAGTGAAAAGGCTAAATGACGAGATTGTGTCTTGCGTCAATGGCAACGCCCGGGGTTTGCCTGTGTTGGCCTCTTCGCGGGTAAACCCGCGCCTACAAATCCAGTAGGAGCGGGTTCACCCGCGAAGCGGCCGGCACAGGCACTAAATTACTGCAGCCAGGGCGGCGTCACCTCCTCTGCCTTGGCCGGCCCATGCTCAGCCTCGGCGCGTGCCGCACGGCGGCGAGCGTCGTCCATACGGGCGGCGTCGATCTCGCGCATCACCCCGGTTACGTCAGCCTCATGTTCGTCATCCTCGAACACCCCGGTCAACGGGCTGTCGGGCAGCAACTCGCCGGCCTCGTACAACGCCCACATCTCCTGCGCATAGCGGGTGATTTTCAGCTCCGGGGCAAAGCGCCCGAAATAATGGGCCATGTTGTCCACATCACGCTGCAGCATGCTGAAGGCGTGGTTGTTGGCGGCTGCATCCACTGCCTGCGGCAGGTCGATGATCACCGGCCCGTCCGGGCCGAGCAACACGTTGAACTCGGACAGATCACCATGCACCATTCCGGCGCACAGCATCAGCACGATCTGGCGAATGACGAAGGCATGGAACGCGCGGGCATCTTCAACTTCCAGGTGTACGTCGTTCAGGCGCGGGGCCGCATCGCCATCGGCATCGGTCACCAGCTCCATCAGTAGCACGCCGTCCTGGAAGTCGTAAGGCTTGGGCACCCTTACGCCCGCACCGGCCAAACGGAACAGCGCAGCCACTTCGGCGTTCTGCCAGGCATCCTCGGCTTCTTTGCGGCCGTACTTGCTGCCCTTGGCCATGGCCCGGGCCTGACGGCTGTTGCGCACCTTGCGGCCTTCCTGGTATTCGGCGGCCTGGCGGAAACTGCGCTTGTTGGCTTCTTTGTAGACCTTGGCGCAGCGTACCTCGCTGCCACAGCGCACCACATACACAGCGGCTTCCTTGCCACTCATCAACGGCCGGAGTACTTCGTCGACCAGGCCGTCTTCGATCAACGGTTCGATTCTTTTAGGTGTCTTCATCAGGCTGCGTTCAGGGTCCTGGCTTTGTTGACGGACATCCTCTCACAGCCTGATGCGACTTGCTCGTCTGTCTTCAGGCCAGACGAATCAGGCGCGCTGCCCTACGCCAGCCACGGCCCCGCCGCGCGCCCGGCGCCGGGTGACCAGCACCCCCGAGCACACCACCAACACCGCCAGCACCATCGTCGAGACCACTTCCAGGCGATGATCCGGGCGGAACAGCATCAATACCAGTACGCCGCTGATGAACAGGATCACGCCCCAGGTCAGCCACGGGAACAGCCACATGCGGTAACCGAGTGTCTTGCCCTGTGCCGTCAGGCGCTGGCGCAAGCGCAACTGGGAAATGGCGATGACCAGATACACCAGCAGGGCAATGGCGCCGGAGCTTGCCATGAGGAAGCCAAACACCTTGGCCGGCACCAGGTAGTTGGCGATCACCGCCAGGAATGCAGCCCCCGTCGACAACAACACGGCCACCACGGGTGTACCACTGCGGCTGGTTATCTGGGCACAGGCCGGGGCATCACCACGACGGCTAAGCGAATAGACCATGCGCGAGGCGGTGTACAGCGAGGAGTTGAGGCAACTGGTCACCGAGGTCAGCACCACGAAGTCGATGATGGCCTTGGCATTTGGCACGCCGAGGGTGTCCAGCACCGTGACGTAAGAACCCTCGGTAGCCAGGCGCGGGTCGGTCCACGGTACCAGTGCGATGACGATGAAGATCGACAGGATGTAGAACAGCGTTATCCGCCAGATCACCGAATTGGTGGCCTTGGAAATATGCTTGCCCGCCTCGTCGGATTCAGCCGCAGCAATGGTCACCACCTCGGCCCCGAGGAACGAGAACATGGTGATCAGCATGGCGCTCAGCACTGCACCAAAGCCGTTGGGCATGAAGCCCCCGGTATCCCACAGGCGCGAAACGCCGCTGACGCCGGACCCCGGCAACAGGCCGAAAATGGCGCAGACACCCAGGGCGATGAAGCAGACAATGGCCACCACCTTGACCAGTGCCAACCAGAACTCGAACTCACCGTAGTTCTTCACGCTGAACAGGTTGGTGGCCGTCAGCAGTAACGTGATCACCAACGACAACACCCAGATCTCCATCTGCGGGACCCAGGAGTTGATGATGGTAGCGGCGATATTGGCCTCGATCGGGATGATCAGCACCCAGAACCACCAGTACAGCCAACCGATGGTATAACCGGCCCACTTGCCGATGGCGAGGTCAGCATAGGTTGAGAACGAGCCGGTATCTGGGGATGCAACGGCCATTTCGGCCAGCATGCGCATCACCAGCACCACCAGGCCGCCCGCCAGGATATAGGCCAGGATGGTGGCCGGCCCCGCTTCGGCGATGGCGCGGCCAGAGCCGACAAACAGCCCGGCGCCGATCACGCCGGCAATGGACAGCATGGTGACATGCCGTGATTTCAATCCATGACTCAAATTGTTCTTGTGGGTTTGCATGGCGCTACCTTGTTGTTTTTGTCATGCCCACGCAGGGGCCGCCGGCTGCACGTCACCGACGCAGGCGCGAAAAAGCCCGCCCTGCCCTGAATGGTGAGCAGGGCAGTACGGGTTGAGTAAAACGAAACCGCAAAAGGTGTTACTGGGCTGTCAGCTGGCAGCCCTCTGGTTGGCCGACAGGTCGGCCTTGGGGAAGCTGCCGCCCTGCAGGCCGACCTGCTCGCACACTTTCTCGACGATGTAGGCGCCGATCGGTATGGCCGAAGTAGCGGCTGGCGACGGTGCGTTGCACACGTTGACACTGCGTGCAGTGTTGACGAACAGGAAATCGTCGATCAGCTTGCCGTCGCGCGACACCGCCTGGGCACGCACGCCGGCCGGGTAAGGCGTGAGGTCGGCTTTGCTAATGCTCGGGCAGTACTTCTGCACCTGCTTGAGGTACCCGCCCTTGAACAGCGAGTTCTTCATCTCGATCAGGCCCGGGCGGAAGTTCTTCGCCAGCACCTTGAGGATGCCGGGCGTGGTCAGGGTCTGGAACAGGTCGCTGGGGCTGACATCGGTCTTGCGGTAGCCCTCGCGCTTCATCGCCAGGACGGCGTTGGGGCCTACGGTGACGGTGCCGTCGATCATGCGGGTCAGGTGCACCCCTAGGAAGGGCATCGACGGGTCGGGAATGGGGTAGATCAGGTGGTTGACGATCTGATTGTGCTGCTTGGGCAACAGGTAGTATTCGCCACGGAACGGGCAGATCACGAACTCGGTACGCAGCCCGAGCATGCCCACCACGCGGTCGGCCATCAGCCCCGAGCAGGTCACCAGGAAACGGCTGCGCAATTCATCACGCGGGGTGCGCACGATCACTTCACTTGCCTGCTCCTGCAGGCCGACCACTTCTGCGCCATAGCGGATTTCGCCACCGGCACGCTGGAACTCTGCCGCCATCGCAGCAGTCACCTGGGCGTAATTGACGATGCCGCTGGACGGCACGAAGATCCCCCCCATACCGACGATGTTGGGCTCACGCTCGCGCAACTCGTCAGCCGACAGCCAGTAGCGCTCCAGGCCATTGGCCGCGGTGCGCTCCCACAGCGCCTTCATGCGCTGCATTTCCAGATCGTTGGTGGCGACCAACAGCTTGCCGCACTCGTCGAAGCGGATGCCGTGCTGGGTGCAGAAGGCTTTGGTCGCCTTGTTGCCTTCAAGGCAGAAGCGCGCCTTGAGGCTGCCGGGGGTGTAATACACGCCGGCGTGGATCACGCCGCTGTTATGGCCGGTCTGATGGCGGGCCGGACCAGACTCTTTCTCCAGCAGGAGCATCTTCGCATCCGGGTAGACCTTGATCAGGTGCATGGCCGTGGACATGCCCACAATCCCGCCGCCAATAATGATGAAATCGTACACAGCCTTACCTCACACGCAGGCATTGCCTGGCAGGCTCACCAAGGCCCGCACGGGGCCTAGTGGCATTGTTATGTGCAAAAACGCGTGGACGAGCGCCCGCCCCGCGCCCTGTCATTATTGCCCGCGCTGGTACAGCGGCTTGGGGAAGGCGACGTAACCACGCTGGCGCATCAGTTCGCGGCGCAGGCCCTCGTGCGGGGTGAAGCGATCGCGGCCATGCAGCCAGAACAGGTTGTTGATCAACAGGAAACTGCCTACGCCTACCGGTACCGAGACCTTCTTGCCGCTGCCTTCCAGCGACTCGGACAAGGCGTTCAGCCAGATACCTTCCTCGTAGTTTTCCGGCTGCACGAACTGGTCAATGTAGCGCATGGTCGGCCGGCCTTCGGCATCGGTGTCGAATACCGAATGGAACACATCTTCGGCAACCTTTTTGCTCGGCGGTGCGGTCCAGCGCATTTCGCGACGGGCCATCGGGTGACGGAAGAACGCCTCGCACTCCTCCCAGTCGTCCAGATGCAGCAGCAGCGAGTTGCCGCCTTCCATGTTCTTTTCGTCGATCTTCAGCATCAGCACGTAGTCGGTGATCTGGTTCACGAACGTGCCGTCGTTGTGCAGTTCCATGACCCGGTGCGGCTGGCGCAGGTAGCTGTCGGAGTTGTCGCTGTTGACCACCACGAAGCGCGCATAGAACTGGCCACTCATGGCGTCATAGTTGGAACGGCCGATCAAGTGGGCGCAGGCGGTGGTGAACTTGACCATGTCTTCGGCCTGGCTCACGTCATCCAGGCCGACCGGGGTAATCAGCATGCCGCCTGTGGCGCGATCGAGGATGGTGTTGAGCAGCACCGGGCGCAGCGTGCCCTGGCACAGCTCGTCAAGGATTTCGCCTACGCGAAAACGCAGGAACGACTTGTACTCCAATGCCTGCACCGGCCATTGGGCAACGGCCTGCACGAACGCTTCGACGGTTTCACGGGCAAAGGTCAGTTCCAGCAGGCGCGGCGACTGTTTCGAGGGGGCGATGGAATAGCCCTGCGGTTCGAGGGGCAGCGGCATGACAAGTTCGTCGATCTGCGTAAAGGCGTTCATGGCAATGTCCTGGCTAAAAAGTAGGTGGCGCCGTCCGGTAATGACCTGGATCAGTGCGGGCGAGGTAAAAATATCGCCACAAAATGAAAATGTCTACATTTTTATGATTCGACGACACTATTTGTGTTTGTCCATTGTTTTTCGCCGACAGAGGGTTTCGGTATGATCGGCAAAACGTTTTGAGGAACAGGATCTTGGAAGCGCTCGCCCCCCGACAAAACTCAGCATTCAGCGGGTATGAGAGGCTCAAGCAGGACATCATCCGCGGGGTGTTCAAGCCCGGTGAAAAGCTGTTGATGAGTGCCCTCAAGGAACGCTACGACCTGGGTGTGGGCCCGTTGCGCGAAGCTCTGTCGCAACTGGTGGCCGAGCACCTGGTCAACGCGATCAGCCAGAAAGGCTACCGGGTAGCGCCCATGTCGCTGGATGAGATGAACGACATCTACGACGCCCGCGCCAACCTGGAAGCGATGATCATCGCCCTGGCCATCGAGCGCGGCGACGACGCCTGGGAGGCGTCGGTGCTGGCCCACTCGCATACCCTGGCCAAGGTGGTAGAAGTAAAAACCCGCGAGCAGCGGCTGGATGTGTGGGACGAGCGGCACAAGGCGTTTCATACTGCCATTGCCTCGGGCTGCGGCTCCAAGCACCTGCTGCAGGCACGCACCTACCTGTTTGACCAGGCCGAGCGCTACCGCCACCTGTGGCTGACGCAAACGGTGTTTTCCGAACAGGCGCTGGCGCTCAAGCGCCAGGAGCATGCGGCACTGGTCGAGGTGATCCTCGCCCGTGATGCCAAACGCGCCAGCGCCATGATGCGCGCGCACCTGATGACACCGGTACCGATCATTGCGCAGATCATGCATGCCGAAGGCATCGGTGCACGCTAGATGAATTTTTCTTAAATCGCCGGTTGTCTATTCTTTGGCACAATCAAATCTTCATTAGATGCCCGGGAACCAGCATGCCTCGCGTACTGACCATCGAAGACGACGCCGTCACCGGCCAGGAAATCGTCGCCGAACTTACCAGCCACGGCCTGGAGGTGGATTGGGCCGACAATGGCCGTGAAGGCCTGGCCAAGGCCATTGCCGGCGGCTACGACCTGATCACCCTGGACCGCATGCTGCCCGAGGTCGACGGCCTGACCATCGTCACCACCCTGCGCAACCTCAAGATCGCTACGCCGATCCTGATGATCAGCGCCCTCTCCGACGTCGATGAGCGGGTGCGCGGCCTGCGTGCCGGCGGAGACGACTACCTGACCAAGCCGTTCGCCTCCGACGAAATGGCCGCGCGAGTCGAGGTATTGCTGCGCCGCAACAGCGTGCCCATGACCCAGACCCGCCTGCAGGTTGCCGATCTGGAGCTGGACCTGATCAGCCACGAAGCGCGCCGCGGTGACAATACCCTCAACCTGCTGCCCACCGAGTACAAGCTGCTGGAGTACCTGATGCGCCACAGCGGCCAGGTGATCACGCGGATGATGATTTTCGAGGAAGTCTGGGGCTATCACTTCGACCCGGGCACCAACCTGATCGACGTGCACATCGGCCGCCTGCGCAAGAAGATCGACTCCCCCGGCCAGTCGCCGCTGATCCGTACGGTACGGGGCTCCGGCTATGCCATTGCTGAACCCGTCTAAAGGCTGGAGCTCCTCTACCAGCCGCCTGCTGGCACTCTACAGCTTTCTGTTCGTGGCCTGGAGCAGCATCCTCATGGGGGTGCTGTATTTCGAGGTGTCCAGCTACCTGAGCAAACTCACCCGTCACTCCATGCTGCAGCGCCAGCACCTGTTCGCACACATGAGCGGCAAGCAGCTGGACGATGCCCTGATTGCCAGCCAGGCGTTCGAGGAGCGCAGCTTTGACGCCTACGGCCTGTTCGACCCTCAGCTCAACCCGATTGGCGGCAGCGTGCGGGCCTTGCCCCCAGAGCTCAGGCTGGACGGCAAGATCCATGAGTTGAAACGCTGCCTGGATGCCGACGACCCTCGCATGCCTCGCGACAGCTGCGACGCGGTGGCAATCAATGTACAGGATGGCCGGTGGCTGGTGCTGGTACGTGACAACGGCTCGCTGTTCGTGGTTACCCGGATCATCCTGCACGCCCTGCTCTGGGGCATCTCGCTGACCCTGATCCCGGGTTTTGCCGGTTGGTACTTGCTACGGCGCAGGCCGCTCAAGCGTATACGTGCGATCCAGGCCCAGGCCGAACTGATCGTCGCCGGCGACCTGACCCACCGCCTGCCTCTGTCGGCCCGCCGTGACGAACTGGACATGCTTGCGGCGATCGTCAATGCCATGCTCGACCGCATTGAACGGCTGATGCACGAGGTCAAGGGTGTGTGCGACAACATTGCCCATGACCTGCGCACACCGCTGACCCGCCTGCGCGCCCAGCTGTACCGTATTCGCCAGCAAAGCGACGTGGACTCTGCGCAAGCCGAAGCACTGGACCAGGCCATCGGCGAAACCGACACCTTGATGGCGCGCTTTCGCGGGTTGTTGCGCATCAGCGAGCTGGAAGACCGCCAGCGCCGCGCCGGCTTCGTCCAGCTTGACCCGCATGAGCTGCTGGTAGAGCTGCACGATTTTTACCTGCCATTGGCCGAGGATGGCGGCATTCACCTGCAGTTGCACCAACCTGCGCAGCTACCGGCACTGCACGGCGACCGCGAGCTGCTGTTCGAGGCCTTGGCGAATCTGGTGGGCAACGCGATCAAGTTCACGCCCGAGGGCGGTCGTGTGCGCATTGCCGCCACGCAGGATGACAACGGCGTGCACATGGCGATCGAGGATAGCGGGCCTGGAATTCCCGAAGCAGAGCGAACGGCTGTACTGAAACGGTTCTATCGCAGCGATGAGGGCCACCGCCATGCCGGCTTCGGGCTGGGGTTGTCGATCGTGGCGGCGATCGTCGACCTGCATGGGTTCGGGCTGGAGATTGGCGAAAGCGAATTGGGTGGGGCCAGGCTGGTATTGCACTGTCCGCTTGCGGGTCTAGGCAAATAAAAGCTGGGGCCGCGTTGCGGCCCTTCGCGGGCACGCCCGCTCCCACAGGTTGGCGCGACATTTCAAGTGTGCGCTATCCCTGCGGGGAGCGGGCGTGCCCGCGAAGGGCTGCACCGCAGCCCCAGTTACTTCAGTCAGCCAGACGCCAGGTAGTCGTGCCCTTGCTGTCTTCCAGCACCACCCCCATGGCAGTCAGCTGGTCGCGAATGCGGTCGGACTCGGCCCAGTTCTTGTCCGCACGCGCCTGCAGGCGCGCCTGGATCAAGCCCTCGACTTCAGCCGCATCGACCTTGCCTTCGGCACCGGCACGCAGGAAGTCATCGGCCTCCAGTTGCAGCACACCCAGCACATCCCCCAGCTCGCGCAGTCGACCGGCCAGGCCGGCAGCCGCTTCCGGGTCGCTGTCACGCAGGCGGTTGATCTCGCGCACCAGGTCGAACAGAACGGCACAGGCTTCGGGGGTGCCGAAGTCGTCGTTCATCGCCACGCTGAAACGCTCGACAAAGGCTTCGCCACCCTTGGCCGCCACCCGTGGCAGGCCGCGCAGGGCGTGGTAGAAGCGCTCCAACGCACCCTTGGCGTCACGCAGGCTGTCTTCCGAGTAGTTGATCGCGCTGCGGTAGTGGCTGGCCACCAGCAGGTAGCGCACCACCTCCGGGTGGTACTTCTCGAGCACGTCGCGGATGGTGAAGAAGTTGTTCAACGACTTGGACATCTTCTCGCCGTTGATACGGATCATGCCGCAATGCATCCAGGCGTTGGCGTACTGCTTGCCAGTGGCCGCCTCGCTTTGGGCAATCTCGTTCTCGTGGTGCGGGAACTCCAGGTCGCTGCCACCGCCGTGAATGTCGAAGCTCTCGCCCAGGCAGCAGGTGGACATCACCGAGCACTCGATGTGCCAGCCCGGGCGACCCGGGCCCCATGGCGATTCCCAGCTCGGCTCGCCCGGCTTGACGCCCTTCCACAGTACGAAGTCGAGCGGGTCCTGCTTGGCTTCGTCGACCTCGATGCGTGCACCGATACGCAGGTCTTCGATCTTCTTGCGCGACAGCTTGCCGTAACCGACGAACTTGCCGACGCGGTAGTACACGTCGCCATTGCCTGGCGCGTAGGCGTACCCCTTGTCGATCAGGGTCTGGATCATCGCGTGCATGCCGGCGATATGGTCGGTGGCACGCGGTTCCTGGTCCGGCGGCAGGATGTTCAGGCGGCGTTCGTCTTCGTGCATCGCGTCGATCATGCGGGCGGTCAAGGCGTCGAAACTTTCGCCGTTCTCGTTGGCCCGGTTGATGATCTTGTCATCGATGTCGGTGATGTTGCGCACGTAGGTCAGCTCATAGCCGCTCTTGCGCAGCCAGCGGGTGACCAGGTCGAAGGCCACCATGCTGCGGCCATGACCCAGGTGGCAGTAGTCGTACACGGTCATGCCGCACACGTACATGCGCACCTTGTTGCCATCCAGCGGCTTGAAGGTTTCCTTCGCTTTGCTCAGGGTGTTGTAGATGGTAAGCACGGCGGTTCCTCAGCTGCCCCAGGAGTCACGCAGGGTGACAGTGCGGTTGAACACCGGGCGGCCCGGCTGGCTGTCTTTCAGGTCGGCGCAGAAGTAGCCTTCGCGCTCGAACTGGAAGCGGTCCTCGGGCTGCGCCTGGGCCAGCGACGGCTCGGCACGGCAACCGCTGAGCACTTGCAGCGAAGCAGGGTTGATGTTGTCCAGGAAGCTACCGCCCTCCTCGGTCTTTTCCGGGTTCGGCGAGCGGAACAGGCGGTCGTACAGGCGCACTTCGCACTCGACGCTGCCCTCGGCCGGCACCCAGTGGATCACGCCCTTGACCTTGCGGCCTTCAGGGTTCTTGCCCAGGGTGTCCGGGTCGTACGAGCAACGCAGTTCGATGATATTGCCATCGGCATCCTTGATCGCTTCGTCAGCACGAATCACGTAGCTGCCGCGCAGGCGCACTTCACCGGCCGGTTCCAGGCGCTTGTAGCCCTTCGGCGGTTCTTCCATGAAGTCGTCGCGGTCGATGTACAGCTCACGGGAGAACGGCAGCACACGCACGCCCATGTCTTCCTTCGGGTGACGTGGCAGCTCAAGCTGCTCGACCTGGCCTTCCGGGTAGTTGGTGATGACCACTTTCAGCGGGCGCAGCACGCACATGGCGCGTGGCGCGGTGCGGTCCAGATCGTCACGGATGCTGAACTCGAGCATCGACATGTCGACCACACCGTCGGAACGGTTGGTGCCGATCATTTCGCAGAAGTTGCGGATCGAAGCCGGCGTATAGCCACGGCGACGGAAGCCGGACAAGGTCGACATGCGTGGGTCGTCCCAGGCGTCGACGTGCTTCTCGTCCACAAGTTGCTTGAGCTTGCGCTTGGAGGTGATGGTGTAGTTCAGGTTCAGGCGGCTGAACTCGTACTGGCGCGGGTGTGCCGGCACCGGCAGGTTGTCGAGGAACCAGTCATACAGCGGACGATGCCCTTCGAACTCCAGGGTGCAGATCGAGTGGGTAATGCCCTCGATGGCGTCCGACTGGCCGTGGGTGAAGTCGTAATTGGGGTAGATGCACCACTTGTCGCCGGTCTGGTGGTGGTGGGCATGGCGAATGCGGTACAGGATAGGGTCGCGCAGGTTCATGTTTGGCGAGGCCATGTCGATCTTGGCCCGCAGCACGCGCTCGCCGTCCTTGAACTCGCCGGCCTTCATGCGGGCGAACAGGTCGAGGTTTTCTTCCACGCTGCGCTCGCGGAACGGGCTGTTCTTGCCCGGTTCCTTGAGGTTGCCGCGGTACTCCTTGGCTTGTTCAGGGGTGAGGTCGCAGACATAGGCCTTGCCACGCTTGATCAGCTCGACCGCCCAGTCGTGCAACTGATCGAAGTAGTCGGAGGCGTAGCGCACGTCGCCGCCCCACTCGAAGCCCAGCCATTTGACATCGCTCTGGATGGCGTCGATGTACTCCTGGTCTTCCTTGGCCGGGTTGGTATCGTCGAAACGCAGGTGGCAGACGCCGCCGAACTCCTTGGCCAGGCCGAAGTTGACGCAGATCGACTTGGCGTGGCCGATGTGCAGGTAACCATTGGGCTCCGGCGGGAAACGGGTGACGATGCTGCTGTGCTTGCCCGAGTCCAGGTCGGCCTGGATGATCGGCCGCAGGAAGTTCGCAGGGACAGCGGGGGCGCCTTTGGCAGCGGCGTTGGGCGCGTTGTCGGCAGTGGGCTTGCTCATAGGATCCTTGAATGCGTGTGTCCAGCCTGGGTAGGCCGATTGAATCAAAGGGCCTATCATAGCCGAAGCAGTCAAGCTGCTGACAGCCGCGCCCGGACAAACTGATGTGATTTATCACGGCTTTTTGCCGCAGCCTGGCAAAATGGCCAGTGCGCGCCATGTGTCGCGATCGCCTGATCCTGCGTCTGGTGATAACCCGCGCCCTGCGCACCCTAATTTCTGATTGCCTTGAAAGAGCGAGTTTCAGCATGTCCAAAGTCAAACTGAGCACCAACCACGGCGACATCGTCCTGCAACTGGACGCCGAGAAAGCGCCGCTGACTACCGAAAACTTCGTTCAGTACGTCAAGGATGGCCACTACGATGGCACCGTATTCCACCGTGTGATCAAAGGCTTCATGATTCAGGGCGGCGGCTTCGAAGCCGGCATGAACCAGAAGAAAACCCGCGCCAGCATCCAGAACGAAGCCGACAACGGCCTGAAGAACAAGAAGTACAGCATCGCCATGGCCCGCACCATGGAGCCGCACTCTGCCTCGGCGCAGTTCTTCATCAACGCCTCCGACAACGACTTCCTCAACCACAGCGGCAAGAACGTGCAAGGCTGGGGCTATGCCGTATTCGGCGAAGTGATCGAAGGCCGTGAAGTGGTCGACGCCATCGAAAAGGTCGCCACCGGTTCCAAAGCTGGCCACCAGGACGTACCGGCAGACGACGTGATCATCGAGAAAGCCGAGATCATTGAGTGATTCTGCTGATCTCTGATCTGCACCTGCAAGAAGAACGCCCGGATATTTCCCGGGCGTTTCTTGATCTGCTCGATGGCCGCGCCCGGCACGCCAAGGCCCTGTACATCCTTGGTGACTTCTTCGAAGCGTGGATTGGCGACGATGCCATGACGCCCTTCCAGCAGTCGATCTGCCAGGCCATGCGCCGGCTGAGCGACAGTGGTACGGCCATCTACCTGATGCATGGCAACCGTGACTTCCTGATTGGCCAGGCCTTTTGCGAGGCGGCGGGCTGCACGCTGTTGAACGACCCCAGTGTGATCGAACTGGGCGGTGAACAGGTGCTGCTGATGCACGGCGACACCCTGTGCACCCGCGACCTGGGCTACATGAAGATGCGCCGCCTGCTGCGCAATCCGCTGAGCTTGTGGATCCTGCGCCACCTGCCGCTGTCGGCCCGCTACCGGCTGGCGCGCAAGCTGCGCAATGAAAGCCGTACACAAACGCGGATGAAGTCCACCGAAATCGTCGACGTCACGCCAGAAGAAGTACCCAAGGTGATGGCGGCGCATGGCGTGCGCACCCTGGTGCATGGCCATACCCATCGGCCGGCGATTCACAAGCTGGTGGTCGACGGGCAACCGGCACGGCGTATCGTACTGGGCGACTGGGATCGCCGCGGTTGGGCCTTGCAGGTTGACGAACAGGGCTTTCAGCTGGCGCCGTTCGAGTTTTCCTGACATTACAGGGGCTCGCGGGCAAGCCCGCAGGCCCCTGTAGGAGTGGGTTTACCCGCGAATGGGCCGGCGCAGACTGACGCCTCAGGGCTGGCTGACTACCGCCCCTTTGTCCCGCTCACTGATCACCACTTCCCGATACTCCGGGTCTGCCTTGATCTGCGCCTCGGTAAACGGAATCACCGCCAGTTGCTTGGCCGCAAATGCCTTGGTCTGATCACTGGCATGCGCCGAAGCCTTCTCACTCGACTGGGAGAACGCCAGCAGGCCACGGGCTTCTGGCCCCTTGTCGGTGAAGCTGACCAGTTGCAGGTAGCTGGTGCCACTCACCACCAGCCGCTTGCCCTGCCCGTGCGGCACGCTGTAGATCGCGTTGTACACCCCGAGCGCCTGCGGGCCACCCGGTACCGGCGTGCCATCAAGGGCCTGTTGCACCTGCCCCCAACGGGCATTCCGGGCAACGCCACTTTCACTGACCTGCTTGAGCGACACCAGTGCTGCCTGATGTACCCGCTTGCTCACCGCCGCCTGCTCGACAGCCAGGCCGCGTGGGGTGTGTTGCGGGTCGGCCGGGTTGAATGCCACTCGCCAGCTTTCCGGGTCCTCAGCCAGCGTATTGAAGAGGTTCTGGAAGTGCACCAGGCCCATACCACTGTCGAGGTCGGCCTTGCCGTTCCAGGCGGCCAGGCTGCTGCACACTGGCTGCACATCTGCACTGGCACCCTTGCACCATTGCAGCAGGTCTGGCAACACCAGGCTGGCCAGGTACACCTCGTCATCGGTGACCATGCGCTGCAGTTCATCTACCCCTAGCCGGGCTTTGCCTTGCAGGCGCTGCAGGGCAAAGCGACCACGCATGCCCAGCGGCTGGTCACTGCGGCTGACCAGTGGCGAATAGCCAGTCAGCGGCTGCGCCGGGTTGGCCATCCAGGCCGGGTCGTTGGAGTTCTGCACGAAGTCTTCACGCTCCAGGCTTGGCAGTAGCCGCGCCGGGAAGATGCCCGGTTGCGCAGCCTGCGCGTCAACCTTCCACTGGCATGCACTGCGCGAGCCATCCAGCACCACCAGGCGCCCTTGCGCCTGCGGGTTGCTGCAGGCATCCAGCAGTTGCTGGTCGACATAGGGCACGACCGACTGGTTCAGGTACAAAGCCCGCCCCCCTTCGTCCACGGCCAGCGTGTTGACCCACGGGATACCCTGCAACTGTTCGACCGAACCCTTCAACGCCGTCAGGCTGTCGGCACGGTTGATCTGGTACCACTGCTGCAACACCCGTGTGTTTTCAAGGTTGGCGTCTCGCAAGCTGTAAGCCGCCTGCGCATTCCAGTCCAGGTGACCTGGCCATTGCACCACAGGGCCGAACTGCGAACTGTAGACCTGCCGCTCAATCTGGCTCAGGCTGCCATCCGCGGCCTTGGCCATAACACGGATGGTTTGCCGGGCCATCGGCAGCGACTTGCCATCGAGCATATAGCGGGTCGGGTCTTTGGGGTCGAGTTGCAGGCGGTAGAGCGTGAAGTGCTTGGAGGTGTCCACGGTGTGCGTCCACGCCAGGTGCTTGTTGAAACCGATGTTGACGACCGGCAGGCCTGGTAGCGCCGCCCCCATCACATCGAGCTGCCCGGGAATGGTCAGGTGCATCTGGTAGAAGCGCATGCCGCCCATCCACGGGAAGTGGGGGTTGGCCAGCAACAGGCCGCGGCCATTGGCTGAGCGCTGCGCGCCTACTGCCACCGCATTGCTGCCGCGCTCCGAAGCGAACCGCGCCTGCCGGGCCAAAGCGGTGGCAAAGTCCGCTGACGATTGCTGGCTGGTCAGCGTTGGCGGTTGCGCCCCCGCCAACGCCTCGACGAACTGCCCGACACCGCCCTCGGCCAGCAAACGGCGGGTCAGCTTGACCAGATCCTGGCTGCTGATGGGCCGCACCCACTCACCGTCGCCACACTCGGCAGGCAGCCCTTGACGACGGCGCTCGGCCAACGCCCGGTTGTAGCCGCTGGCATAGCCCGCCAGCAATGCCTGCACCGGCGCGGGTTGCGCCTGCAGGAAGGCATCGACCGCCGCTGGGCTGTTGAGCCAGGTGAAGAACAGGTCGCTGGCCAGGTTGTCACGCTGCTCCAGGGTCTTGCCCTTGGTGCCGAAAAAGCGTGAGCGCTCACCGTTCACGGTCAGCACTTCATTGGCAAGCAGGCATAAATTGTCCTGGGCGTAGGCATAGCCGACGCCATAGCCCAGGCCACGCTCATCCTTGGCCACGATATGCGGTACGCCGTAACGGGTGTGGCGGATCTGGGCAGTGGCATCGGCTATCGCGGGCTGGGCCTGCACGCCGACGCTGAAGGCCACCAGGGCAGCGGCCAGGCCGGCGCAAGTCATGGGACGGCAAAGTGGAAACACGGGCACTCCTCGGGTTCGGGGGTCATCCCGATCAGACGAATGGCCAGATGAATATTTTACGTATTACAAGGCGACGGAACGTCTTGATGAGAAACAGGCATTTTTTTCACGAATGGGTTGCAGTTTTTGCGTGCTCATTCGTCCTAGTAAGTGAGCCACCCACATTTCGGGTTCGTCCACGAAAAGGAGCATTCGCATGTACAACCCGCAAACCTCGATCCAGGCCGGGCACGCCCCAGGCAAAGCGTCCAAGGGACAGGACGTATTTGCTGAAGAACGTGTCGGCAACGAACAGATCCGCGAGCTGTTGCGCACCTTCGGCCTGCGCACCAGCCTGATCCGCCTCAAGGTTATCGATGCCTTGCACGCCGCCGACCGCAATGGCCGCAGCATTGGCGTGCGCGGGGTGCACGCACAACTGGAACAACTGGATATCCCGCTGTCGTTCCTCAGTGTGCGCGAAGTGCTCAAGCGCCTGTGCACCGAAGGCGTCATACAACTGGGTAGCGACAAATGCTACAGGCTCAACCCCCAGGCGCGCGCCGTGCTGGAGCAAACACCGTCGCGCTGAGCGCATGGCCGGCCATGCCTGGCCGGCCCGCGCAGATCAGGGCTTGACCTTGCGCCGCAGAATGCCGTTGATCACCACGACCACCACGGCAATGGCGATGGCCAGCATCTGGAAGGTCTGCTCACTGATCGTGCCCTGCTTCTGCAGGTGGGACAGGCCCAACATAAGGCCCAGTACCACCAGGATGATCAGAAGTGAATATTTGAGGCGCTGCACGTGTGTCATCGAATGTTCCTTGCAACATCAGGGGCAAATGGCTCGCAACGAGCCGCGGCAATGATACAACGGTCACCGCCCCCGGCGCTGGATTTCCTGCTGGGTGGGGTGACGTCAGCCTGAAAGCATGGGGCTCCCTAGCACCCACGCCGGAGGCACCATGTACAAACCCCTGTTGTTCGCATCGCTGTTACTGACCCCGCTCTCCCTTCATGCACTGGACACCCAGCAGACGCCGGCCGAACACCTGCTCGAACTGGGCCGCGAGTTGGCCACCCATGCCGGTGCCAGCCAATGGCAACAACTGTGGCAACGCGTACGCCAGGCCGGCTACCTGCAGACCGATGCTGCACCGGTACATTTCAGCGTGCCCACAGCCCGCTTGCCCGACCTGGCCCGACTGACACTGGCACAGGCCGACCAGGCACAGCCACTGCGTCAGACCCAGGTACTGTACCGCCGCCACTTTGCCGACCAGGTCATCGGCCAGCGCAACGGCCAGCCGTTGCACGCGCTGTGCCTGCTGGTCGATTGGCGCACGTTGCCGCCGGGCATGCGCGATACCCCTCAAGCCTATCTGGGTAGCGCCAGCTTGCTGAGCAGTTATCCGTGCGATTGAGGGGTGCCGCACCCACTCCACATCATCGGAAGTGACCCGACAGGAAACCAAGCGGCACAGCCAAATATCGGCGCCATTTCCTACAGAGCCAGATATCGCTGCCTGCAAATCCTGTTCACCGAAGCTACAACCCCCAACCCCTATGCCGCCTAGCGACGCGCCTCGGCTGTCGCACAGAATTTGCTCACACCTTCGACATAACGCCGCGGGTGATCGGGTCGCACATCCCATCCACCCCGAAGGAGCGCCATATGCAAATGCCAGATTTGAGCCAGATCGATATCAGCCAACTGCCCCACTCACTGCAGGCCCTGATCGACTGTATCGGCATCGAAAACGCCTACCAACTGACCTGCGCCTACGGCGGCAGGCCCAAGTACATACCCAAGCACCGCGAGCGCACCAAGCTCGCCGACGTGCTGCCGGCCGAAGCGCTCGACGCACTGATCAAGCGCTTTGCCGGGGTCGCCTTGGAGATCCCCAAGGCTGACCACTTTCTGCGTCAACTGCGCAACCAGCAGATTCAGAAGGAGAGCGCCAACGGACTGTCCCGCAGCCTGCTGGCCAACAAGTACGGCCTGAGCCTGCGGCAGATCGGCAACATCCGGCGCCAGGAGCTTTGCACGCGCTGACGCCCGAACACCGTAGCTGCCATTCGCGGCTGCCTTACCCCTACATAGAGCGAGCTTCCCGATATGTCGTTAGATAACAGCCTTATAGGCTCCGTCATCAATGCCCTGCCGATGGACCGCATGATCGCCGGTCCCTTGCAGGCCATGGTCCAGGCGCAGGTAACCGCCAGTAAATCGTACGCCGACTTCCTGATGCAGGTATGCGTCCAGGATGGCAAGGCAGTCGCCATCCAGTTCGACTACGACGAAACCATCGTCGATGAACAGGGCGAGTACAAAGGCGTGGTCAGCAAGACCATGAAAGTGCCGCTGATGGCGGCCATTACCCACCCCAACATTTCCATCGAAGAGGGTAATGTAGCGTTCGAGCTGGTTATCAACCAGATGTCGGAAGATGTTTCCAGCAAGGACATGAATGCAGAAGCTAGCGGCTCACTCGGATGGGGGCCGTTCAGGCTGAACGTGAAAGGCAGCGTAAGCCACAAATCCACGCAAACCCGCAAAACAGATACTCGCGCCCGCTATGCCTTCAACACGACCCTGAAGCGTCAGGAACCGCCCGAAGCGATGATGAGGGTAATCGAGTTCCTCACTGACGCCGCGACCAAGCCAACCGTTGTCCGAACCGCCGAACTGCAATGCCCGGACGAAATCTCCCAGGCGGATACCTTGAAACGGCCCGCGCCTGCAAACCTGCCGACCCCGTAAACCGCTGGTGCTTGACCCGATTGCCCCTCCTGCCGGTTTTGGGAGGGGCACACCCTGCCTGAGGAGTCGAATCTTTGCAAAAGCCCCCCGCCCCCATGACCTCCATTGACCTGCGTGAAATTACCCGTGGCCTGCAAGAAGCCGCCAGTGCCACCAACAGCCTGATTGCCCAGCAGTACATCAACCTGTTCGACCAGTTTTTCGAGTGCGACACCGAAGCACTGGGCGCCCCCATGAAAGCCAAGATGGTCGAGGTGGCCATGGATGGGCAGCACATCATGCGCGTCCCCTTGTTTGCGCTGGTGTCACCGAAAGGACTGGCCCTGGAGCGCATGCAGGTCGACCTGTCGGTAAGGGTCAAAGGCACCGAGGCGCAGCAGGCACTGCTGACCGCAAGCGAGAGCAAGGCCGCGAGCTTCAAGGTCACCATTGGTGGCCAAGGCCGTCAGGGCGAAAACCGCGACCCGGACGAAGTGCAGATCCGCATGCAGTTTCAGGCAAGCGAACCGCCAGAGGCCTTGAACCGGTTGATCGAGGAATACACCAACCTGATCGTCCCGGTACGCGCCACCCCCCCCACCGCCCTCACCCGGCACCAACGAGTTCATCGAGGCGGCCACCGTCCGTTGATGGCCGCCACGCTGCGGGCCTAGAAGTCGCGCTTGTAGAAGATGTCCAGTGAGCTTGCCAGCCCACTGGCGGCCTCAAGGTAGACCCTCTTGCTCAGCTTGTAGCGCAACGCGATCGTGTTGGCCGGTTCGAACACCCCCACCCCGTAACGAAGGCTCAGCTTCTCAGTGATGTTACCGCTGGCGACCACGCTGGTGCTGTTGCCAGAACCTTCGGTATCCAGCTGAAAGTCGTCGATCCCCAGACTCGAAGCCAGGCTGCCGGTAATGCCGGCGCTCCCGGCAAGGCCCAGGCCCAGCGCCGCTTCGGCGAGCATGTTGTTATCCTCGCCGGTATTGCCCAATGGCCGCCCCAATACCAGGTACGAAAGCGCCTGTTCCTGGCTCATGGCCGGCTCCGAGAACACTTGGGTCGTCGGCTGCTCGGCGCTGCCGCTCAGGCGAATGCCGGCAATCACGTCGTCGACCCTGCGGATCGCTTCGATGTCCAGGTACGGCTGGTCGATCGGACCGGCGAACAGCAGGCGCGCCCGGCGTATGGTGAGGCGCTGGCCGTAGGCGCGGTAGCGGCCGTCTGCCAGGCTCAGTTCGCCACGGGTATCGAGGTTGTCGCCGATGTGCACATGGCCAAGCAGGTTGGCGGTAAGTCCAAAACCGCTGAACGACAGCTTGTCGCGACCCACTTCGACATCGATGTCCATGGCCATTGCCATGGGTGGCTTGCCTTCCTCGGTCTGGTGACCGACGATTACCGTGTCATCCGACACCTTGACCGTGGACGGCGGCAGCTCACGTACAGTGATCTTGCCCTTGGGCACCTGCACCTTGCCGGTCACTGACAGCTTGTCATCGATCAGGCGCAAGGTCAGGTCCGGGGCAACTTCCAGCGTGGCGTAGGGCTCTACCGCGACCGGCAGTTGCTGGCCTTGCAGACGCACGTCCATGGCCAGTGCCTGCCCCCAGGTGAGGTTGCCGCTCAACTGGCCACGTCCCGCCTCGCCACTGCGCCAGTTACCGGTGAGCTGCACTTGCTCGCCGGCAATCAGCGCCTGCAGTGACAGGTCCTGAAGGCTGGCCGGCAGCTCGGCACCACTGACTTCGCCACCGCTGAGCACCAGGTTGCCGTTGACCTGAGGTGCCAGCAAGGTGCCTGAAAGCCGACCACTGCCATTGAGCTGCCCGGCCAGGCGTTCGACCATGGGCACGAACGGGCGGGCCACCGACAGGTCCAGACCGGCCAAGCGGAAATCACCCGATAACGGTTTGTTCTTGCCCAGCGGATCGAGCCGGGCGTTGACGTTCAGCTCACCCAGGCGCTCACCGCGAAACGCCAGGCGCGTATCGATGCGCCGCGGTGCCAGCGTGCTGTCCAGGCGCAGGGCCTGGTAAGGGAAATCGATCCAGCGGCCTTTGTCGCGCACACGCAGGGTGCCGCCACTGGCATCGACAACGACAGTGCCCTTGGGGCCGCTGGCCGGGATGTCCAGATTGATATCGGCGTTGAGCAGGCCTTGCCAGGCAAAGTCCTTCGGCAGCCACTGGGCCAGGCTGCCCAGCGGGAACTGCTTGAGGTGGTAGCGCAGGCGCGGTTCGGGGGCCAGCCGCTGGTCGTCGCCACACAGGCTTGCCTGGCCGGAGCGCCAGCAGTGGGCCCCGAAGTCGAGCTGGCCGCTGGCCAGCCGCTGCAGGCGTGCAGGCGCCTGCAACTGCCAGTCCTGGCCGCCGGCCTGGATTCGGCCACTGGCCAGGCGCCCGCGCCAGTCACCTTTGTTCAACTGGCCATCCAGGCCAAGGTCGAGCTTAAGCTGCGGGCCGTCCAGCGCCAGGGTCAAGGCCTGCTGGCGAATGTCGCCTTTGCCGTTGGCCTGCAACGTGCCCAAGGCTGTGTCACCCAGGTGGATACCGGTTGCCTTGAGCTCGACTACACCGCGCTGGACGCTGTCCAGGCGCGCATCCAGGTCCAGCTGCTGCAGGCGGTTTTCGGCCTGGGCCAAGCGCTGGCCCTGCAGGCTCAGCGTACCTTGCGGGGCCTGCAAGGTGCCGGCGACATCCAGCCGGCCCTTGACCCGGCCTTGCAACCTTGGCCACAGCTGGCCCAGGCGCGGCAAGTCAAGGTCGACTCGCCCAGCCAGGCGCTGTTGCAAGCTGCCACTGCCGTTGATGCGGTTGTCACCCAGCTGGATGGCCAGTGTGCCCAGGGTCCAGTTTTGCCCCGCCCCCTGGGCCTCGGCCTTGAGCATGGCTGGCTGGCCACGCAGGCGGCCTTTGAGGTCAAGCTGGGCATCGAGGGTAAGCGCATCGCCTTTCAGTTCGCCTTTGCTGCGCAGTGGCCCCGCCAGGGTGCCCGGCAGTTCGGCCAGCCAATACGCCGGATCGAGCGCGGAGAGCTGCAGGTCGACATCCCATGCCAGGGTGTCGGCAAAACGTACGGCGACACTGCCGGCTGCCTTGCCCTGGCCGGCGGTCAGCGCCAATTGCGGCAGTTTCACCTGGGTGAGGTCACCTTCGAACGGGCTGGCGATGCTGAACGCTCCCGCCGGGCCGTCCAGGTCGCCTGTGAAGGTGCCCTGGTAATTGCCATCGCGATAATGCACCTGGGTATTGAAGCGCTTGAGGTTGACTTCGGGGGGAGTCTCCAGTGGGTACAGACGCAACCACGGGAAGTCCTGCCAGTCCAGCTGCGCATCGGCGCTCAGGCCTTGCTGCCAGTCAGCCGTGGCTTGCAGCTTGACCCGTTGGCTGTCGCTGGCGGTCAGGTCCAGGGCATCGAGCCTGGCGCCTTTGCTGTCGACCAGACCGGACAGGACCAAGGCGATCGGTGACTGCTCGGCCGGCAGGCTGGCCCTGCCAGACAGTTGATAGCCATCGAGCAGATCGCCCTTGGCATCGAGCTCGAGCGCGTTCAATTGCAAAGTGTCAGGCAACGCACCAGCCGGTTTGAACGCCTCGGAACGGATGCGCAAGGTCGCCGGCAGGTGCTCGGCCAATGCCTGCAACTGCCCGCTCAATGTGGCATCGAGGTAACCACTGCTGGTGCCGGCGAGTTCCAACGTCTTCTGCAGTTGGCCATTGGCTGTCAGTGCCAGTTGCCAGGGTTTTTCGTCTACCGCAGGCAACTGTAATTGCGCCTGTAGTTTTACCGGCCAGTCGCCTTCGGGTTGCAGGTCGCCCTGCAGGCTCAATTGCAGGTCGTCGCGCAGCAGCCGCAGGCTGTCGATGCGTATCCCGCTGTGGGTCCAGCGCGCAGCCAGTTGCAAATCGCCAATAAGGTCGCTGCCATCCAGGCGCAGCGACCCGACCTTGACCTCGCCCAGTTCGATGGCCAGCGGCAAGCGCAGGGTCGGCAATTGCAGCGGCGCGCTCTCGGCCGGTTCGGTGCTTGGCGCAAAGGCCATGTCAATGCGGTCTGCCTGCAACCGGTCAATGCACAAGGTAGCGCGCAGCAAACACGCCGGCGACCAGGCCAGCAACGGCGCTTGTAACTCGACCTTGCTGCCGGCGTCGGCCCAGCTCAGCCGGCTGGCCTGCCAACTGCCTGCCAGGCGCCCCTGGAAGTCGGCCACTTCAAGCCCGGGCACCTTGCTCAGTGCCCAGCGGCTGCCGGCCTGGGTACCCAGCAGCAGGCCGAGCACCAGGCCCACGCTCGCGACGCCCCCAAGCAGGCCCAGCACACTATATTTGATTACGCGTTTCACAGCTCGGGCCCCATGGAAAAGTGCAGGCGAATGCCCCCTTCGTCATCCAGCGCCTTGGCCAAGTCCAGGCGCAACGGCCCGACCGGCGATACCCAGCGTACACCAAAGCCGACGCCGGTCTTGAGGCTGGGCAGTTCCAGGTCGTTGAACGAGTTACCTTGGTCGACGAAGGTCGCGACGCGCCATTTTTCGGTCAGCGAATACTGGTACTCGACACTCCCTGCCACCAGGTAGCGCCCGCCAATACGGTCACCGTCGCTGTTCTTCGGGGAAAGGGTCTGGTAGTCGTAACCGCGCACACTCTGGTCGCCACCCGCGAAGAAACGCAGCGACGGCGGAATGTTGTTCTTGAAGCCATTGGTCGCACTGCCGCCAAACTGTACGCGCCCGAGAAAGCGGTGGTTGTGGCCGAGCGTGGTCAGGCCTTTGAGCAATACGTTGCCGTGTAGCAGGTTGGTGTCGGACACCAGCCCTTCCTTGGCAACTTGAACATCGAACTGCAAGCGATAGCCGTTGTGCGGGTCGATGCGGTTGTCACTGCGCAGGAAGGAATAGCTGGCACCCGGCATCAACAGGTTGCTCAAACCGGAGTCGTCACCCAGGCGATATTCTTCACGTTGGTACTTGAGCGAAATCACCCGCTGCCAGCCACTGGGCAACTTGCTGTGCCACTCAGGACCGACCGTCAACAGCTTGCTGAGCGTGTCGGTGCCGGCAAGCTCCTCGTTCTGGTAGCCACCGGCAAAGCGCAGCTTGTCGGTCAGCGGCGGGTCGAGCGGAATGTCGTACCACAGGCCGAGGTTCTGGCGCGGTGCCGACAGTTCGGTTTCCCAGCCATAGCTGTGGCCTTGCGGGTTGACCCAGTGGCGGGTCCAGTTGGCCTTGCCGCGCGGCCCGACGTCGGTCGAGAAGCCCAGGCCAAGGCCCATGGTGCGAGGTTTACGGGTTTGCAGGTGAACATCCACCGGGATGTCTTCGCCCACAGCAGCAGTGGGCGCCGCATCCACGCGCACGCCTTCGAAATAGCCGCTCGATTGCAGGTCGTTGTTCAGTTCCGCGATCAATTCCGAGTCGTAGGGAGTGCCCGGCTTGAACGAAACCATGCGCTGCAGCAGGTCCTCGTCCAGCGGCGTGTCGCCACCGAAGGTGACGGCGCCCAGGCGATAACGCGGGCCACTCTGGTAGACCAGGTCGATATCGGCCACACCGGCTTGCGGGTCGACAGCCAGACGCTGACTAGTGAAGCGCCCACTGAAGAAGCCATAGCGCGACGCCTGGTTCTGAATCAACCGCTTGGCATCCTCGTAATGGCCGTGATTGAGTTGTTCACCCGCCCGCAGCGCCTTGCTGCCAGGCACGCGGAAGGCTTTCATCTCGCTGGCTGGGCCCTCGATGCGCACGGTAACGTTGCGCAGGCGAATCGGTTCGCCCGGGTTGATGCTGATAATCAGTTGTGGGGGATGGTCTGCGTCGCTGGCGGGCTTGACCTCGGTATCGATCTGCGCCTGATAGTAGCCGAGTGCCTGCGCCGCTTTGCGCGCCTGCTCCTCTGCCCCGCGACTGAAGCGCAAAAGTGCTTCTTCGTCGCGGTCACCCAAAGTGCCTACATAGCCTTCGACATTGGCCTTGAGCGCCTTGTTGGCCGGCTTCACCTTCACCAACAACTCGCTCTGGCCCCATGCTGCGAAACTGGCGACCCAGAAAACCAGGCCCCAGGTCAATCTTCCTGAATACGTCATGCGGCGCATGCTACCAGAGCCAGGCGCTCAAGGGAGCCGCCTGGCGGCCTGTTCAGGTAAATGCGGGTTTTGACGAGACTGGATTAGGATGAAAGAACACCCTCTCCCGGATCGGCCCTACAGCTACTTCACCAATTTCCTCATAACCCTGACGCTGGTAAAAAGCCAGGTAGTGCTCGTTACCGGTGTCCAGCACCACACCTTGGGTGCCTGGGTCTTCCGCGCACCAGTCGTGCACGGCTTGTAACAATTGCTCGCCGTAGTGCTTGCCCTGAAATTGCGGATGCACCCCCAGCAACGGCAGCATATGTACCTGGTCAGTGGGCAGGCAGGCGGCCAACGCGGCCTGGTAATCCATGTAGCGCCGCGTACAGCGCAGGCCGGTCCCCAGCATCATGCGCAGGCGCCAGGCCCAGCTGTCGGCCACGCCCAGCCGGCGCAGCGGCGGCACGATCAGGGCCAGGGCAATCAGGCGGTCCTCGACCAACAGGCCGATGGCGGGCAGTTGCAGGTAGAAGTGCTGGCGTACCCATTCACGCACCATCACCCGCAGGCGCCGCTCATACCCCGGGCGCTGGGCTTCGAAGAGATAGGCGAAGGTGGGCTCGTGGCGGTAGGCGTTGTACAACAGCGAACGCGCCTCGCGGCTGTAACCATCATCGAGCAGGCAGACACGGGCCGGGGCGGCTGTGGTTTCGGGCATTACGGGCAGACCTCCTGGAATGGGCATACTGTGCCTTGGAGGTGCCCCTGCGCGCTTCGTTCACCCCCAACAGCACGTTAGCAGCAGGCTCGCCTGGCCGCCATGCTGGTGATGAAGGTCGATGTCGGCTAGCATCGCGCCTTTTACCGGGATTGTCTTTCCATGAAGATCGTCTGTTTCAACATCAACGGCCTGCGGGCCCGCCCGCATCAGCTGGCGGCGCTGATCGAAAAGCACCAGCCGGACGTGATCGGCCTGCAGGAAACCAAGGTCAGCGACGATCAGTTCCCGCTGGCCGACGTGCAGGCTCTGGGTTACCACGTGCACTATCACGGCCAGAAGGGCCACTACGGCGTGGCCCTGCTGTCGCGCCAGGCGCCGCTGAGCCTGCACAAGGGCTTTGCCACCGACGAAGAAGACGCCCAGCGCCGCTTCATCTGGGGCACCTTCGCCGATGCCGACGGCAACCCGATCACCATCATGAATGGCTATTTCCCCCAGGGCGAGAGCCGCGACCACCCCACCAAGTTCCCGGCCAAGCAGCGCTTCTACAGCGACCTGCAGGCACTGCTGGAAAGCCAGTTCCGCAACGACCATCCAGTGCTGGTGATGGGCGACATGAACATCTCGCCGCAAGACTGTGATATCGGCATCGGCCCGGACAACGCCAAACGCTGGCTGAAGACCGGCAAGTGCAGCTTCCTGCCGGAAGAGCGTGAGTGGATGGAACGTTTGAAAGGCTGGGGGTTGGTAGACAGCTTCCGCCATCTGTACCCAGACGTGACCGACCGCTTCAGCTGGTTCGACTACCGAAGCCGCGGCTTCGAGGACGAGCCCAAGCGCGGCCTGCGCATCGACCTGATCATGGCCTCACAGCCGCTGGTGCCGCGCATCAAGGCAGCGGGGGTGGACTATGAACTGCGCGGGATGGAAAAGCCGTCGGACCATGCGCCGATCTGGTTGGAGTTGAGCTGACTCTGGTGACGGGCCCAAGGTGCATGCCTTGGGCCCACACTTACAACCCCAGCCTCAACGCCTCCCCTACCCCCGCCCCACGCACATCGTCCGCTGCGCTGACCAAGGCAAAGTTATAAGCCCCATGCGACCAGTACCGCGCTTCCAGCTGGCCATCGACCCGCTGCCCGTCCGGCATGCGCCGATAAAGGTCGCCCGGCGAGCGCAGGAACAGGCTGATGCGCTGGCCCTTGCCATCCTCGAACACCAGTAATGCAGCCGGCCCTTGTTCGTTGCTGAGCAAGCGCGCACCCACCGGCTTGAAACCGTAGCCCGCCAGGTCCGGTAACTGGCCCACCCGGCTGAAATAGCGCCCCAGCCAATCGCGTAACTGCCCAGGATCACTGGCCTGGATATCCAGTGTTTCACTGCCGGCGAACAAACGATGCGCCTGAACAGCGTCAGCCATGGGCAGGTCGGCTCGTGCCAGGGTTGCATCGCGCACTTGCCAGCCACCCAAGCCCCCCACACCCAACGCCAGCATCACCACCGCCGCCGCAGCCCAGCGCCGCTGCCGACGCTGGCGCAATTGCCGACGCAACTGGCCAAGGTCCAACTGCGCTGCACCGGGCAGCTCGCCCAATCCCGCCAGTGCCGTACGCAGCCGCCGGGCATCGGCGCGCCAGCCTTCCACCCGTTCCGCAGCCTGCGGGTTGGCCGCCAGCCAGGCCTGCACCTCGCCCCGGCGCACAGGTTCCAGGCGCTCATCGACGTAAGCGTGCAATTCATCATCGGTGGGGATCAGGCGCGTCATTTCAGTCTCCGCAAGGCCGGGGGCTGGGGGTTGCCCTCGGTCAGTTCGCGCAAGGCATTGCGCGCGCGCGAAAGGCGCGACATCACAGTGCCGATGGGGATGCCCAAGGCCTGGGCGGCCTCCTTGTAACTCAAGCCCTCGATGCTGACCAGCAACAACAAGGCACGCTGCTCCGCCGATAGCCGGGCAAAGGCCTGCAGGTCGGCCTGGGCCAGGACGATGGCTTCGATGTTGTCACCAGCCGGCTCTTCGTCGCGCTCGTTACGGCCGAACCAGGACAACCAGCGCGCATGCAAGCGCTCACGGCGCTTACCGTCGAGGAACTGTCGATAAAGGATGGTGAACAGCCAGGCACGCAGGGCATCGGCGTCCCGTTGCTGGTCGCGGCGGCTCAGGGCCCGCTCGACCGTCGCCTGCACCAGGTCGTCGGCGCTGCCCGGCTCGCGGGTCAGCCACACGGCAAAGCGGCGCAGGCGGGCCAGCAGCTCGCGCCACTGGTGGTCGTCCAAATCGTGCATGGTCAGGTACCGGCCTCTGGGGTTGTCAGTGTAAAGGGCAGACGCCTGTGAACAAATTCTATTCCCGATGAGGGAATAACTTTTTCCCTGCCCCGTCGTACTGGCACCTTCACTGAACCGGACATTGACCATGAACACACCCTTGCACGGCCCGGCCAAAGCCTTGCGCCTGGCCGCCATTGGCGGCGTGCTGCTGGCCGCAGGTGCCGGCTTTGCCTATGCCGCCGGTTGGCTCGGCGAATCCCGGCTGACGCCACAGCGCATCATCGACACCTTCGAAGCCCAGGCCGGGCATTACCCCGGCTATCGCAAGAACCACGCCAAGGGCCTGTGCGTGAGCGGCTACTTCCAGGCCAGCGGGCAGGCCGCCAACCTGTCCACGGCGCGCGCCTTCAGCCAGCAACGGGTGCCGGTGGTGGGCCGTTTTGCCATCGGCGGTGCCAACCCATTCGCCCCGGATACCGCTATACCCGTACGCAGCCTGGCAATTCAGCTAAGCACCGACGACGGTCAGGTCTGGCGGACGGGCATGAACAATCCTCCGGTGCTGGCAGTCAGCACGCCGCAAGCGTTCTACCAGCAAGTACTGGCGAGCACACCAGACCCGGCGACCGGCAAACCGGACCCTGGCAAGCTGCAGGCGTTCTTTGCCGCCCACCCGGAAAGCGCGGCGTTTCGCCAATGGGCGGCGGGCTACAAACCCAGCGACAGCTTCGCCAACACGCAATACCACAGTATCAATGCCTTCCGCCTGATCGACGCCGCTGGCGCGGCCCACCCGGTGCGTTGGCAGCTCGAGCCACAAACTGCATTTGCGGCATTGCCCACCCAGGTTGATGACAAGCAATTCCTGCAACACGACTTGCAGCAACGCCTTGCCCAAGGCCCGTTGCGCTGGAAGCTGCGTCTGGTGCTGGCCGAACCAGGCGACGCCGTGGACGATCCTGCACGGCGGTGGCCCGCCGAGCGGCGCAGCGTGGACGCCGGCACTTTGGTGCTGGAACAGGTGGACGCCCCCGAGCAAGGGGCCTGCCGCGACCTCAACTTCGACCCGCTGATCCTGCCGCGCGGTATAGAGGCATCGGCGGACCCGATCCTTGCCGCCCGCTCGGCCGCCTATTCGGAATCGTTCAACCGCCGTAGCCGCGAGTCGCTCAGCACCGGAGCCAAGCCATGAAACCTGAAACCTTCCACCCTTTCGCCCGTCTGCTGCATTGGCTGATGGCCGTGCTGATCCTGGCCATGTTGCTCATCGGCGTGAGCATGGTCGCCGACCTGTCTCTGCGCCATCCGGTGCTGATCAGCCTGCACAAGGCCACCGGCCTGGCCCTGCTGGTGCTGGTGGTGCTGCGCATCGCTGTGCGCCTGGCCGTACCCCACCCGCCCCTGCCGAACGACCTGCCAAAACTGCAGCGCTGGGCCGCCGGGGCCTCGCATCTGCTGCTCTATGGCCTGATGCTGGGCATGCCACTGCTGGGCTGGGCCATGCTGTCAGCCGGCGATTACCCGCGCCCGCTCGGCTTGCCTGCCATCACCCCCCACAACCTGCAGCTGTATGCCGTGTTGCGCCAGGCCCATGGCTGGGCCGGCTACCTGCTGTTCGCCACGGTGCTGGTGCATGTGGGTGCAGCCTTGATGCATGCGTGGGTGCGCCGCGACGGTGTGTTGCGTAGCATGTGGCCTGGCCCCTTGCGCCGCAGTGAATGAACTGCAGCAGCCCAGGGGTTCGACAATCGATAATGATTCCTAATAATATCGGTTTTTGCTTGCCACTCTGCCTTGGACTGCCTATGAACGCCGCAAAGGATCCTGCAACGCTTCTACCTGCCAGCACCCTGGACTTGCGCCCGCTGCTGCTGGCCAACATGGCCTGCACCATGTCGATGATGGCCTTCGTCGCCCTGATCGGCCCGATAGCCCGCCAGCTTGGCATGGCCACCTGGCAAGCCGGCGCCGCCATAACCGTGGCCGGCGTGGTCTGGGTACTGCTGGCCCGGCCCTGGGGGCGCGCGGCAGACCGCCTGGGCCGCCGGCGCATCCTGCTGCTGGGCAGCGCTGGCTTTACCCTGGCCTACTGGCTGCTGTGCCTGTTCGTCGAAGGCGCACTACGCTGGTTGCCGGGGGCAACCTTGGCGTTCATCGGCCTGATGATCGCGCGCGGTTGCATCGGCGCCTTCTATGCCGCCATCCCGGTAGGCTGCAATGCGCTGATCGCCGACCATGTCGAGCCGCAACGCCGGGCGCGGGCCATGGCCTCACTGGGAGCGGCCAACGCCGTCGGTCTGGTGGTCGGGCCGGCGCTGGCCGCACTGCTGGCGCGGCACAGCCTGAGCCTGCCGTTCCATATCATGTCGCTACTGCCGGCCACCGCCTTCCTCGTGCTGTTTTTTACCCTTAAACCACAGGCTCTGACGCACAGCCACGCCCCCAGCCCGGTGCGGCTGAACGACCCGCGCCTGCGCCGGCCGCTGCTGGTGGCATTCAGCGCCATGCTCAGTGTGACCGTGTCGCAGATCATCGTCGGTTTCTTTGCCCTCGACCGCTTGCATCTGGGCCCTGCCGAAGCGGCCCAGGCGGCTGGCATCGCCCTGACCACCGTAGGTGTGGCGCTGATGCTGGCGCAGGTGATACTGCGCCAACTGGAGTGGCCACCGCTGAAGATGATCCGGGTGGGTGCCACGGTATCGGCACTGGGCTTTGCCTGCGGCTCGCTGGCCACCACGGCCCCCTGGCTGTGGGCCTGCTATTTTGTTGCGGCAGCGGGCATGGGCTTCGTGTTCCCGGCGTTTTCGGCACTGGCAGCCAATGCCATGCAGGCCTCTGAGCAAGGCGCCACAGCCGGTTCCATTGGCGCCGCCCAAGGTATGGGCGCGGTGATCGGGCCACTCGCCGGTACCTTGGTGTATGCCCTTGATCCGCGCTTGCCATTCTTGGCCGTGGCCGTGCTGTTGCTGCTGGTCGGGCTGTGGCCAATGCCGCGTGAGCAGCGGGTCTGAGAAGCACAGCGCGCAAGGGCGCAGAGTGTGTTTTAATGCGCATCGCTCATTATTATTGACACCTCTGATTACAAGGCGGCTATGGACACGGGGACGCGACTCAAACTGGTGCGTGAACGCAACAATCTCTCCCAACGGGAATTGGCCCGCCGCAGCGGACTGACCAATTCGACGATCTCGCAGATCGAGCAGAATCGCGTCAGCCCTTCGGTCAGCTCCCTGAAAAAGCTGCTCGAAGGCATTCCCATGAGCTTGGCGGAGTTTTTCAGCTTCGACGAGCCAGTGCGCGAAGAGCGCTACGTATTCCGTGGTGGCGAACAACCAGACCTGGGGCGCAATGGCCTGCGCATGCTGCTGGTCGGCGCCAGTGTCGAAGGCCGGCAAATGCGCATGCTGCGTGAGCTGTACGCACCCGGCGCCGACTCTGGCGAGCCGATCGTGCATGCTGAAGGCGAAGAATGCGGCTTGGTCACCCGTGGTACCGTCGAGCTGTGGGTCGATGGCCAGGTCAGCGTCCTCAACTCGGGCGACGGTTACTATATCCCCACGACCCTGCCGCACAGTTTCAAGAACATCGGCCCGGATGAGGCCGAGATCATCAGCGCCAACACGCCGGCGAATTTCTGATCTTGACCCACAGAGCTTCACTGAGCACCCGGGATGTCTATCAGTGCCTGCGCAATGTGGCCCTTGGCGTGCATCCCCTTGAGGGGACTGAACGCCGCGATGACGGCCTGGTCGATGTCGGCATCCAGGGCTGGCAACTGACGTTGGCGCTGGATGCCGAAGGCCTGGCGCATTGCGTTCATTGCCAAGCCCCCGACGGCGAACAGGCCGGGCTCGAGCACTGGCAGCGCTATGGCACCAACCCCACAGACCTGCTCAGCCTGTGGGAACGCACTCAGCTGGAGAGGCTGTTGGCGCCCTGACGCAGCGCCTCCTCGACAAAGTCCAGACGGTCCTGGCCGAAGAACATCCCATCACCGACAAAACAGGTGGGCGCGCCAAACACCCCGCGCGCCACAGCCGCCTCGGTCGCCTGCTTTAGTGCTGCTTTTACTTCGCTGTCAGCGGCCAGGGCGTGAAAAACCTGCGGGTCGAAGCCTGCCTGCGCGAGTGTTTCATTCAGCACAGCGCTGTCGCTCAGGTTGCGGCGCTGTACCCACAGCCCGGTGAACAGCACCGTTAGCAATGCCTCGAACCGATCCGGTGAATGCAATTGTGTACCTGTCACGCCGCGCATCAAAGTCAGGGTATTGACCGGGAAGCCCGGCGGCATCCCGAACGGCACACCGTAGCGTTCGGCAAAGCGGGTCAGGTCGGTGAACATGTAGTGCCCTTTGGCCGGGATCATGGCCGGCGAAGCATTGCCGGTAGCCTGGAAAACCCCGCCAAGCAGCATTGGCCGGTAGCGCAGCGTGGCGCCCTGGCGGGCACACAGGTTCGGCAGTTGGGTCCAGGCCAGGTAACTGGCCGGGCTGCCCAGGTCAAAAAAGAAGTCGACAGACGTGTGCATGGTTAAGATCCTTGCGGGTTAACGGGGATTTACCAGCGCTCCATCCAGGGGCGCAGGTCCAGCTCGAAGGTCCAGGCGTCGCGAGGCTGTGCGTGCAGGAACCAGTAACTGTCGGCAATGTGCGCCGGGTCAAGGATGCCATCCTGGTCCTTGAGGGCATAGCGCTCGGGGAAGCTGTCGCGGATGAAGGCCGTGTCGATGGCACCGTCCACCACCACATGGGCGACATGGATGTTGCGTGGCCCCAACTCGCGCGCCATGCTCTGTGCCAGGGCACGCAAGCCGTGCTTGGCCCCGGCGAAGGCGGCAAAACCGGCTGCGCCGCGGGTACCGGCTGTAGCACCGGTGAACAGGAGGGTGCCACGCTCACGCTGAACCATGCGCCGGGCCACCGCCTGCGCGGTGAGGAAACCGGCAAAGCAGGCCATTTCCCAGATCTTGAAGTACTTGCGCGGGGTTTCCTCGAGGATACTGCACGGTACATTCGCTCCGATATTGAAGACAAATGCCTCAATCGGGCCTATATCACGCTCGATAGTCTCCACCAGCGCCGTAACCTCCTCTTCCTTGCGCGCATCAGAGCCAAAACCGTGAGCCTGGCCGCCAGCGGCGCGAATTTCCTCCAACAGCGGCTGCAGTTTGTCGGCCTGGCGCCGAGTTACGCAGGCAACATAGCCCTCACGCGCAAAGCGTTTGGCGATCTCGCCCCCAGTGGCGTCGCCCGCCCCGATCACCAGCACTACTTTTTGTTGTTCTGACATGCCTGCCTCCATGGGTAAATGATCGTTTAGTAAACGAACGCTATGCTATGATCGCGGTCATCGTCAAGCCTGTCTGCCGAGGCATGTGAATGCGCTACTCCAACGAACACAAACAGCAAACCCGCGAACGGCTGCTGGCCAGCAGCGGCGCGCTGGCCAAGCGCGGGGGATTTGCCAGCACCGGCGTGGCCGGGCTGATGAAAGCGATCGGCCTGACCGGCGGTGCTTTCTATAACCACTTCCCGTCCAAGGACGACCTGTTTACCGAGGTGGTACGCCAGGAGCTGAGCAACAGCCCCCTGATACGCCTGGCCTGCCAAGGAGCCAACCGCGAACGCCTGGGCCGCTGCCTGCAGCAGTACCTGAGCCTGGCCCACCTGCGCAATGCCGAAGGTGGATGCCCGTTGCCGCCGCTGGGAGTGGAAATCGCCCGGGCCGACACGCCGGTGCGTGAAGTGGCTGAGCACTGGCTGGTAGAACTGCACCAGGCCTGGAGCACAACCCTGGAGGATGAGCAACTGGCCTGGGTGCTGATCAGCCAGTGCGTAGGGGCAGTGCTGGTCGGGCGCATGCTGGCCAGTGAAAGCGTGCAAGCGCAGGTACTGGGCGCCAGCCGCCAGTTTGTCGAACAGGCCCTGCATGAGGCAGATTAGTGCCTTGTTGGGTTTGCTATTGGCCCTGCCAGCGTTTGCCGAGCAGGCCTGCCCGCCAGGGCAGTATCAGGTGTGCCTGATGGGTTGCTTCTGCGCCCCGATCGACCCGGGCCAGGCCGGGCAGATCCTCAAGGATGTGGAGGTCATGGCCTCGTCCAGCCTTGCCTACGCCTTGCGCCAGGCCCGCGACGAAGCCACGGCCAGCGGTGTTCAGCCGATTCCGTTGCATATTCGGGCGCAGCTTGAACCTTGGTATGACTTTGCCGTGCTCGACGCAGCGCGCTTTCGGGTGGGGGATGAGCAACAGATGAGCGCAGCCAATGCGCTATTGCAGAACCCCGATGTGAACGCCGTTACACTGATCGACACGATCATCTTCCGCCGGGCCGCCGATGCCGAGGACAACGTGGCCTTGTGGGCGCACGAGCTCAAGCATGTGCAGCAGTATCAGGAGCTGGGTGTGGAGGAGTTTGCCCGACGCTATACGCGCAACTTCGACGACCTGGAGGGGCCGGCCTACAAGGTCGAGGCCGAAGTCGACAAGGCCCTGCGCGAGCGTCGTTCAGGCCTGGCCCGCTGATCGCTGCCATTGCGCTCCACATCTACAGCGCCTGTCTTGCCCGGCGCAAAATTCAGCCGTTAGCGCAAACCAAGGTAGGAGCGGGTTTACCCGCGAATACGGTGGCGGCGGCAACGGTGAACGGCGAGTGGGAATTGGCCAGCAGGGTCGGCCCTTTCGCGGGTAAACCCGC